>CBFGTN010000004.1:0-72708 GCA_965652075.1 uncultured bacterium
CGCGAGCTCAAGGTCAAGGCGATGGTCATGGTCGACTCCGACCTGCGCTCGATCGTCCCCGAGTGGGTCGAGCTCCTTGCCGGGCCGATCCTCAAGGGCGGCTACGACTTCGTCGCGCCGATGTACGCGCGCTACAAGTACGACGGCACGATCACGAACAACATCAGCTACCCGCTGACCCGGGCGCTGTACGGGGCGCGCATCCGCCAGCCCATCGGCGGCGACTTCGCCGTCTCCGGCGACCTCGTCGCCCGCTACCTCGAGCTCGACACGTTCGACGATCTCGCAGCGCGCTTCGGGATCGACATCTGGATGACCCACTCCGCGATCAACGAGGGCTTCGCCGTGTGCCAGGCCAGGCTCGGCGCGAAGATCCACGACGCGAAGGACCCCGCCAGCGACCTCGGGCCGATGTTCCGACAGGTCGTCGGCACGCTGTTCCGGCTGGCAGGCCACTACGAGGACCGATGGCTGCGGGTCAAGGGCTCGCACCCGATCCCCGAGTACGGGTTCGAGCGCGTCGTGGCTCCCGAGGAGATCGCGGTCAACCACGCCAAGCTCATCGACAACCTCGAGCAGGCGAGGCTGGCCCAGCAGGAGGTCTGGAAGGAGATGCTCGCTCCCGACCAGCTCGAGCGCGTCAACGCGCTCGAGATCGGTGGCGACCCCGCCGACTTCCGCTTCAGCGCCGACCTCTGGATCCGCTGCCTGTACGACAGCCTCGTCGCCTTCAACCGGCCCGGTGCCGATCGCGAGCGACTGCTGGCGGGGCTCACCCCCCTCTACTTCGGGCGGACGGCGGGATTCATCAGCGACACGCTCCAGCTGACGACCGACCAGGCGGAGCGGGTCATCGACGACCAGGCGCGCCAGTTCGAGGAGCTCAAGCCCTACCTCGTCGCCCGCTGGAACGCGGCGCGGACCGATGGGGCCGGGCCCTGATGGCCGCCGCCCGGCGCAGGTCGCCGTACCGCATCCTGCTGCCCCTCGCGAACCCGCGCACGGCGCGCGACCTCGTCCGCATCGGCGCCGGCGTCGCGAACGGCCGACCGACGGAGATCACCGCGCTCGGGATCGTCGAGGTGCCCGAGGGCGTGAGCCTCTCGGAGGGGGCGACGTCCGCCCGCACGGCACGCCGCCTCCTCCAGCGCGTGCTCGACTTCGGTGACGAGGAGGGCGTCGAGCTGCGAACCCTGGTCCGCATCGGTCGCCATGCGGCCGACGGGGTGATCGAGGCGGTCGGGGAGGAGAGCACCGACCTGGTGATCTTCGGCTGGGGCGGGCCGCCGACCGCGTCCCAGGCCGCCCGAGCGGAGGCGGAGGCGACCGAGATGGTCCTCGCCGGCGAGCGAGCCCTGCCGCGCCCGGTCTTCAGCCCGACGATCGACGCGGTCGTTCGCGAGTCTCCGTGCGACATCGCGGTCGTGAAGCAGCGCGGCATCGACGAGGTGCGCTCGATCCTCGTGCCCGTCCGCGGCGGGCCGCACGCCGAGCTCGCGATGCGGATCAGCCGCGATCTCGCGAAGCGATTCGGCGCGAGGGTCGTCGTGCTGCACGTGGTGCCGAAGGGCATCGGCGAGCGCGCGGTCGAGCGCGAGCAGGCGGCGGTGGACGCGTTCGTGCGCGAGCACGCCGGAACGCGGCGGGCGATCGGCATCATCCGCGAGGCCACGGGCGTCCGGCAGGCGATCGTCCGCGAGGCCGCGAACCACGACCTCGTGGTCATGGGCGCATCGGCCCAGCCCACGAACGCGAGCCCGGATGGCCGCTACCTGTTCGGGACGCTGGCGGAGACGGTCGCCAGCAAGGCGAAGCCGACCGTGATCGTGGTGAAGACGAAGCAGTCCCTCGGGCTCGCGACGTTCGAGGAGCTGCGGGCATCGGAGGGGACGCTCGCCCACGCCGACGCCTTCATCGAGCGATCGCGCTCGTTGCCGGTGGTCGTCGACAAGTGGTTCGCCGAGAACACGTTCCACGCGCACGAGTTCTCGGACATCCGCAAGCTCGTCGCGCTGAAGGAGCGCCACAACGTCTCGATCAGCCTCGGGCTGCCGGCGCTCAACGAGGAGAAGACGATCGGCACCGTCATCAAGCGCGTCCGCAGCGCGCTCGTCGACCGCGTGCCGCTCATCGACCAGATCGTGGTCATCGACTCCGACAGCACCGATCGGACGGCGGACATCGCCACCGAGCTCGGCATTCCCGTGCACCGCCATTCGGAGATCCTGCCCGAGCTCGGCTCCCATGTCGGCAAGGGCGAGGCGCTGTGGAAGAGCCTCCACGTCCTCGACGGCGACATCGTCGCCTGGATCGACACCGACATCAGCAACATCCAGCCGCGCTTCGTGTACGGGCTCATCGGCCCGTTGCTGCGCGAGCCGCAGCTGCAGTACGTCAAGGGCTTCTACCAGCGGCCGATCCGCGACGGCGACCGCCTCCAGGCCGAGGGTGGCGGCCGGGTCACCGAGCTGATGGCACGCCCACTCATCAACCTCTTCTTCCCCGAGCTGTCGGGCATCATCCAGCCACTCGCGGGCGAGTACGCCGGTCGCCGCGCGCTGCTCGAGCGGCTGCCGTTCTTCACCGGCTACGCCGTCGAGATCGGCCTGCTGATCGACATCCTCGAGCACGTCGGGCTCTCCGCGGTCGGGCAGGTCGACCTCGAGCGGCGCATCCACCGCAACCAGCCGCTGCCGAACCTGTCGCAGATGGCCTACGTCATCCTGCAGGGCGCGATCCGCAAGCTGGAGGAGCGTCATCGCCTCGAGCTGCTGACCGAGGTCGGCCGCGGCATGAAGCTCATCAACACCGGCAAGGACGCCTTCAGCCTGGAGGTCCGGGAGATCGGCGACGAGATCCGCCCGCCGATCATCTCGATCCCGGCCTACACGGAGCGCCGACGCTCGCTGAAGGACCGATAGGCGGCGCCGGTGCGGGAACCGGCGCCACCGCACCGGGGTAACCGGGACGTGGAGGACCGTCCACCGGCCGAGGCCGAGCTCGTGTCGCGCGCCCGCCGAGGTGACGGCGCGGCCTTCGGTGCGCTGGTGGACGCCTACACGGAGGTTGCGTTCCGCGTCGCCTATCTCGTCACCGGCGACGCGGCCGAGGCCGAGGACGCGGCCCAGGAGGCGTTCGTGAAGGCATACCGCGCGCTCGATCGGTTCCGCGAGGGATCCCCGTTCCGGCCGTGGCTGCTGCGCATCGTCGGCAACGCCGCGCGCAACCGCCGCCGGTCCGCCGCGCGCCGCCTCGGGCTGCAGCTGCGCGCCGAGGCCGAGGCACCCGCCGCGCCGATCGCCCCGTCACCCGAGGCCGAGGTGCTCGGCGACGAGCGCCGCCGGGCCCTGCTCGACGCGATCAACGCCCTCGCGCCCGACGATCGCCTCGTCATCGGCGCGCGCTACTTCCTCGACCTGCCCGAGGCGGAGATCGCCGCGCTGGCCGGCGTCGCGCCCGGAACCGTCAAGTCGCGGCTGTTTCGAGCGCGTGGCCGCCTGGCGGATGCCCTGGGCGGACGCGAGGAGTGGCTCGATGGCTGATCGTCTCGACGCCGCTCTCGCGGAGCTCGCGTCTGCCGTCGAGTTCCCGCCGACACCCGTCGTGCGCGCGGCCGTCGCGGAGCGTCTTGTCTCGCCGCCGCGCCGGCGCTGGTTCGCGCCGCTGCCGCGCGCGCTCGTCCTTGCGCTCGTGGGCCTGCTCATCCTCGCGACTGCCGTCGCGGCCCTCGTGCTTTCGCTGCCCGGCCTGCGACTGACCTTCGTGCCGGAGCTGCCGACGGCCTCGGTCCCGACCGACCCGCTCGGAACGCGGCTCGCCCTCGGCGCGGCGGTGCCGGTCGACGACGCCGCGGAGCTCGCGCCCGGAGCGCTCGGGCCGCCGCAGGAGGCGTACACGATCGGCGACGGCGCGATCGTCTCGCTCGTCTATGCGGCGGCGGACGAGCTGCCGGAGATCAAGGGGACCGGCATCGGGCTGCTGGTGCAGGCGATCGACGGAGCGCTCGAGCGCGAGCAGGTCCAGAAGCTCGTCGTGGAGGTCGGCGCCAGCGTGGCCCAGGTAAGCGTAGACGGCGAGCCCGGCTACTGGATCTCCGGCCCGCCGCACCTGCTGCGCTATCTCGGGCCGGATGGCGAGGAGCGGGCCGAGGCGACCAGGCTCGTCGGCGACTCGCTGGTGTGGGAGCGCGGCGGCACCCTCTACCGGATCGAGTCGGGCCTCGGGCTCGTGGAGACGCTGCGGATCGCGGAGTCGATCGGACCCTAGCGGGAACCGTCGCCTCCCGAACGGGGTACTGATGGCACACAGAGCTCGAGGAGCACACCGCATGCGACGACTCATTCGGACCGCGCTCGCGCTTACCCTCCTGGCCGCGCTGGGAGCGGTGATGGCGGCAAGCGTGGCCGCCGGCAACTACGCAGAGACCTCGATCGTCGACGGCGCCGACACGCCGCCGACGGCGGGCGAGGAACGGGAGCTGCGCTTCCTGCTGCTGCAGCACGGCGTCACGCCCGTCAACGAGGGCGATGTGCGGCTCACCGCCTCGCTGCCCGGCACGGACGAGACGATCAGCGTCCCGGCCGCGAGTGTGGGCAACGGCGAGTGGGTCGTCACGGTGACCTTCCCGACCGCCGGCGACTGGCAGCTGCGCGTGCTGCACAGCGTCTTCGAGACGCCCGAGGCCTCGGCATTCGCGGTGGCCCCTGCCGCGGGGATGACCTGGGTGCCGGTGACCGGCGCGATCGGCGGCATGCTGCTCCTGGCCGTTGCCCTCCTGCTCGGCGCCCGCCGGATCGGCGGCCGACGCACGGCGGCCGCCGATGAGCCGTTCTCGGAGCCCGTCCGAGCCGGCTGACCTCGGGTCCCCACTCGTCGCCCCGGCGGTGCGGTCCCACCGCCGGGGACTCCCGCGGCCCGGCAGGCTTCTATCATCGGTCCCCTCATGCCGGACCGATCGCTCCGCGTCCTCGTCGCGCCCGACTCCTTCGGCGGCGCGCTCGACTCGGTGGCCGTGGCTGCGGCGATCGCCCGTGGATGGGTGAGCGTCCGGACCGACGACGAGGTCGCGCGCCGTCCGATGGCCGACGGCGGCGAAGGCACGCTGGCAGCGGTGGCCGATGCTCTCGGAGAGGCGGCCGAGCGACGGACGCTGGCCACCACCGATGCCCTCGGGCGCCAGGTCGACGCCGACTGGCTGCTGCTCGCGGACGGGGCCGGTGCCTTCGTGGAGATGGCCGCCGCGTCCGGCCTGGCGCGGCTGACCCCGGAGGAGCGCACGCCCGACAACGCGCGCCGCGCCTCGACCCGCGGGACCG
The DNA here is from genome assembly GCA_965652075.1 of uncultured bacterium. Taxonomy (GTDB): domain Bacteria; phylum Chloroflexota; class Limnocylindria; order QHBO01; family QHBO01; genus JACDBZ01. The sequence continues at coordinate 5,316 of CBFGTN010000004.1, forward strand.
GCGACCTCATCCGGGCCGCGCTCGATGCGGGGGTCGGGCGCATCACCGTCGGGCTCGGCGGCTCGGCGACCACCGACGGGGGCAGCGGCCTGCTGCGGGCGCTCGGCGTCCGGTTCCTCGGTCCCGGCGACGCCGAGCTGCCCGACGGCGGAGCCGCGCTCGCCAACCTCGAGCGGATCGATCCCGCCGGCCTCGACCCAAGGCTCGGCGAGGTGACGCTCACGGTCGCGTCGGACGTCACGAACCCGCTCGTCGGCGCGCGCGGCGCGGCGGCGACGTACGGACCGCAGAAGGGAGCCGATCCCGCCGCCGTCGCGGAGCTCGACGCGGCGCTGTCGACGTTCGGTCGCGGCATCGAGCAGGCCACCGGGCGGCTCGTCGCCGATCTCCCCGGCGCCGGCGCGGCCGGCGGGACGACCGCCGGCCTCCTGGGCTTCACGAACGCCGTCGTTCGGCCCGGGGTCGAGGTCGTTGCCGAGCTCGTCGGGCTCGCCACCTCACTCGAGGAGGCGGACCTCGTGATCACCGGCGAGGGCCGCGCGGACGAGCAGACGCTGCACGGCAAGGCGGCGATGGGCGTCGCCACCCTGGCCCGCTCGCGCGGGACGCCCGTCGTCCTGCTGTGCGGCGCCCTCGGCGCGGGGGCCGAGGCCCTCGACGCGGCGACGGCGCTGACCGTCGTCCAGCCGATCGCGGACCGACCAACGGACCTTGCCGGCTCGATGGCCGACACCGACCGGCTGCTCGAGGCCGCAGCCGCGCGCCTGGCACGCACGGTCGGCATCGGGCTGGAGCTCGCGCGCCGCTAGCGGCGCCATCGGTCCATGCCACGAAGGGGCCCGAGCCCGCAGAAGCGTGCGGCCGACCGGCGCAAGCGCCGGGCCCTCGCGGACGTGGTGCTCGAGCGGCTCGGAGAGCGCTACGAGCATCCGACCTGGGCGGGGCCGCGGGTCGACACGGTGAGCGAGCTCGTCCTCACGATCCTGAGCCAGAACACCGCCGACGTGAACTCGTTCCGCGCGTTCACCGCGCTCCGCGCCCGCTACCCCGACTGGGACGCGGTGCTTGCGGCGCCGACCGACGAGCTCGAGGACGTCATCCGCCCAGGTGGGCTGGCGCCGACGAAGTCGCGCCGCATCCAGCACGTGCTCGCGGAGGTCCACGCCGCGACCGACGGGACCTGGGACCTCGGCTTCCTCGGGACGCGGCCGCTGACCGACGCGCGGGAGTGGCTCACCGCACTCCCCGGGATCGGTCGCAAGACCGCGTCGATCATCCTGCTGTTCGGCTTCGGTCGCCCGGCGATGCCGGTCGACACGCACGTCCATCGGGTGACCACCCGGCTCGGCATGCTGCCGCCGCGCACCCCGCTGCCGAAGGCCCACGACCTCCTGGAGGAGGTGCTCCAGCCGGACGAGATGTACCCGTTCCACGTCGAGACGATCCGGCACGGCCGGGACACCTGTCGCGCGCCGCGACCGATCTGCGGCCTCTGTCCGCTGACCGATGCGTGCGCCTACTACGTCCTCGCCGCGAAGGGCAAGGCGCCGATGGCGCCGATCCCGAGGGGTTCAGCCGCGGACGGCCCGCCGCGCTACCACGACGAGCTCATTCACGGCTGGATGCCCCCGGAGGCTAGGCCCGCAGATCCCGCCGGCTGAAGCCCCACGTCCCGATCGCCACGCCAACGATCGCGATCGCGAGCGAGGCGACGATGCCGACCGGATCCCACACGCCGACCATCGGCTGCCCGAAGTGCGTGGTCAGCGCGAGATCCTGCACGACCTGGGGAAGGCCGATCAGTGGACCGAGCAGCTGGATGAACCAGGTCACGACGACGAAGACGACGACGGTGGTCGCCGCGAACCGCATGCCGAGGACGCCGCCCACGGCATGGCCGATGCCCACCAGCGCGAGGCCGTAGAGGCCGAGCACCGCCGATCCGAGCAGCGGCGTGGCGACGTCAGTGTCGGTGGTGGCGACGCCGATCCCGATGCCCGCCGCCGCGATCGCCAGGAAGATGGCGACGTTCACGAACATCCCGAGGCCGCCGGACAGTGCCCAGCGAACGCGGCTCAGTGGCGTTGCGAGAAGCATCTCCGTTCGACCGGTGGTCTCATCGGATGCCCAGCCGCTGACGAACGACGCCGCGGCGAGGCCGGCGAGGATCACGCCGAACTCGATGAACAGCAGCTGCAGGAAGCCACCCGCCGACCCGTAGTCGACGTCGGGGAACACCGTCGACAGCAGCTCGATGAACGCCGGCGAGTCCTGCAGCTGCTCCATGAAGCCGCTGGCCGCGCCGCCGAGCGCCAGGCCGAAGAAGCCGATGCCGATTCCCCATGCGAATGTCGCGCCCAGGTTCGTGCTGATCGCGCGCCCGATCGGCCCGCCGAGCCCGAGCAGCGAACGCGGCAGCGACGGGGTGGGAAGCGCGGTCGTCACGCCGATGTCGCGGCGCGCGAACGCCTCGATGCCGATCGCCAGCAGGACCACGACGACGACGGCCACAAGGATCACGGAGGGCCAGTCGTACTGGCCGGCCAGCGCGATGTGGTTCGAGGTCCAGCCCCACCACGTCAGGTTGGCGAACGGCGCCAGCTCCGGCACCGCCGACTGGTAGCCGTTCAGGATGAAGCCGGCGAACGTGATCGCGCCGGCGATCCCGGCCGCGGCACCGCGCCCGACGAACGGGCCGAGGGCGAAGGCGATCGCGCCGCCGACGAGCGCCAGCAGGCCCAGCCAGACCGCGTAGGCGAACGACGACAGGACGCTGATCTCGTCACCCGGCAGCACCGCGAACGCGTTGCCGGCGATCGCGATCGAGGCGAAGGCGACGACGACGGCCACGAACATCATCAGGACGTGGGCGGACAGCTTCTCGACCGCGATCCGTCGACGTGACTTGCCCGTGGAGGCGATGAACTCGAGGCTGCCGCGCTGCGCCTCGCCGGCCAGCGTGCCGGAGAGGGCGAGGATCGACCACAGGCTCAGGACGAGCGGGAAGAAGACGCCGTACTTGTACTGGAGGTAACCGCCCAGCGTGCCGACGTCGACGACCTTTCCGGCCAGTCCCTGGAGGATGGGCGGGACCGCGGCGATCAGCTCCTCGAGCTCGGTCCGTGATTGGGGCGTGTCGAACTCGGCGGTGATCGCGTAGCTGACGCCAAGGAACAGGAGACCGAGCCCGACGGCGGCGATGATCGTCGCGCGTCGAGAGTCGCGGATCGTCTTGGCGAAGATGCTGCCGAGGCCGTAGACCCGGCTCCACGCCGACGGCCGGTCGGCGGTCGGGGTCGCGGCGGTCATCGTGCGGCCTCCTCCGCGACCGCACCCTTGCCGTACTCGGCGAGGAACGTCTCCTCGAGCGACGGCTCGCGGCTCACGAAGTCGGCCAGCTCGTAGCGCGCGGCGGCGCGCACGACCGGCGCGATGCTGCCCGAGACGCGCATCCGCAGCGTGTGGTCCTCGGCGACGAGGTCCGAGACGCCGGGCAGCGCGCTGAACTCCTGCACCGGCACGGCATCGGCGAATCGGAGCTCCACCTGGTGGTGGGCCAGGTCGCGCAGCGCCTCGGTGCGGTCGACCCGAACGAGGCGGCCGTCGCGGATGATCGCCACCCGGTCGCAGGTCTTCTCGACCTCCGACAGGATGTGCGACGACAGGAACACCGTTCGGCCCTCGGCCTTGGCGTCACGGATGACGCCGTAGAACACCTGCTGGATCAGCGGGTCGAGGCCGGATGTCGGCTCGTCCAGGAGGAGCAGGTCCGGCCGATGCTGGAGCGCGATGATCAGGCCGATCTTCTGCTTGTTGCCCTTCGAGTACTCGCGGAACTTCCGGGAGGGATCGACCTCGAGGCGGTCGACCAGGTCCTGCTGGTAGCTGGCGTCGACGCCGCCGCGGAGGTTCGCGAAGTACTCGAGCGTCTGGCCGCCGGTCAGCTTGTCGTAGAGGGTGAACTCGCCCGGCAGGTAGCCGAGGCGCCGATGGATGGCGACCGGATCGGCGGTCGTGTCGATGCCGAAGATCGTCGCCGTCCCGCTCGTCGGGCGGATGTGGTCCAGCAACGTGCGGATCGTCGTCGTCTTGCCGGCGCCGTTGGGCCCCAGGAAGCCGAAGGCCTCGCCCTCGTTCACGGTGAGGTCGACGTCGACGATCCCGCGGTGGGGTCCGTAGGTCTTGGTCAGCTGATGGGTCTCGATCACCGCGGTCACGCGGTCACTTCCTTTCGTCTGCCGGTGCGCCGGGCGGCGCCATCGGTCTCGGCTTCGGCGGCCTCGGTCTCATGCATGCGAGCCAGGATGGCCGGCCACTCGCGTTCGAAGAAGCCATACAGGTCACGGATGTCGCGCAGCCGCGCCTGCGATTCGAGCGGGCGGTCGGCGATGAGGGCGAGCCCCGCCTCGGCGACCTCACGGTTCTGCCGGAGACGGTCGATCGCGACCTCCATGAGCCGATGGAGCGCGTCCGGGGGGATGTCGAAGTACTCGCGCCGATCTCCCGAGCGCGTCCGGCGGCGGATGAGGCCGATCTGCTCCAGGAGCCTCGCCATCCCGCTCACCGACCCGCGGCTGGCCTGCAGCCGCTCGGCGAGCATCGCGGCGGTCTGCTCGGGCGGGTCGCAGATCGCGAGGTAGGCCCAGATTCGCCCGGCCATCGGCGGCATGCCGGCGCCGAAGACCCGCGCGGCCTCCTCGATGAAGCTGTCCTCGTCCGTGATGTGCACGGCCATCAGCCTGCGCTCTTCTGTGCGTTCAGTCAATACTGAATCATCAATCTTGAGCGAAACTTGAGCGGCCGAGGGTCCTGTTTCGCCCTCCGGCGAGGTCGGCTAGAATCGGCCCTCGCGCCGAAGTAGCTCAGGGGTAGAGCAACGGTTTCGTAAACCGTCGGTCGTGGGTTCGAATCCCACCTTCGGCTCCAGCGTTCATGAAGCTGGGGGCGGGATCGCACGCCAGGGCGGACACCCGAGTCCGAGCCACTCCTCGAGGCCGATGCCGCTCTGCTCCGTCACCCGAGCGGCGACCTCGCTGTCGTCGGGGATGCACGGGACCGCGATCTCGCCGGAGATGATCCGCGCGCGGAGGTCCTCGAGCACCGGGCGGAACTCGTCCAGGAAGCCACCGCTGTACGCGATGTCGACGAGGCCCGATTCCAGGCCGTAGACCCGGACGGCCGGGGGAACGTCGCCGGCGGCGGTGTGCTCCAGCGCCTCGTGCACCGCCACGTCGTACCGCTTCATGACCGAGGTGAGGATGTGCTGCCGCCACCCCCTGGGCACGTAGTAGCCCAGCGGGCTCTGGGCCTCGAACCAGTCGGTGTCGACGCCGATCACCCAGAGCCGACGCTCCTCCGACGACAGCTCCGCCGCCGCCTGGACGATCCCCACCCCCGCAGGACCGGTGGCGCCGAACACCACGTCTGCGCCGTTCGCGAACATGCCGTGCGCCAGGGCGTTCGCCTGGTCCGGACTCTTGAACACCGATGCATCGGGCCACTCGCCCGCCCACGCGCTCAGGATCGTCACGCCCGGATCGACTGCCCGGGCGCCGGCCTCGTAGCCCGCGAGGAAGCTCCAGATGCCGATGGCCTTCCAGGCGCCGATGAAGCCGATCGTCCCCGTCTCCGATCTCAGCGCCGCCGCGGCGCCCGCAAGGAACGACGCCTCTTGCTCGCGGAAGTACACGTACGACACGTTCGGCGCATCCCCGACGTAGTCGAAGACGAGGTAGTGCGTGTCAGGGTGCTCGCGCACCGCACCATCGATCGAGGAGAGGTGGAACACGACGGCGAGCGCCGGGTGATCGTCCGACGCCTCGCCGACCCTCTGGAACCACTCCATCCGGCGCCATTCCTCGATGGTGTCAACCTCGGGCACATCGAACTTCCATCCGGCAAGCCCGAAGTCGCTGACGGCGCGGTCGAACCCCCACTCGACGCCCAGCAGCTCGCCACCCTTTCCAGCCCCGAACGTGACCAGGGAGACGCTGTGTCGCAGGGCATGATCCCGGCCGCGTGCCGCCGCGGCGGCCGTCGGCTCCAGCAGGAGCGACGGGTCGTGGACCAGGATGCGGTCATAAACCGTTCGGATCCGCGGCGAGGGATCGACGCCAAGCTCATCGCCAAGGCGGATTCGAAGGTCATCGAAGGTGCGGAGGGCATCGGCGTGCCGCCCGGAGCGATAGAGGGCCAGCATGAGCAGCTCGCGCGATCGCTCGCGCAGGGGATCGTCCGCGACCGCGGCGTTCAGCAGGCCGACGACCTCGCCATGGTGGCCTGCCGCGAGCTCCGCGGCCGCCAGGAGCTCGACCGCGTCCAGGTGCGTCTCGTTCAGCCGCCGGATGTGGGGCTGGGCGAACTCCTCGTATGCGAACTCGGCGAGGGGAGGTCCCTGCCACACCGTCAGCGCCGTCTGGAGCGTCGCCGTTCCGCGCTCCGCGTCGCCCGACTCGAGCAGCCTGGCCCCATCGCGAACGAGCTGCTCGAACCGCCAGGCGTCGATCGAGGCGCGGTCGGCCTCCAGGACATACCCGGGTGGCCGGGTCACGATCACCTCGGATGCGCCGAGTGGCTCCAGCGCCCGGCGGAGGCCGGAGACGTAGATCTCGATCGAGTGCGGCGCCGTCCGCGGCGCGCGTTCGCCCCACAGCAGGTTGATCAGCCGATCGACCGGCACGATCTGCCCGGCGTGCAGCAGCAGGATGGCGAGCAGGGCACGCTGCTTGGGTGGTCCGAGCTCGACCACCGTACTGTCGCCGACCGCCGCCAGTGATCCGAGGACTCGGAACTCCACACGCCCTCCCGTGCGCCCATCCACTCGCCGGCTCGATGCGCGGCCCGTCAATCTAGTCTGACGATCCGACGACCTCTTGGCGGTCGGAACCCGGCCAGGTGTCCGACAGCAGGTAGCCCTCGGGGAACGGGTCGGTCGGGTCCAGCAGCACCTCGGTCACGCCGGTGATCCACGCCTGCCCGGTGATCGCCGGAACGATCGCGCGCTTCGCCCCCACCGTCGTCTCGGCACGTACGCGCCCCTCGAACACCGACCCGATCACCGAGCGATGGGCCATGGCATCGCCGACTCGCATCAGCCCGCGCTCGTGCAGCGTCGCCATTCGAGCCGAGAGCCCCGTCCCCGTTGCGGAGCGGTCGAGGCGGCCGGGGGCGACGACGACGGCATTCAGAGAGGCAGCACCGAGGCCCTGCCACGGGCCGGCGAACTCGACGATGCTCACGCCGGCGATGTCGGCGTTCTCGGGATGGCGACACTCGAGCTGCTCGCGAGCTGCCAGCCGTATCCGCTCGCCGAGCGCTGCCAGGTCCTTCGCCTCCGATGGATCCAGCGCGAGTCCGAGCGCCTGCGCGTCGACGATCGCGTACCACATCCCCCCGTAGGCGACGTCGACGCTGATCGTCCCCGTGCCGGGAACCTCGACTGGGGCGTCGAGGCGTTCGGCGAACGATGGAACGTTGTCGATCGTCACAGCGGTGACCTGCCCGCCGTCGCACGCCGCCTCGATGGCGACGGGCCCGCCCGGCGCCTCCAGCTGGAAGCGGCTGACCGGCGGCGTCATCGGGACGATGCCCGTCTCGAGCAGCACGGTGGCCACGCACATCGAGTTCGACCCGGACATCGCCGGATACTCGGTGGGCTCCATGATCACGAACCCGGCCAGGCAGTCCGCACGGCTCGAGGCGACGACCAGGTTGGCGTGCTGGGCGACACTGCCTCGCGGCTCTCGAAGCAGGAGCCGCCGAAGCGCGTCATCCGAGCGCAGCTTGCCCATCACCTCGTATACCGATGCACCCGCCGGCGCCCTCACCCCGGCGACGACGACGAGCCCGACCTCGCCACCGGCATGGCACCCGACGACCAGGATGCGCTGACGTGCGCGCCGACGCGGAGGCCAGTCGGGATCGTCGACGAAGGCCAGGCTGCCGGCCGCGTCGGGAAATCGTTCGTCCGACGCCATCGCACGATCCCTCTCAGAGCGCGGCCACGGCGGCCTGGAGGCGGGTCGTGGCCTCGACGGGATCGGTGTCGAACGCGAACACGATCGGCTCGCCGAAGATCACCTCCACGTCGCCGCGCATCGCCGTGCCGGGCCCGCGCTGGTCGATCCACGACATCCGGTGGATCTTCACCTTCATCGGCACCACGGGGAGCGCGCCGTCGACCGCGATCAGGCCCGCGCCGGCCTTGAACGGCTTCATGGGGCCACCGACCGTGAGCTCGCCCTCGGGGAAGATCAATACGCTGAAGTCGCGGTCGAGCCGCGCCCCGAGCAGCTCGAGCGAGCGACGGATCGCGCCCTCTCGCGCCAGCGGGAACGCATTGCCGATCACCGCCGCGCCCAGGCCGCGGATCGGGTTGCCGAAGATGTCATCCGCGGCCGCCGCGACAGACAGCCGCCAGCGCCAGGCCAGCGGCAGGTGGGTGAGGATGATGGCGTTGTCGGTGTGCAGATGGTGGTTCGGCGCGAAGATCACCGGGCCCTCGAGGCCCGCCAGATGGCGCTCGCCACGGATCCGAACCCGATAGAAGAGCCCGACGAACGGCAGCACCAGCAGCTCCTGGATGCCGATGCCGAGCGCGCGCACCGCCGGATGGAGGGGCCATTCGAACGCGTCGTCACTCCGCTTTGCGTCTCGTGCGGCCTCGACCAGGCGCTCGAGGTCCGCCACGGACGCGTTCGGATCGAGCTGACCGTCGTCGATGAAGGCGCCCAGCTCCTCTTCGATCACGCTCAGCAGCTCGACGCGCCCCAGCGAGTCGAGCCCGAGGTCCGCCTCGAGCCGCGACTCGGGTCGGACCTGTGTCGACGGCACCTGGGCCACCTGCCCGACCAGCCCCGCGACCGTCGCCACGCCGGTCTGGACCGCCGTCGCAGCGGTTGCCGCCTGGTCCGGCGCAGCCTGCCCCCGCTCGCCCACGACTTCAGCAAGGCGATCGAGCACGAGCCGCTTCTTCACCTTCAGCGACGGGGTGCGCGGGAAGTCCTCGTCGGGCCACACGGTCCACTCGCGGATCTGCTGATGACCGGCGAGTGCGGCGTTCGCGTCACGGACGATCTCGTCGGCCAGGTCCGGCTGGTCGAGGAGGAGGATGGCGTGAACGCGCGCTCCCGATCCGTCCCGCTCCAGGCCGACCACGGCGGCATCGCGGAGCCGCTCGTCGCGCAGGAGCGCCACCTCGATGTCGTCGGGGTAGACCTTCTGCCCGTCCGGCAGGGCGATCATGTCCTTCTTCCGGCCGCGCAGCGTGAGGTAGCCATCGGTGTCGAGCTCACCGATGTCGCCGGTGTGATACCAGCCATCCGCGTCGATCGCGGCGGCGGTCGCTTCGGCGTTCTGCCAGTACCCGACGAATCGGTTCGGGCCGCGAGCCAGCACCTCACCGTCCGGCGCGATGCGGATCTCCACGCCGGGGATCGCCTCGCCGACCGTTCCGACCCGGTTGCGGGCAGGCCGCGTGAAGCAGATCACCGGGCTCATCTCCGTCGCGCCGTAGCCCTGCAGGCACTGAATCCCCATCTCCTCCCACCAGTGCGCGAACTCGGGCTCCAGCGCCGACGCGCCGACCGCGAAGGTCCGCAATCGACCGCCGAACTGCGAGAGGACCGGCCGGAACAGCAACCGGCGCACGAAACGAGGCATCCGCGCCGCCAGGCGGTGCAGCTGGTCGAACCGGGTCCGCCTGCCCGACGCGTCGACCCGGCGCTCGATGGCGTTCCCGAGGAGGCGCAGGCCCTGCGGAACGATCAGCAGCATCGTGACCTTGAACTCTCGGAACGTCCGCACGAGCACGGCGGGCTGGCGGCTGACCGGGTAGACGACGGTCTTGCCGGCGGCCAGTGGGGCCAACAGGTCGCAGGTGAGCCCGAACATGTGCGACAGGGGGATGACCGACAGCAGTCGCTCGTCCGGCCCGAATGGGAACACATCGACGAGGGTGCGCGCGTTCGACGCCACGTTGCGGTGGCTGAGCATCACGCCCTTCGGATCGCCGGTCGTGCCGGAGGTGAACATGATGAGCAGGAGGTCATCCGGCCCAACCTCAGCGGGTGGCAGAGGCTCGCGCACCGTCCGGGCGAGATCCGGAAGCGACTCGATGAGGATCGTCGGCACCGTGAGCCGCCCGGCGGCCGCCTGGGTCTGCCGCGATCCGAGGACGAGCCTTGGGTTGGTCTGCGAGATGACCTTGGCGGCGAACTCATCGGTGCTGCGGACGTCGAGGGGCACGCCGACAGCTCCGACGTGCGCGACTGCCAGGAAGCCGACGACCCACTCGGGCCGGTTGACGGCCCAGAGCACGACGCGGTCGCCAGGCTGAACGCCGCGATCCGTCAGCACGCGCGCGACGCGGCCGACCTGCCGGTCGAGATCTCGGTAGCGCCACGTCCGCGTGCGGAACCCAGGCTTGATGAGCAGCGCGGGATGCCGGTCGAAGCGCTTGATCGCCTCGCCGATCAGATCATTCAGCGTGTCCATTGGGCGGATCCTCCGTCATCGCTGCCGCGGAAGGCCTGGCGGCGTCCCCTCGTCACCCGGCCGCTCGTGCGGCGAGCTCGCGCAGTGCGTCGTTCGGTCGGTCCCGCCAGGGCGGGTAGTGCGACAGGGCGATCAGGTCGACGTCGAGCTCCGTCAACCGGTCCACGGACACCCGCGCCCCGGCGTGGTCATGGCTGAAGAAGGCGCTCGCGTAGGTCAGCCGGCCGCGGACGACCTGCAGCACGTCGCCGGTGAAGAGGATCCGCTGCCGCTCGAGATACAGGCAGATGCTTCCCGGCGTGTGCCCGGGGGTGTGGATGACCCGCAACCCGCCGAGGACTGGGACCAGCTCCCCGTCCTGGACCGTCGTGGGCTCGGTCGGCGCTCGGGTGAGGTACTGGATGATCCGGCCCCGGCGCTCGCCACGGGGCTCGGTCCGTGCAAGGGCCTCCCGCAACGGGCGTCGGAGCCCGGCGAGATCGTCCGGGTGGATGAGCACGATCACGTCCTCACGGTCGCGGACGATTTCCGACAGGCCACCGATGTGATCGGGATGACCGTGCGTGCAGACGATCCGCTCGAGCTCGTCGATGCGCCGGCCGATGCGTCGCAGGTACCGCAGCAGGGCCCGGCGCGACCCGACCATCCCGGCGTCGATGAGGGTCAGCCGCTCGTCGGCCAGGAGGAACGCATCGGCGCCCAGCATCCGCACCTGGTGGACGCCCGGGGCGATCTCCATGGTGGCCGGGATTGTACGGCCGACGTCAGTGCGCGGGCCCGATCGTTGACGTCCCTGCCGGCAAGTCCCTAGGCTCCGCCCACTGATTGGCGACGCTGGGGAGACCGATGATCGCGCGACTCCGCGCTGACGCCGCGCGGTCCCTCGCCGCGTTCCGCGAGGCGATCGCGAACCCGGACATCCGCAACGTCGTCCTCACCGCGACCGCCTTCTTCTCCAGCCGATGGGCGTTGAACGTCAGCCTGTACGTGTACGCCTACCAGGTCGGCGGCGCCGGCTCGGTGGCCCTGATGGGCGTGATCCAGATGCTGCCGACGGTCCTCGCCGTCCCGGTCATCACCGGCATGGGCGACCAGTTCCGACGCCAGCGCGTTCTTGCCGTCATCTACGCCGGCGGCGCGGTGGCTGCCGTCTTCCTCGCGCTCGCATTCCAGGACACCGAGCACGCGGTGTGGGTGTTCATCCTCGCCGGCGTGTCCTCGGCCATCGGGGCCGCTGCCCGCCCGCTGCAGATGGCGCTCCTTCCGGCGTGTGCGAAGCGGCCCGGCGAGCTCATCGCCGCGAACGTCGTGTGCGGAGCGTCCGACGGCCTCGCCGCGATCTTCGGCCCGGCCGTGGCGGCGGTGATTCTGGCCGTCGCTGGGCCCGAGGCCGTCGCCGTGGTCGTGGCCGTCACGCGAGGGGTCGCGGCGCTCTTCGTCATGCGCATCGGTGTGGCGCAGACCGTGGCGCCGCTCGCCGACCGGAGCTGGAAGCGTCCCGCCACCGTGTTCGGGGCCGCCGGGGACGGGCTGCGGGCGCTCGGGAGCCTGCCGGGTCCGCGGCTCCTCATCGGCGTGCTCTCGGTTCGGACCTTCGTGCGCGGGATGCTGATCGTCCTGCTGGTGGAGGCCGCGATCGCGGCCCTGCGAATGGGCGAGCCGGGGGTCGGCACGCTGAACGCGGCGATCGGCGTGGGCAGCGTGGTCGGCGGCATCTTCGCCCTCGGCCTCGTCAGCCAGCCGCGGCTTGCGCCGAGCCTGGCGCTCGGCCTCATCGGCCGCGGACTGCCGATCCTGCTGATCGGGATCTTCATGGACCCATTCGCCGCGATCGTGCTCCTCGCGATCTGCGGGCTCAGCAACTCGATCGTCGACACCTCGGCGTACACCCTGCTCCAGGGCACGGTGCCGGACCGGGTGCGGGCGGGGGTCCTTGGCGTCCTCGAGGCCGCGATCGGCCTGACGGTCGCGGCGGGTGAGATCACCGCACCGATCCTGCTCGATCGTCTCGGCGTCGAGGCGACATTCATCGTCGCCGGCGCCATCCTGCCCGTGGTCACGATCGGCCTCTGGCCCCTGCTGCGCCGTCTCGACGACCAGGTCCTCCCGCCGCGCGAGCTGCTGCGGCTGCTCAAGGGCGTCCCGATGTTCGAGCCGCTGTCGCTGGCGGTGATCGAGCAGCTGGCCGGCGGGATGCAGGTTGTCACATACGCGAAGGGCACCGAGATCATTCGCCAGGGAGAGGCGGGCGACGCGTTCTATCTCCTCATCGACGGGTCGGTCGAGGTGATCCGAGACGGAACCCACGTCGACGCCATCGGCGCCGGGGGGTCATTCGGCGAGGTGGCGCTCATCAGCGGAGAGCCGCGCAACGCGACCGTGCGCGCGACCGCGGACTGCCGCCTGTATCGGCTCGACGCCGCGACGTTCCTGTCGGCCGTGACCGGGAACCCCCACAGCCAGGCCGCCGCCGATCGCGTCGCCGGCGAGCGAGGGTGGGCCGGCCGAGCCTGAGCGCCCGCTACGGGGACGCTTCCAGCCGCTCCTGCAGATCCATGAGCGGCCGTTGGCTGACGTTGATCAGCCCGTCCTGCGGACGGTCGAGATCGACGACGAGCCACAGCACCGCGCCGAGCGAGATCGCCAGCGTGAAGGCGATGACCGGGCTCCGCTTGCGGGCGAGTCCCGCGTTGTAGCCGACCAGGCCGAGGCTCAGGATCACGCCGATCACGAGCAGCCAGAGGACCGTCGGCGGGACGCGCGCGTAGAGCGCGGCGACGAGCCGCGTCTCGTGCAGCTCGATGACCTCGTTCAGGCCCTCGACGTAGAGGGCGGTGACGTCGGATCCCTCGGTTCTCGCAACCTCCTCGGCAATCGTCCACAGCTCGGCCTGGATCGCCTCGGACCGGGCGATCGCGCCAGCGAGGTCGTCGGGGTCGGACGTGGCGATCCGGAGCGGAACGTACTCGCGCAGGAGCGCCTGGGAGTCGGACGATGCCGGCTCGGACAGGTAGCCGGCCCTCAGGTACGTCGTGTAGATCGTGTTCGCCTCGTCCAGGACGAGCCCGCGGCGGTTGTCGAACCTGTCGGCCGCCATGCCCATCGCGATCGCGAGCAGGAAGGCCATGAGCCCCAGGATCGCGCCGACGATCAGGCCGCTGGCGCCGTCGTCGGCGTCCGGATCACGCCCCTTCTGCCGGTCGCCGAACCGATAGCCGACCTCGTACACCACGAGGTTGACCAGGACGAAGACCGCGACGAGGATCCAGAGCGGGACCTGGTCGAGCGGCTGCTGCGTCGTCACCGCGGGTTACCCGCTTGGCGGCGTTGTAGGGGGTGGACCGGCGGGAGGGGGTGGACCCGCCGAGGGTGGAGGCGTGCCAGGCGGCGGTGCGCCCGGAGGCAGATCCTCTGGCGGGATCGGCGGCTCGCCACCGGTCGCGTCGAGCTCGTCCTCATCGGCGTTCCGGTTCTGATACCAGACGTAGAAGATGGCGCCGCCCGCGGCAAGCACGGCGAGGATCGCGAGCCAGGGCAGCGGACCGGGGCCCTGATCGCCCGACTCACCGCTTGCCGACGGCGACGGCTCGGGCGTCGGGCTCTCGGTGGCCGATGGCGATGCCGATGCCGTGACGCTTGTCGATGGGCTGGGACTCGGTGATGGGGTCGCCGTGGCGCTCGGCGAGGGGCTCGGCGTGGCACTGGGTGTCGGGCTCGGCGACGGCGTCGGGGTCGCCGTCGGTGTCGGGCTCGGTGACGGCGTTGGCGTCGCGGTCGGAGTCGGCGATGGGGTCGGGCTCGGCGAGGCCGTCGGCGATGGGGACGGCGTCGGCGTGGCCGTCGGCGATGGCGTCCCCGCCTCCGTTGGCGAGGGTGTGGGCGCGACACTCTCCGTCGCCGATGCGGTTGGGACCGGCTCCTCCGACGGCGAGATGGACGACCCGGCATCGCCGCACTCGAGCCGCGAGTCGCCGAGTGCGGCCATGAACGCATCGATCGCCTGGGCCGCGACTTCGACGTCGCCGAGCGCCTCCTCGACCGTCGCCGGGTCGCCCGAATCGATCGCGGCGCGCAGGTTCGACGCACCGATGGTGGTCGCGTCAAGCGCCGTCTGGAACGCCGCCTCGATGACGGGACCGACGTCCTCGGCGGCGTCGTCGAGGGCTGCCTGTCCGTCCGCAGCCGTCGACTCGAGGCCGTCGACGGCCTCGAGTGCCGACGCGTTCTCTGGCGTGCCGGTCTGGGCGACGAGGGCGGGGTCGAGGGCGAGCAGCTCGTCCAGATCGGCCTGGATCTGGACGGCATAGTCGAACAGAGCGCAGACCGCGTTCTCCGCCCGACCGCACGCGGTCAGGAGCGCCAGCGCCAGGGGCAGGACCAGGATCGCGAGGCGCGCTCGGGACGCTCCCTTCGGGGCGCGCGGAGTCGCGAGGCGCGGGTCAGGCGTCACGGGTGCGGTACGGCCTGCGCGAGCAGATCGGATGTGATCTCCGCGAGCGACGGACAGCCCGCGAGCGCCATCGCCAGCGACAGCTCGTCTCGCAGCAGCTCGATGACGCGCTGGACGCCGTCAGCTCCATCGACGGCAAGGCCCCACAGTGCGGGCCGGCCGATTGCCACCAGGTCCGCTCCGAGGGCGATGCCCTTCAGGACGTCGACGCCCCGCCGCACCCCGCCGTCGACGACGAGGAGCGCACGGTCGCCGACCGCGGCCGCGATCTCGGCGAGCGCATGGGCGCCGGCGATCGAGGTATCGAGCTGGCGGCCGCCGTGGTTGCTCACCCAGATGCCGTCGCAGCCGGCCTCGACGGCCCGCAGCGCGTCATCGGCGCGAAGGATCCCCTTCGCCAGCAGCGGGATGGGGCAGACGCTCCGCAGCCACGCGAGGTCGTCCCAGTCGAGCTTCGGCAGCACGACGATTCCCGTCTCTGGGTCGACGGCCTGCTCGGGCGGCAGGTGCACGCCGAGGTCGATCTCGAATCCGCTGCGGCGGTCCCGCTCGCGATTGCCGGGCATCGGCAGGTCGACGGTCACGACGACGGCCGAGTAGCCGGCCGCCGCGGCCCGCTCGAGCAGGGCCCGGCACCAGTCGCGATCGCCGGGCGCATAGAGCTGGAACCACCGCGGCGCGCCGGGTGCCGCCGCGGCGACGTCCTCCATCGACACTGACGAGATCGTCGACAGCGTGAACAGGCCGCCGGTGGCAGCGGCCCCTCGTGCCGTCGCGCGCTCCGCATCGGCGTGGGACAGCGAGTGGTCGGCGGTGGGTGCGACGACGATCGGATGGGCGAGCGACACCCCGAAAGCGCTCGTCGCGAGGTCGCGCGACGTGACGTCGACGAGGACGCGGGGACGGAGGAGGAGCCGATCCCATGCGGATCGGTTGGCGGCAATCGAGACCTCGTCGCCAGCGCCCCCGGCCTGGTAGTCCCATGCTCCGGGGTCGGTTCGGGCGCGCGCCAGCGGCTCGTACTCGGCGACGGTGATCGGGCGAGATGAAGCATCGGTCATGCATCCCGATAATGCCCTCATGCATCGACCCATCGCGTTCGTTCTCGGCAACGCCGGCCTCGTGCTGGCCATCCTCGTCGTCCTCGTGCTGTCGTCGTGCTCCGCCGAGGAGCCCGCGGTGAGCGCCAGCGCGACACAAGAACCGACTCCCGAGCCATCCCCATCGCCGACGTTGTCGGCCGAGATGCTCGACCGGGCGTGGAACGTCCTGTACGTCGGTTTGGACCAGAACGAGGCACGCGAGGGCGCCGGCGAGCCCAAGAACACCGATGCGCTCATGCTCGCCAGCCTGTCGGCCGACCAGTCGGAGCTGACCCTCGTGTCGCTGCCGCGCGACACCGTCGACATCCCGCTGCCTGACGGCTCGATCTGGTCGCGCAAGATCAACGCGCTGTACGCGGAGCAGGGAATCGACGCGCTCGTCGGCGCGATGGAGACCCTCTACGGCGTCGAGATCGACGGCTACGTCCTCGCGGACATGGATGACTTCAAGGCGCTCGTCGAAGCCGTCGGCGGCGTGGAGGTCTCGCCCGAGGAGCCGCTCGTCGACCCGATCGTGAAGCTCGACCTGGAGGCGGGTCCGCAGACGCTCGACCCGCAGCAGACGCTCGGGTACGTCCGGACGCGCGTCGACCAGGACTATGGCCGCATGGGCCGCCAGCAGGAGGTGATCGTCGAGCTCGTGAAGGGGCTGACCGATCCGGACGGGGAGATCGACCTCGAGGCGCTCATCGACGGGCTCGACTCCCTCGAGACCGACCTGCCGCTCGACGAGCTGCTGACGCTCGCGGAGCTCGGACGGCGCGCCGCCGACGCGGACGTGAACAACCTCGTCATCGAGCCGCCGCTCATCGTCTTCGCGGGCGACCGCGGGGACGGGCGCGGCTACATCCTGCAGCCGGACGTCGAGGCGATCCGAGCGCGCGTGCAGGAGCTGATCGGCGAGTAAGGGGTCCGCGACCCGCGAGGGTCCGCGCTGTCGTCGGGCGTTGCGCTCCCGCGACGGGGCTCAGGAGTCGGAGCCGCCCTCGGACTCGGACTCGTCGCCGCCCGACTCGCCACCCTCCGCGGGAGCGCCCTCGGCACCCTCGCCCTCGGCGCCCTCCTCGCCCTCGGCGGCCTCGGCCGCGGCAGCCTCGAGCTCCTCCTCGGTGAGGACGGGCTCCGGCTCCTCCTCGATCCGCGGCGGGACGACGGTCGCGACGAGCGCGTCGCCATCGGTCATGACGTGGACGAGGTCGCGGTTGAAGTTGAGGTCGCGGACGTGGATGGCGACGTCGAGGGTGTGCAGGACCGACACGTCCACCACGATCTCGCGCGGGATGTCGGTCGGCAGTGCCTTGACGTGGACGCTCGACAGGTTGTGCAGCAGCGTGCCGCCGGTCTCCTCGACGGCCGGGGCCTCGCCCGTGAACACGAGCGGGACGTCGACCTCCATCTCCTGCTTGAGGTTGACGAGGAAGAAGTCGACGTGGATGGCGCTGCCGCTGAGCGGGTTGCGCTGGACGCTCTTGATGATGCCGCTCGCCGGGGCGCTCTTGCCGGGCAGGTGGAGGTTGACGACGGACGTGCGGCCGGCCTGTCGGTAGAGCGTCTCGAAGCCCTTCGCGTCGACCTGGACCGGGATCGAGTCCTCCTCCTTGCCGAAGACGACGCCGGGCACGATGCCCGCGCGGCGCAGCCGCTTGTTGGCCTTGCCGTGCGCGTCGCGCGCGTCGAGGGTCAGCTCCAGGTCCATGGGTCGGTCGGTTCCTCGGTCGATTCGAGTTGCGGGCAGCGCGGATCGGGGCGACGAGCGCTCCGTGCGAGCCGGCATGGTACCCGGCGAGCGGCCGAGCGGCAACCGCAGCCCTCCGAACGAGCGCAGCTCAGAACGACCCGCGCCTGACGATCGAGCCGGACGTCTCGATCCCGCCGAGCTCCGAGACGTTCCTCGTCGGCGGCGATCCGGCGCTCGACGCGGCGCTCCGAGACGAGCGAATGCCCGGAGTTGGATAAGGGATCTTCACCTTCTCCAAGATCGGCCGCATCCCGCTCGATTCCTATACTCCGCGTGTGGCCGGCACGATCATGATCGTCGAGGACGAGCCCGCCGTCGCTCGCGGCGTGCAGGTGGCGCTCGAGCGCGAGGGCTACGACGTGAGCGTTCAGCCCACCGGCGAGGACGCGATCGCGAACTTCGCCGATGCCGCGCCCGACCTCGTGGTCCTCGACGTGCGCCTGCCGGGGATCGACGGCTTCGAGGTCCTGCGCCAGCTCCGCCGCGACACGCGGGCACCGGTCCTCTTCCTCACGGCGCGCGCCGACGAGGTCGACAAGGTCGTCGGACTCGAGATGGGCGCGGACGACTACCTCGTCAAGCCGTTCAGCGTCCGCGAGCTCGTGAGCCGCATCAAGGCCCTCCTGCGCCGCGCGTACGGCGAGCTGGCGGATACCCAGACCGGCCGCACGCTCCGACGCGGCGACCTCGTGATCGACCTCGAGCGGCGGCGCGTCACGCTAAGGGGAGAGCGCATCGGCCTGACCACCACCGAGTTCGACCTCCTGCGCCACCTCGCCTCGCGGCCGGGACGGGTGTACACGCGTGCGCAGCTCCTCGAGCTCGTCCGTGACTACGACGACGCGCTCGAGCAGGACGAGCGGACGATCAACGTCCACATCAGCCACATCCGCGACAAGGTCGAGCCCGACCCGTCGCAGCCGCGCTACATCCGGACGGTGCGGGGCGTCGGCTATGCCTTCGCCGAGGACTGACAGGCCCGCGTCGTCGCGGTCGACACCGGACTGGTCGACCTTCGACCCGCGCGGCCTGCCGGCGCTCGCCAGCCGGCTGAACGTCCGCCTCGTCCTCGCCCTCGTGACGGTCACGCTGGTCGGACTGATCACGTCGGGCATCGCGATTCAGCAGATCCTGCCGGGCTTCTTCGCGGAACAGACCGAGCAGCGGATCGATACCGCCGCTGCTTCTGCCGCGTTCTCCCTTCAGGGCGCGGTCACACGCGTCGGTAACGACCGACAGACGCAGGCGACGGCGCAAATCCGCGAGCTCCGTGACTCGCGCATTGCGCCAGAGGTTGCGCTCCAGGCCGCCCGCCAGTTCGGCGCGACGGTCACCGTGATCAACGACCTGGGCGCGACCGTGACCCGCGCGGTACCGCCGAACACGGATGAGCTCGAGGCCCAGGGTCTTCGGCGCGACACCGAGGCCGGACCCGCGCAGCGCCGCGTCGACATCGAGCTGCCTGACGGACAGGTGGTCAGCTATCGGATCGTCGTGAGCGACCTGTACTCGACGCGGGAGGCGACGCTGGAGCAGATCCGCAGCGCGCTCATCGGCGCCGGGATCCTGGCGCTCGGCGCCTCCCTGGCGACCGGCGTGGTCGCCGCGCGGAGCCTGACGATCCCGATCGCTCGGCTGCGCCGCGTCGCCGGGCGCGTCGCGCAGGGCCAGCTCGACGAGCGGGCGGCGCGTTCGGGAGTGCTCGAGATCGACGAGCTCGGTCAGCAGTTCAACGTCATGGCCGACAGGCTCTCGGGAACGCTGCGCATGGTCGAGGCGGATCGCGACCGGCTCCGCGAGTTCGTCGCCGATGTCAGCCACGAGCTGCGCACCCCGATCGCCGCGCTGCGGATGTACACCGAGCTCCAGCGAGACGGCGACGTGGACGAGACGACGCGCCGCGAGTTCCTGGATCGCTCGCTCGACCAGATCCAGCGCCTCGAGTGGTTGAGCACGAACCTCCTCGACCTCTCGCGCATCGACGCCGGCATCTACCCGCTCGACATGCGCGAGGGCGACTTGCGGGACCCCGTGCAGGCCGTCGTCCAGGCGCTGAGCGAGACGTCGGTCGAGCACGGCGTGGCGCTCGCGTCGGAAGTGCCCGGCGAGCCGGTCGAGATGCGCTTCGACCGCGAGCGGATCGTGCAGCTGATGACCAACCTCATCGGCAACGCGATCAAGTTCACCCCGCGCGAGGGAGCCGTATCGGTTCGGGTCGAGGAGCGCGCGGACGACGTGCTGATCGAGGTGCGGGACACCGGCGCCGGCATTCCGGCGGACGAGCTGCCGCACATCTTCGAGCGGTTCTACCGCGGGACGAACACCGGCGAGGCGCGCGCGTCGGGTAGCGGGCTCGGGCTCGCGATCGTGCGGTCGATCGTGGAGATGCACGACGGCCAGATCGAGATCGCCAGCGAGGTCGGCACGGGTACGCAGGTCCGGATCACGCTGCCGCGGCACCCGGCGGACGCGCGAGAGCCGACGGCGGAGGCGAGCGAGAAGGTCAACGAAACTTCACGCGGCGCGCAGGCTGCGCGCAATCCTGGGACCGTAGGGTGAAAGGTGCCCGCCCGGCGTGGCAACCCGCAGCAGAAGCGACGACCGACCGATGAACGACCACAACCAGCCCGACGATCCCGACCGGACCCAGCCGGTCGAGGTGCAGCGATACGGCCCACCGGTCCAGCGCGACCCGGCCGACACCCCATGGCAGGCGGCGCCCGCATGGTCGACGCGACCGCCCGAGACTGCGCCGCCGCCGGCGCGGACCAAACGCGGCCTGGGCGCTGCGCCGATCATCGCGATCGCGGTCGTTGCGGGGCTGCTGTCCGGCGCGCTCTCCGCGTTCGGCGTGGCGACCCTGCTCGACGATGGCCCTGCCGGAGCGGTCACGGGCCAGAGCACCGATGCGAACACCGTCAGCGACGTCACGATCGACGAGTCGAGCGCGGTCATCCAGGCCGCCGACGCCGTCGCTCCAGCTGTCGTCACGATCGTCCGCACCAGCGGGAACGTCTTCGGCGACCAGACCGGATCGGGATCCGGCTTCATCTTCGACTCCGACGGCTACATCCTCACCAACCGACACGTCGTCGAGGGCGCGGACCAGCTGATGGTCGTCCTCAACGACGGCCGCCAGTTCGACGGCACCGTGTACGGGATCGACACCCTCACCGACCTGGCGATCGTCACCATCGACGCCACCGACCTGCCCGTCGCGCCGATCGGCAGCTCCGCCGATCTGGAGCCCGGTCAGCTGGCGATCGCGATCGGCAACCCGTTGGGCACCTACCAGAACACGATCACGACGGGCGTCGTCTCCGGCCTCGGCCGCCAGATCCGCGCGTCGGACGCCTCGCAGACGAGCAGCGAGCAGCTGAACAACCTGATCCAGACCGATGCGGCCATCAATCCGGGCAACTCCGGCGGCCCGCTCGTCAACAGCGGCGGCCAGGTCATCGGGGTGAACACCGCCGTGAACACCGAGGCGCAGGGCATCGGCTTCTCGATCCCGATCGACGTCGCGAAGCCGATCATGCAGCAGGCGCTCGATGGCGCCGAGCTGGCTCGACCGTGGATCGGTGTCTACTACGTGCCGATCACCCCGGCGCTCCAGGAGCAGCAGGACCTTCCGGTTGACTACGGCGCGCTGATCACGACCCAGAACGGGTCAGCGATCTTCCCGGACAGCCCGGCCGACGCGGCCGGACTGCAGGACGGCGACATCATCGTCGCCATCGACGGCGACCAGATCGACCCGGGAGCGGACCTCTCATCGCTCCTGCTCGACCACGCGCCGGGCGACACGATCACGCTCCGGATCCTGCGCGACAACTCGACGAGCGAGGTCGAAGTGACGCTCGGAGAGCTTCCCGACACCCGCTAGCGCTCGGGGACTCCGCGATCAGCCGAGGCGGCGCCGGAACAGCGCCGCCTCGACCGTGTCCAGCTCCCCGTCGAGCGGCGCCTCGGGCTTGCGCACCCGGACCTCGACCGCGTCGACGACCGCGGGGTCGGTTGCCGCGAGCACGGCCCGCGCGATCGCCCCGGCAAGGGCCTCGATGAGGTCGAACGACGGCCCGGTGACGATGGCGCCGACGAGCTCGTGCACGGCCGAGTAGTCAACCGTGTCGGCGAGGGCATCGCTCTCGGCCGGTCGCGAGAGGTCGGCGTGCAGGACGACGTCGACCTCGAACGGCTGCGGCTCGACCTTCTCGTGCGCCAGGACGCCGTGGCGCGCGGAGAATCGCATGCCCAGCAGCGAGAGGCGGTCCGGAGCGTCGCTCATCGGCGCACGACCGCGTCGGCGATGCGGCGCGTCCGCGCGATGTGGGCGACGTCGTGAACGCGCACGATGTCCGCCCCGGCCGCGACGGCCAGCGCCACGGTCGCGGCGGTCCCCTCGACACGGTCGTCCGCCGAGGCGCCGTCGAGCAGCTCGCCGATGAATCGCTTGCGGCTCGTTCCGATGAGCAGTGGCAGGCCGTCGAGCGCGGCCTTCAGCTCCGCGAGCCGATGCAGGATCTCGAGGTTCTCCGCGGTGCCCTTGCCGAAGCCGATGCCGGGGTCGACGACGATCCGGTTCCGGTCGACACCACGCGCCACGGCGTCGTCGACCGCCGTCCTCAGCCACGAGACGACGGCGTCGAAGACGCCGTTCGGGTAGTCGATCTCCTCCTTGTTGTGCATGAGCACGAGGTACGTCCCGGCCTCGGCCGCGGCCGTCGCCGTGCCCGGATCGCGCGTCGCGGCCCACACGTCGTTGACCATCCGCGCCCCCGCGGCGATGGCTCGCGCAGCGACCGTGCCCTTCGAGGTGTCGATGCTGACGATCGCGCGGTCGCCGAGCGACGACGCGATCGCGGCGATCACCGGCACGGCGAGGGCCGCTTCGCGTTCGTCGTCGACCGTGGGGCGGTCGCCGTAGGCGTTCCGCGGCCGCGTCGATTCCGCGCCGACGTCGATGATCTCGGCACCCGACGCGACGAAGCTCGCCGCCTGCTCAACGGCCGCAGATACGACCTCGTCGATGTCGCGGTCGGGGATCGCGAGACCGTCCCCGGAAAATGAGTCGGGCGTCACGTTCACGATGCCCATGACGTAGGTGCGTGCGCCCCACGTGAGATCCGGTGCCATCAGCTTTCCTCGGCCGTTCCGGCCAGCATGCCGCGAATCGCGCCCACGAGGTAGAGGGAGCCGGCGACGACGACGGGGTCGGCGTCGGCCGCCATCGCCAGCGCGGCGCCCGGGTCGGACGCAGTCCGGCTCCGCTCCCCGGAGACACGTCGCCAGGCGCGCGCCAGCGATGCCGGCTCGCGGGCGCCGGGGTCCGCGACCCGGGTGAACACGAATCTCGGCTTCAGCGGCGCGAGCGCGCGCAGCGCGGCGTTCACTCGCTTCGTGCGCATCGCGCCGAAGATGATCGTCGGGCGGCGGAGGCCGAGGTCGTCGAGTGCCTCCGCGAGGGCGGCGGCGCCGGCCGGGTTGTGCGCGCCGTCCAGCAGGACCCTCCGCAGGCCGGCGGGCCGCCCGTCGAGCACCTCGAGGCGGCCGGGCCAGCGGGCGGCTGCAAACCCGTGGCGAAGCTGCTCTTCTTCGACGCGGACGCCCCAGCGCTCGGCCAGCGCATCGATCACGCCGAGCGCCACCGCCGCGTTCTGGGCCTGGTGCCGGCCGAGCAGTCCGACGCGCAGCCCGTCGAGCCGCCGCGTCGGGGTCCGGGCGTCGACGACGATCCCATCCCATCCGGTCTCGCGCAGCGCGGCGCGGTACGGCTGCCGCGGACCGGCGCGCCGGAGCGGCACGCCGAGCGCCTGGGCGCGGGCGACGATCGGTCGAAGGCCGCGGCCACTGGCCCCCGTGACCGCCAGGTTGCCGGGCTTGATGATCGGGGCCTTCTCCCCGCCGATCGCGGTGAGCGTCGGCCCCAGGATCGCCTCGTGATCGAGCTGGACGTTCGTGATCGCCGCCACGCCGAGGTCGAGGACGTTCGTGGCGTCCAGGCGGCCGCCGAGCCCGACCTCGACGATCGCGAGGTCGACGTCCAGCCGCGCGAGCTCACCGATCGCGGCCGCGGTCAATGCCTCGAACTCGGTCGGCGGGCCGATCTCGGCCGCGACGCGGTCGATCGCCGGCAGCGCCCGCTCGACGGCGGCGGCGAACGCCCCCTCGCTCAGTGGGCGGCCGCCGACCGCGATCCGCTCGCGGTAGCTCACCAGGTGCGGCTTTGGCATCGTCCCGACCCGGAGGCCGGCGGCACCCAGGACCGAGGCCGTCATCGCGACGACCGAGCCCTTGCCATTCGTTCCCCCCACGAGCGCCCCGCGCAGGCCTCGCTCGGGATGACCCGTGACCTGCAGCAGGCGTTCGACGCGCTCGAGCCCGAGGCTGATGCCGAACCGGCCGCGCTCGGTGAGGGCCGCCACGGCCTCGGGGTAGGTGAGGGTCAAGCCGTCAGTCCGACGCGTCCTCGTAGAAGACGCAGTCGTTGAACTGGCCCGTCAGGCACAGGTCGTTGACGTAGCCCGAGTCCAGGTGCACGCCACCGCGCAGCTCGCACCGGGCCACCGTGCCCTCCTGCTTCATGAGCGTCCGCATCAGCTGCGGCGCCTGGATCGGGATGCGCCCCTTCGACCCGTGGGTCAGGTAGAAGTGCGGGCAGTGGTGGCGGCGCGGCTTCGTGTAGCCGAGGGGCACGCCGCGCCTGCCGACGTGGACCGCCATCGGCTCCGGGCTGCCCGCGTAGCGCTTCTCCGCGATGATGCAGCGCCCCGGCTCGCACTCCTTGTCGTTGTAGCAGCAGGCCCGGGCCGGACCGATGCCCTCCACCGCCCACAGCTCCCAGCACGGGCGACGCAGGATGAAGGCGGGGCATCGGTAGCGGATCGTGAGGTCGCAGTTCTCGACCTCCCAGCACATCGTGCGGCGATCGCCGCCACGGCGATCGGGAGCGAACGGGTCCTCCGCCTGACGCCTGTCGGCGCCGCCGCGGCGCTCGGTCTTGATGATCATGGGCGCTCGGGCAGCCTTCTCACGCGCCGGAGTGTAGCGGGTGCTCTCGGGCGCAGGCCGAAGGAAGAGGTGCGCGCCGTCACCGGGGCGCAGACGCAGGTCGGCAGATCCGGGTCAGGTCAGGAACTGGCTGAGCCGCTCCTCCATGACCTCCTGCGGCATGTAGCCGACCAGGCGGGCGGCCTCGCGGCCGTTCTCGAACAGGATGAGGGTGGGGATGCTGAAGATGCTGTAACGCATCGCCAGCTGCTGGTTGTCGTCGGTGTTGACCTTCGCGACGCTGAGCTTGTCCGCGTGCTTGTCGCCGATGCTCTCCACGACCGGTGAGACGAGTCGGCAGGGTCCGCACCACGCTGCCCAGAAGTCGACCAGCACCGGCTTCTCGGCGTTCAGAACCTCCGATTCGAAGGTCGACTCGTCGACCGTGATCGGGGCGACGGTTGCCATCTCGGCTTGATCTGCCTCCAGCGTGGGTTTCGCAACTGGCGGCCATCCTAGCACCGCCCGTGCCGCGCGGACGGTGCCGGGGACCTACGGCGTCGGAGTGGGCGTGGGCGACGGTGTCGGCGTCGGGGTCGGGGTCGGCGCGGGCGTCGGCGTCGGCGTCGGCGATGGCGTTGGCGACGGGGTCGGCCCGGTGCTGATCACGAGGTCGACCTGGGAGCCGGCCTCGACCTCCACCCCCTCCGCGGGGTTGCTGCGGATGACGGAGCCGTCCGGGACGGACTGGTCGGGCTCGCGGTCGATCGTCCCGACGCCCAGGTCGCGGCTCGCGAGGGTCTCGCGGGCCTGCTGCTCCGTCTGACCCCGCAGCCGCGGGACGGCGACCTCGCCGGGGCCGGTCGACACGAACGCCGTCAGCGTCGAGCCGTCCTCGACCTCCTGGCCGCTCGCCGGCTCGCAGCGGATGACCCTCCCCTCGTCGACGTCCTCGGACGACTCCTCCTCGGGATCGACCGTCAGCCCCAGCTCCCCGGCCTGCGATCGGAGCGTCGTCAGCGCCACGTCGTCGCAGCTCGGGACGGTGACGAGCGCGATCGACGGGCTCGGCGTAGCGGTCGGCCCGCTCAGGAGCTGGACGCCGAGGAAGCCGATCGCCCCGAGCAGGAGCACGCCAAGCAGCGCGAGGAGCCACATCCACCACGGCTGGCCCTGGTCGCGGCGACGGGTGGTCGGCGGCGGCATGACCGGCGCGCGATCGGCGGGCGTCGTGACCCGCGGCGGGACGTACACCGTCGGCTCGCCGGCGGCCGGCGTCGCAGCCGCGACGGTGCCGGCCGCCGCCCCTGCCCCGACGGGCGCGGCGTCCGGGTTCCGCCGCCAGGCACGCAGCGCCTCGGCCATCGCGCCGGCATCGGGGAAGCGGTCCGCGGGCTCGCGCGCGAGCGCGCGCATGACGATCGCCTCGAGGCCGGGCGGCTGTGGCCGGCCGATGGCGGTCGGCGTCGGCGGATCCTCGTTCAGGCGCTTGAGGGCGACGGCGGCGGCGGTGTCGGCCTCGAATGGGCGGCGCCCGGTCAGGAGCTGGTAGAGGACGATCCCGAGGGCGTACACGTCCGACGCGCCGGTCACCTCGTCGCCGCGTGCCTGCTCTGGGCTGAAGTAGTGGACCGACCCGAGCGTCGTGCCGGTCACGGTCATCGACGCCTCGCTGACGGCCCGGGCGATGCCGAAGTCGGTGACCTTCACATCGCCCGCATCGGTGATCAGGATGTTGCCGGGCTTCACGTCGCGGTGGACGATCCCCTTGCGATGGGCGACCTCGAGGGCGCTCGCCACGCCGATCGCGATCCGGACGGAGTCCTCGACCGACAGCGATCCGCGATCGGCGAGGATCGCGGAGAGGTCGCGGCCGGCGACGAGCTCCATGACGATGTACTGCTCGCCGTTCTCACCATCGGTCCCGTAGTCGTAGACCCCGACGATGTTCGGGTGCGAAAGGCCGCCGGCGGCGCGCGCCTCCTGCTTGAAGCGCGCGGCGAAGCCGGCATCGGCGCTGAACTGCGGGCGGAGGATCTTGACCGCCACCTCGCGATCGAGCTGCTCGTCGACCGCGCGCCAGATCGTAGCCATGCCGCCCTCACCGAGGGGGGCGATGAGCCGATATCGGCCGCTGATCAGCCTGCCGATCATCTCCACGGTCGGTCAGTCTCGCAGGTCGAGTCCGCGGATGTAGGCGCGGACCTCCTCCGCGTCCTCCGACTCCAGCGCCACTGCGACGTTCGCCTTCAGCCAGCCGACCCGGGTCCCGGCGTCGTGCCGCGTCCCCTCGAACTGGTAGCCGAACACGGGCTGCTCCTGGATGAGGCCGCGGATCGCATCGGTCAGCTGGATCTCGCCGCCTGCGCCACGGCTCGTCTGCTCCAGGACGTCGAAGATCTTCGGCGTCAGCACGTAGCGGCCCAGCACCGCGAGGTCGGACGGGGCGTCCTCGACCGCGGGTTTCTCGACGAGGTTGCGGATCTCGACCACGCGGCCGTCGTCGTGCAGGGGCTCGAGGATCCCGTAGCGAGTGACCTCCTCGCGCGCGACGCGCTGGACGGCGATGACCGAGCCGCGGTGGGTGTTGTAGGCATCGATGAGCTGGCGGATGACGGGCTGGCCACGCGGGTTCAGCATGACGTCGTCGCTGAGCAGGACGGCGAACGGCTCGTCGCCCACGAGGTCCTTCGCGACGAGCACCGCGTGGCCCAGACCGAGCTGCTCGCGCTGATGGACGAATGCGACGGTGCCGATCTCGCTGACGCGGCGGATCGTGCGCAGCATCTCGATGTCGCCGCGCTCCTCGAGCCAGCGCTCGAGGGCCGGGTTCGAGTCGAAGTGGTCCTCGATGGCACTCCGGCCGGTGGCGATGACGATGATGATCTGCTCGATCCCGGATGCAACGGCCTCTTCGACGGCGTACTGGATGATCGGCCGGTCGACGAGCGGCATGACCTCTTTGGGGATCGCCTTGGTGGCTGGGAGGAAGCGTGTGCCGAAACCAGCGGCGGGCAGGACGGCCTTACGGACGCGCGCGGTGATGGCGGACTCCTTCGTAGCGTGATCTCGCGGGGGCGTGACGCTGGCGCGCTCGGGTGGACCGCGGCGATGCCGCGCTCGGGGTCGTCACAGGGGACGCAAGTATACCCAACGGGCGTTTCACGGCCCGCGGCGGGGCCTGACGGTACAATCGCGCGGCCGATGCTGAGATCGCTCGTTCGAACCCTCCGCGGGCCGAGTCGCGACCCGAGGATGACCCACATCAGCCGCCCGCTTCCGCGCGACCTGCCGGACGAGGAGGTGCTCGAGGCGCTCGAGATCGCGCTCCGCGCCGACCCGCACCCGGAACGGCTCGTCGAGACCCTGCCGGCAGCGCTGAAGGAGGTCACCGGTCGCGACCTCCAGGTGCTCGACCGATCCGTCCGCGATGTCACCGGCGCATTCATGAAGGTGCAGGTCATGATCCGGGACGGCGACGTCGGCCGCTGGCCGGGCTATGACGCGATGTCGTACCCGCTCATTGCCCCGTCGGAGCGCGCGGAGGCGGTCCGTGCCGCCATCATCGCCGCCGATTCCGCCTCGTCCGACGAGGCGCCCGCCGGGCCGAAGCCCGGCTGGGAGCCGCCTCCGCCACCCGACCGCGGCTGATGGGCCGCCAGAACGTGCCGCGCGACCAGTGGCTCGAGCTCGGCTACGAGTGCCCGCGCTGCGGCGAGCAGCTGAACGAGTCCTTCGTCTACTCGTGGCGGCCGACGCCCGAGGAGCCGAAGCTGCTCCTGCTGTACTGCCCGAATTGCGGGGACAGGGTCGAGATCAACCACATCTAGGAACGTTGGCGGGCGTGGTGCCCCCAAGGGGATTCGAACCCCTGATCTCCACCTTGAAAGGGTGGCGTCCTAGGCCTCTAGACGATGGGGGCGTGCCGGTCGATCCGCAGCGAATGCTACCAGCGCAGCACGCTCAGCCGAGGTAGAAGAGCAGGACGAGGATGATGAGCCCGGCGAGCGCGACCGCCGCGATGAGCGCCATCACGCCGCCTCCGATCGCGACGAGCACGGACTGCCCGCCCTGGCGACGGCGCGCCATGCGGCTGCCCCAGACCCATCCCTGGCTGTAGAGGAAGAGGCCGATGACGGTGGCGAGGATCGCGGCCGCCAGGAGCGCCAGGACCGAGAGGTCCGCGTCGCGCGGGTAGAGGGCGAGCGCCGCCAGGCCCCCGGCGATGATCAGGCCGACGATGCCGATGATGACGTTGCGCAGCAGCGGGTGCACGGCGCGCCATTCTAGCCGCGGGTACGCAACTTGCTCCCTCGCCGGAGGACCGCCACGGCGGCCAGCCAGCAAAGTACGAGGAGGCGCGTCCGATGCCGGACCGGCAGAGTGCCGACCAGGACGGAGCCGCACGATCTGGGACCCGCGACCGCAACGAGCCGCCCAGTGAGGGCGGCATGAGCGTCCGCGACGCCGGCCGCAAGGGCGGCAAGACCACCCGCGCCCGGTACGGGACCGAGTTCTTCCAGGAGATCGGGGCGAAGGGCGGCCGAACGGTCAGCGAGCGCTACTCGAACGAGCACTTCCGAGAGATCGGCCGCAAGGGTGGGAAGCGCGTCGCGGAGCTCATCGCGCGGGCCAAGCAGCTCGACGAGGCGAGCGAGGTTCAGAACCCGGAGTAGCGCTGCTCCTTCCAGGGATCCGCGTCGTTGTGATAGCCGTTGCGCTCCCAGAAGCCGGGCCGATCCTCATTCGTGAACTCCACCCCGCGCAGCCACTTCGCGCTCTTCCAGAAATAGGTTCCCGGCACGATCGCGCGCAGCGGGTAGCCGTGATCCGGCTCGAGCGGCTCCCCGTCATAGGACCAGGCCAGCAGGCACTCGGGCCGCATCGCCGTCTCGATCGGGACGTTCGAGGTGTATCCGCCCTCGGAGTGGAAGATCACGAACCTCGCGTCGGCCGTTGGCTGGGCCACCTCGGCCACATGCGTGAAGGCGACGCCCTCCCATCGCGTGTCGAGCTTCGACCAGCGGGTCACGCAGTGGATGTCGAGCGTCTGCTCGTGGACCGGCAGGTTGCGGAACTCAGCCCAGCGCAGGGTGAGCGGCTCGGCCACCTCGCCCCAGACCCGGAAGTCCCAACCCGACAGGTCCGGGTACGACGGCGTTCGCCCGAAGTGGAGGACGGGGAACTTGTCGGTCAGAACCTGGCCCGGGGGGACGCGGGAGGCGAGCTCGTCGGGGACGTTGCGCCGCTGCCATGGGAAGACCATGTGGAGATCGTACCCACCGGCGCCGGGGCTGCCTAGACTGAACCGATGCCCCCGCGCTCGACCCCGTTCGCCGCGCTGGCCGAGACCGCTGCGGCGGTCGGCGCGACCCGCAGCAAGAACGCGAAGCGCGACATCCTCGCGGCCTACCTCCGCGGCCTTCCGCCCGCTGACCTGCCGGCGGCGACGGTCTTCTTTGCCGGCCGGCCGCTGATCGACCCGACGGCCAAGCTCGGCCTCGGCTGGGTGCAGCAGGGTGCGGCGCTCGCCGCGGCCAGCGGGGCCGGGCAGGATGCGCTGCGGGCGGCGTACCTGCGCCACTCGGACTTCGGCGACGCCGCCGCCGACCTGGTCGCGTCGGGCGACGGCGCGCCGCTGACCGTCGCCGACGTCGCGAACGGATTCAGCGCGATCGCGTCGGCGGGGTCCGCCGCGGACCGCGTGACGCGGATGACCGAGCTGTACCGGCGAGCCTCCACCGAGGAGGCGCGCTTCATCGGTCGCGTCGCCTCGCGCGAGACCCGCATCGGTCTCCGGGAGGGCCTGCTCGAGGAGGCCGTCGCCACGGCCTTCGACGCCGAGCCCGATGCGGTGAGGCGAGCGCACATGCTGACCGGGGAGATCGGCGAGACCGCCGTGCTGGCTCGCGATGGACGCCTCGCCGAGGCCGCGCTGCACGTCGGGCGGCCGATCCGCTTCATGCTCGCGTCACCGGTCGCGGACGCCGCCGAGGTCATGCGCCGGGTCGGCGACGAGGCGTGGATCGAGGACAAGTACGACGGCATCCGCGCCCAGCTCCACCTCGAGGAGGGCGGTACGCCGAGGCTCTTCAGCCGCGACCTGAACGACGTCACCCGCTCGTTCCCGGAGATCGTCGATGCCGCCGGTGCCCTGGCGACCGATGCGCCGCTCGTGATCGACGGCGAGCTCGTGCCGTGGCGCGAGGGCTCCGTCCTCGACTTCGCCTCGCTCCAGACCCGGCTCGGCCGGGTCCGGCCCTCGAAGGAGCTCCTGGCCGAGGTCCCGGTCGTGCTCGTCGCCTTCGACCTGCTGCATCATGCCGGGCGCGATCTGCTCGAGCGGCCGCTCCGCGAGCGACGCTCGGCCCTCGACGCGCTTGGGCTGCCGGAGCGGACCGGCGAGCGGGTCCTTCGCTCGCACCTTGCATCCGCGCGCTCGGCGGCCGAGGTCGACACCGCGTTCGACGATGCGCGCGATCGGCACAACGAGGGGCTGATGGTCAAGGATCCGGATTCGACCTATCAGCCCGGCCGTCGGGGGCTCGGCTGGCTGAAGCTGAAGAAGGCGCTCGCAACTCTCGACTGCGTCGTCGTCGGCGTCGAGTGGGGCCACGGCAAGCGCCGCGGCGTGCTCAGCGACTACACGTTCGCCGTGCGCGAGGCCGATGAGCCGGAGTCGCGGCTGCTGACGATCGGCAAGGCCTACACCGGGCTGACCGATGCGGAGATCGCCCGCATGACCGACTACTTCCACACCGTGACGCTCCAGGACTTCGGCCGCTACCGGACCGTGGTGCCGGAGGTCGTCGTCGAGATCGCCTTCGACCGGATCATGCGGTCGAGCCGTCATCGATCCGGCTTCGCGATGCGCTTCCCGCGGATCGTCCGCATCCGGGAGGACAAGACGCCGGCCGAGATCGACACGCTGGCGACCGTCGAGGCGCTCTTCGGCGAGCAGGCATCGGGCCGCATCCTGCTCGCGACCGGCGCGCGTGGCGAGACCGAGCGCATCGCGGCCATCGGATCCGGCGACGAGTGACGTAGGATCGGGTCGATGGCGGGGTTCGAGTCGGGGTCGTACGGGGGTGGGGGAATCGGCGAGGCGGCGTCGGTTGAGGTCGACGTGTACACGTCGGCCTACCGGGTGACCGGGACGATCACGACGCGATTCGGTCGAGTCACGGAGATTCTCAACCAGCTCGCCGGCGGCCACCTCGACATCGCGCGCGCGACGGTCAGCGAGCATGCCGACCCGTCCGCCACGCTTGGCGCGCCGTCCACCCTCGTGGCGGTCGACGAGATCCTGATCATGGTGGCGCCCTCCCTTCCGGGCGGCGGTGGCGAGATGCGAATCCAGAAGCGCCCGGTCCGCGCGCAGCTGGCGGTCCCTCCGTTCCGCGTCGCCGGCACGATCCACGTCCCGATGGGCAGCCGGCCGATCGAGGGCCTGCTGCACGGCATCGAGGCATTCCAGGCGGTGACGGATGCCACGATCGCGTCCGGGAGCTATCCCCAGCTCGAGCGGACCGCGCCGGTGCTTGCCCTGCGGCGGGATCGTGCCCACGTGCTGTTCGTCGCCGACGACGAGAACCCGGACCAGCTCCTGGCCGAGGTCCTCGACGAGCGGACCGCCGAGGCCTGGCTCCACCCCGAGGAGCAGTGACGGCCGGCTAGCGTCCCCGGTCGACGGCCGGCGCCGCCGCGAGGTGGCGCGCGGGCTCGGCGGCGTCGAGGATGGCCTCGATCAGTCGCGCGCCGTCGGCGGGGTCCATGCGGCGGACCCGCCCGATGGAGTTCGCCCACCACGGCGCGTTGTCGGAGGTCACGATCTCGTCCTCGGGCTCCTCGAGGACGATCTGCGAGTGCGGCCGCGGGAAGACGACCACCGGCCGCATCGGCATGGCGGGAAGGCCGAGCTCATGCGCCCAGCGCGTCACGCTCTCGTTGAGCTTCTGAGCGTCCCAGCTCGGATTCGTGCGGCACCTGATCCAGCCCCTCCGGCCGCGGGCGTCGAACTCCCAGGAGCGGCCGCGCACGCGGTAGTGGCCGACCCAGTCGCGCACGGTCAGGATGCGCACGCCGGCGGGCCCGACGAGGATCCCGTCGAGACGCGCCGCGTCGGGAATGGCCAGCTGGGGCGCGACGACGAGGGCGTAGCTGTCGTCGAACGTGCCGGCGAGCAGCGCGGCCATTGCGCCCGGCAGGTCACGGGATCGGTTCGGCCGCAGGAGACGGATGAGCCATGCCGCCCCGATCCCCAGGGCGAGGGCAGCCGTGGTCGCCCCCACCGCAGCGATCGTCGTGTTCGTCGGCCGGCTGAGCGTCAGCTCGACCGCGACGAGGCCGGCCGCGAGCATCGACCCGGCGAGGAGGATGGGACGCCGGCGCGCGGTGGCGGTCAGGGCCGTTGGCCGGATCACGCGCATCGCGCGAGGCCTCCGTCGGCTAGGCTCGGGACATGTCCAACCACATTTCCGCCAGCGTCGACCCCATCACGTGTCGGGTCGATGCCCGGACGGACACCGGCCATGCCATCCCGATGGAGCTCGACGAGCCCGACGGCCCGAACCCTGTCGAGGCGCTGCTCGCGTCGCTCGCCGGATGCACGGGGATGGACGTCGCCAGCATCCTGCGCAAGAAGCGCCAGGACGCCGCCACGTACGAGATCGTCGTCGACGGCGATCGCGCCGATGAGCATCCGCGCGTGTTCACCGCGCTGCGCGTCGAGCATCGGGTGAGCGGCAGGGTGGAGCCGGAGGCGCTCAGGCGCTCGATCGAGCTGTCGGCGACGAAGTACTGCCCGGTGAGCGCGATGCTCTCGGCCGTGGCGCGCGTCGAGCATCGCTACCACCTGGTCGACGAGGATGGCCACGAGCACGAGTCCGTCGTTGCGGTGCTCGGTCCCGGCGAGCGGCGTCCCCCGGCCTAGGGCCGCCGCGGTCACGACGCGGTACGAAGCTCGCGCGCCCCTTCGAGTGCCTCCTCGACGGCGGCGCGGAACGCATCGAGGTCGAAGGGCTTGGCGACGACCGGGCCGATGGGGGCGAGCTCCGCGAGCCGCTCGCGATTGGCCGCCGAGACGAAGATGGCGGGGATCCCGGGCCAGGCCGAGCGCAGGAGCTCGGTGATGTCGCCGCCATCGCCATCGGGGAGCATGACGTCGACGACCATCAGGTGCGGCAGCGCGACGTCCATCAGGTCGCCGAGCTCGACGATGCGCGTGCAGGTCACGACGCTGAAGCCCATCTCGCGAAGGAGATCGGCCTCCAGGGCCGCGATGTCGGGATCGTCCTCGAGGACGTAGGCACGGGGGGCAGCCGACTCGTCATTCATCGACGCCAAGTGTCGCCTCGGTGCCGATCGTGGTCTATGGCCCATCCGCGTAGTACCGATGGTCACGGGTGGGGGACCCTTGGAGCGCCGGTGTACCCTTCGGAGCCTCAGTACGGGAGCACGGCACGCACATGGCGCGATCGATGTGGCGGGGAGCAATCCAGTTCGGCCTGGTCACGATCCCGGTCAAGCTCTACCTGGCGACCGAGCAGGGCGGGATCGGCTTCAACCTCCTCCACCGCACCTGCCTGAACCGCATCCAGATGAAGGTGTACTGCCCGCATCACGACGAGGTCATCCCGCGCTCGGAGACGGTGCGTGGATACGAGTACAGCAAGGGCAAGTACGTCGTCGTCGAGGACGAGGACATCGACTCCGTGCCGCTCAAGACGGTCCGCGCGATCGAGATCGAGCTCTTCATCAACGCCTCGCGCGACGCGGAGGGCGTGCAGTTCGTGAAGCAGGCCTACTACCTGGAGCCTGAGCAGATCGGCGCGAAGGCGTTCTACCTGCTGAAGTCGGTCCTGGCCGAGCAGAACAAGAGCGCCATCTGCAAGATCGTCCTCAAGGACCGCGAGCAGCTCGCATCGCTCAACCCCTTCGCGAAGACGATGCTCCTCACCACGCTGCACTGGCCCGATGAGGTCCGCGCCGTCGACGAGCTGAACCTTCCCGAGGACGAGATCGAGATCAAGGCGTCCGAGAAGAAGATGGCCGAGCAGCTCGTGGCCAGCATGACCGGCGACTTCGACGCCAGCGAGTACGCCGACGACTATCGCGAGGCGCTGATGGCGGTCATCGAGAAGAAGGTCGCCGGCGAGAAGCCGGAGCCTGCCGCGCGCGCCGAGCCGACGAACATCACCGACCTCATGGCCGCGCTCGAGGCCTCGGTCGCGGCAGCGCGCCAGGACCGCAAGGCGGAGCCTGCCGAACCGACGAAGGCCAGGGCGAAGCCGGCGCGGGCGAAGTCGACCAGGACCAAGAAGGCCACCGAAGAGGCGGAGGCTCCGCGGCAGCGGCGCCGCAAGACCGCCTGATCCGCGGGTCGTGCCCGGCGAGCAGCTCGACCTTCCGATCCCGACCGAGCCCGGCCTGGCGCTCCCGGCGCGGCTCGTGCCGATGCAGCCGTCGGCGGGCGTCGGCCCGTTCGACGACCCTGCCTACCTCTTCGAGCCGTGGTGGCCCGGCGTTCGCGCTCTCGCCTGGATCGAGGGCGGACGGCTGGCTCGCCTGCAGGTGGAGGGCATGGCCGATGCGCTGTCGGCGTTCACCGAGCTGGGCGACGAGCTTCCGGGCCAGCTGGCCGTGGACGGCGTCGTGCTCGACGGCTGGCTGCTCGCGCTCGACGAGGGCGGCTGGCTCGACACCGACCTGCTGCGTCGGCGCCTCGCGGGCGAACGTTGGGCCGGACGCCCGGGGTTCGTCGCCTCCGACCTGCTCTGGAGCGACGGGGCACCGTGGCACGCTCGGCGCTTCGCGACCCGCCGCGAGCACCTGGCGAGCATCCTCCGCGATGGCGACCGCTGCGTCGTGTCGCACGCGCTCGCCGGCGAGGGGACGCTCCTCGCCGAAGCGTTGGCGCGATTCGGCCTGACCGGCATCTCGGCCCGTCGGCTCGACGCGCGCTATCGCTTCGGCGCTGCCGGCGAGGGCTGGCTGCGCGTCCCGATCGCGCCGGCCGAGACGACCGAGCGTCCTCGCCTGGCCCTCATCCAGCGTTTGCCGCTCGACGAGCGCGACTAGGGCAGGGTCCGCTGCAGGATCCACGGGTACGGCGGATCCGTGCCGAGCCGCTGCGCGTCCGCCACGAGGCCATCGGCCGGGTAGGCCCGGAACGAGGCGATGTCGAAGATCTGGCCGGGCACGCGCACCGGTGCGCTTCGGTTCGGGAACGGGCTGCCGCGCACGACCGACGCGATCGCGATCTCGTCGTCGACCGGCAGGCCCCAATGGTCGCGGACGACGACCACGACGTCCCAGGTGACGTTGCTGTCCGGCGCTACGTCGATTGCGCGCTCCATCCACTCCTCCGCCTCGGCGCGCTCGTCGCGCATCGCGTGGGCCAGCGCCCGCGTCGCCGGGTCGGAGATCGAGGCGACGTCGATCGGCTCGTCCATCGCCCACCAGGCCAGCAGCCGATTGAACTCGAGGATCGCGTCCTCGTCGTCCGTCGCCGCGCCGATCGGCACGGTGCGCGGCCAGTCGTGCGCGAACGCCGTCAGGCTCTGGCTCAGGAGCGAGCGACGGTAGGCGTCATCGGCCTCGGGCGCCATCCGGAGCGACTCGTAGCTGATGGCCGCATTGAGCAGCTCGGCCTCGAGGAAGCCGGCCCTCGCGACCGCGCGTTCGGTCGCGTTGGCCTGGCAGCCGGAGTCGGCGGCCTCCGCGCAGGTGAGCGCCAGGTTCACCCACGACGGCGCGTCGCCGGGGTTGAGCTGAACGGCCGCCTCCGCCGCCTCGCGCGCCTCGCCAGTGCGCCCGGCCCAGTCGGCCGAGACCGCCAGCGACTTCGGACCGGTGGGCTGCCACGGATCGATCTCGACCGACCGGCGCAGCAGGTCCGTGGCACCGTCCCAGTCCCCGTGCGCGGCCGCGTCGGTGCCCATCCGGTACGAGATCGCGCCGGCGTCGGCGACGACCATCCCGCCGACAAGGACCAACGCCACCGCCCCGGCCGGCAGCAGGACCCGGCGCCGCTGGATCGGCCGCCACTCGACGACGCCGGCGTCGGTCAGGGCGACCGCCAGGAGGACGATCGCGAGCAGGTTGTAGGCGGGAACGAAGGTCAGGTCCTCGAACAGCCCGCCGACCGCGAGGCCGAGCAGCAGGAAGCTCGCCGCCCGCCCGGTCCCCGTTCGCGATCGCCACGGGCCGGCGTACCAGGCGATGGCGACGACGAGAACGACCGCCGCCGCCAGCCCGACGAGCCCCGCGTCGCCGAGGACGCCGAGCGGGAGGTTGTGCGAGTGCGGCTGCCCCACCGGGAAGCTGAAGTCCGGCGCCGCCGCCTGTCGCGCGTATGGCATGAAGCCGGGTCCGATGCCCAGCAGCGGATCGGTGCTCCAGGCGGCCAACGTGTCGGCCCACAGCCCTGCGCGATAGATGAGGGAGGTGACCGCGGTCAGTCGTGGGGCGATGAGCGCGATCGCGGCGACGATGCCCGCGACGGCGACGAGCGCGAGCGCGATCGTCCGCGCGGTCGGTCCACCTGACGGGCGCAGGCGGTGGCGGTTGCGCCACAGCCACGGGATCGCGGCCGCCACGATCGTGACGCCCATCGCCAGCCACGCGGAGCGCGACCCTGACAGGATCGTCAGCGGCACCCCGACGATGACGAGCCCGCCGCGCACGATCCCGCGCCAGCGTGGCGACTCGATAAGGCCCGCGAGGGCCCACGCCGGCCAGATGACGAAGGGCGGCACCGCGACCGACCCGAAGGGCGTGCCCTCTCCCGGCAGCCGGATCGGTGGCAGGCCCGGCGCGCCGACCAGCACCCACTCGACGCGACGCGCGACGAGGGCGACGAGCGTGGGCACGGACAGCACCAGCACCGGGACCGACGTCAGCACGCCGACCCAGCTCGGCCGATGGCGGATGCAGATGAGCGCCACGGGAAGCATCGCCGCATAGGCGGCGATCGAGGCCATGGCCCGCAGGCTCATGCCGATGTTCATCGCCGATACCGTCGCCAGCCCGAACGCGACGAGCAGCGCGACCAGCGGCAGGTCGATCGGCGTGTGCGGCACCGCGCCGCCGCGCACGGCGACGAGCCCGAGCCCAGCGATCGCACCGATCGCGATCAGGTGGAGCAGCAGCTGGAAGCGCGCGTCCCAGAGCGCGCCATCCCAGCCGACGTACGCGAAGACGGCCAGCCCGGCCGATAGGCCGAGCCACTCGATCAGGGTGCGCCGGCCCGCCCACCCCGCGGCCGCGGTCATCGTGCGCTGAACGCGGCGCCGACCCTAGCTGGCATAACGGTCGGCAGCCTGGCGCACCGAGCTGGCGACCGCCTTGCGCAACGCCTCCGGCTCGAGCACCTCGACGGCACCGCCCCACGACATGATCCACGGCTGGATCTCGACGATCCCGTTGACGGTGACCGCGAGCTCGAGGCGTCCCCTCGGCAGTTCCGTGAGCTCCTGCGACCGGTGCCAGACCGCCTCGCGCACGCGGTGCGCGACCGAGGGTTCGAAGCGCAGCCGCACGCGGACCGGCGGCGTCGAGTCCGGCGACCAGATGCCCCACGCGTTGGCGAGCCAGGCGTCCGGGTCGAAGTCGGAGGGGATCTCGTATCGGTCCTGCGTGAGCGTCGCCGAGCGGATGCGCTCGACCTTGTACGTCCGCATCGCCGCGGCCGGCTCGTCGTAGCCGATGAGGTAGACGCTGCGGAGCGCGGCGTCGGGCTCCAGAAAGTAGGGGTGGACGCGGGTGCGCTTCTCCGTGCCGGTCCCGGGGTCGTAGACCAGCTCGACGACTCGGCCCTCGGCCCAGCCCCGAGCGACCGCGCTGAAGCTGCGCGTGAACGGCTCGTTCGGGTCGTGGGAGCCGACCGCGAGCATCGTCGCGGTCACGTGCCGCGCGATCGGCTGCGGAAGCGCGTCGGCGAGCTTCGTGAACGCGCTGACCACGGCCGCGTCGTACTGGTCGCTCCAGCGCGCGATGAGCCGGGATGCGAGGAAGAGGACGATCGCCTCCGGCACCGACAGTCGGAGCGGAGGCAGGAAGAACTTGCGGTCGATCCCGTAGTGCCCGCGACCGGCCTGGTACACGGGCACCCCGAGCTCCTCGTCGAGAGCGTTGATGTCGCGGTAGACCGTCCGCGTGGTCATGCCGGTCAGCCGCGCGATCTCGCTGACCGCCACGCCCGTCTCGGTCCCGCCCTTGGAGTAGAGGATCGAGACGACGCTCAGCAGCCGGGCCAGCCGATCGCGCTTGCGCCCGATCCGGTCGTCGCCGCCGTCACCCCAGCCAGACCACCGATCGCTCTCGTCCAGCACGGCGCCGATGATAGACCGATGCCCGTCAGCCCTCGGGCGACGCGCTCGGCTCCGCCGACTGCGTTGGCGAGCCGGACGGTGCCGGAGTCCGCGTCGGCGCGGCCTCGCCGGGCAGCTGCGAGACGATCGATCGGTTCACCGCGTCGTCGACGCCGATCAGCAGGAAGACGATGTCGCCGCTCGACCACGTGTAGATGTGCGTCCCCAGCGCCGTCGCGTTGTCCTCCGGGCGGGTCCACACGCGGGTGCCGTCGACGACCGCCCGTTTCCATGGCTTCGGGTCGAGCCCGGCGATCCCGACGTAGCGCCCCGCCGTGGCGAGGTGCGGCTTGAGGTCGGCGGTTCGCACGTCCGGGCCGTCGACGCGCATCGCGTACAGCGACGTGCGCGGCTCGACCGCGTAGGCGAGCACGAGGGATCGGAAGCGGTCCCCGATCTCGCCGTACGCGATGGCGACGTCGCCGGGGGTGAGGGCGAACTCATCGAAGGGCGCGACCGTGATCGTCACGCCGCGCGCCTCCGTCGGGATGAGGGCCGCCAGATCGTCGTCCGGCTCGTTCGTGAAGCGCGGCGTCGGCTCTGGCGTGGGGCTTGGCGTGGGGGTCGGCACCGACGTCGCGAGCGTCGTCGGTGCGGCCGACGTGGGCGGAGCCTCGGACGGCGTCTCGGCGCTCGAGCACGCGCCGGTGACCAGGGCAATGACGAGCGCCAGTCCCGCCGCCGGTGCCGGGCGTGGCGGGGCGAGGCGAGCGGTCGTCATCGGCCGCGGAATGATACCTCAGGCCGCCCCGCGCTCCTCCTCGCTCCGCACGTCCGTCCGGCGCCGGCGCCGGCCGACGTCGCCGCGGTCCGCGACGACCGCCGCGAGCGTCTCGAGGACCTCGCGTCGGTATCCGGCCGGCAGCGCTCGCAGCTCGGCCATCGCCTCGGCCCGTCCGAGCCGCGGCGCCGAGCCGCCCGACACGAGCTCGTCGTAGTCGTTCGCCGCCCCGACGATGTGTGCCCCGATCGGCACGCCTCGGCTGCGCCGGCGACCCGCCGCGAGCCGCCGATAGCCCTCGATGAGCGCGCCGACCTCGCGCAGAGACGGGATCGGGGCAAGCTCAGCGACGCCGCGCGCGTCGAGCAGGTGGAGGCGGCCGGCGAGCTCGATGCTGCTCCGTTCCTCGTCTGCGAGACCGAGCCTGCCGGCCACCGCGGACGCCAGCCGGCCGACGCGGTCGGCGTGCCCGCGGGCGGCGGCCCCGCGCCCGTCGAGCGAGCGAGCGATCGTCAGGAGCGCGTCGCGCAGGGTGTCCTGCCCCTCGTGCTGCGGGCCGGCCAGCTGGCTCGCACGCTCGACGAGGTGCTCGACCGCGTGCTCGTCATCGCTGTCGCGGAGAGCGGCCGAGGCGAGCTCCTCCAGCGTGCCGCGCAGGTCGCCGACGTCGGCGGCCAGGCGGTCGGCGCGAACGACGCGGTTCTCGCCTGCACGCTTGCCGTAGTACAGGGCGGTGTCCGCTGCGGCGATGAGGCCGGCGCGATCCGTGGCGTCGCCCGGGAGCCCGGCGACGCCGACGGTGATCGTGACGGGCGTCGGATCGGCGGCGGTCAGCGCGGACACGGCGCGCCGGATGCGGTTCGCGACGCGAGCCGCCTCGGTGACGCCGGTGTGCGGAAGGATGATCGCGAACTCGTCGCCGCCGTAGCGATAGACGCGGTCGTCGCTTCGGGCGGCGCCGTAGATCGCCGTCGCGGCACGGTGGAGCAGTGCGTCGCCCGCGGGGTGCCCGTGGCGGTCGTTGTAGGCCTTGAAGCTGTCGAGATCCATCATCAGCACCGCCAGTCGCGGGCGACCGGGCGCGTCCCCGAGATGCTCGACGAAGCCGCCGAGGTCGCGCTGGAAGGCACCGTGGTTGGAGAGGCCGGTGAGCGCATCGGTCTCGGCGCGCTGGCTCACGGCCCGGTGCGTGTCGGCATTGCGCAGGGCGATCGAGGCCTGGCCGGCGAACAGCTGAATGAGCTCGAAGTCGCTCTCGCTGAAGTACACCTCCGGCCCGCCGAGGCGCGAGACGTTGAGCGCGCCGAGCACCTCGCCCTCCGCGACGAGGGGCACGACGACGACGGCCTCGGGGTCCGGCGGCGTGCCGGGAATCTGCAACGCGCGCGGATCGCTCAGCGCGTCGTTGGCGAGGATCGGCTGGGAGTGCTCGACCGCCCATCCCATGAGCCCGCGCCCGAAGGGGATCGCATAGCGACCCACCTCCTCGGCATGCTGTTCGCGGGTGAGGACCGGCGTCATCACCAGTTCGGCGGGATCGGTCCGATAGACGGACAGGTTGTCGTAGGCGACGACGTCGCGCAGGCCGTCGGCGATCGTCTCCAGCACGTCGGCGTGATCGAGGGCGGACAGCAGCCGCTCGTTGATCTGCAGCAGCCGTCGCTGGGAGTCCGCCCGGCGCGCCAGCTCGCTCGACTGGTCGATGAGCCGCTCGTAGCTCGTGGCGTTGGCCATCGCCTGCGCGGCGTAGCCCGCGAAGATCGACATCGTCTGCAGGTCGTCGTCGGTGAAGCGGTGGAAGCCGAGCTGGCTCAGGACGATGACGCCGAGCGCCCGACCCTCGTACAGCATCGGCACGACGAGCATCGACTCGGGCACGTCCTCCGTGCCGTCGATCGTCTTGCCCCGGTCGTCGTCGAGCGCGTCGTTGACGAGCAGCGGTTCGCCGTGCTCGGCGACCCAGCCCGTGAACCCCTCGCCGATCTCGACCCGCAGCCGCTCCACCGCGTTCTCCGGGTCGCCGTCCAGCATCTCGCGCGTGAACGCGATCGGATCGCACACGTTCCGCTCCCAGTCGACCTCGTAGACGCGGATGTCGTGGAAGTCCGCCAGCGGCTCGGCCTCGGCGACGATCGCCTCAGCGATCGCCTTGACATCGGTCAGTCGGTTCAGACGCGCCGACAGGTCCTGGATCGATCGCATGCGGGCGGCCTGCGACGCGACGGACCGGTAGAGTCGCGCGTTCTGGATCGCGACCGCGGCCTGGTCGGCGAACGCATGGACCAGCGCGACCTCCTCCTCCGGCCACGTCCGCTCGTTGCGGTGATAGAGGCCGAGCAGGCCGAGCGACT
This sequence comes from uncultured bacterium, assembly GCA_965652075.1. GTDB lineage: Bacteria > Chloroflexota > Limnocylindria > QHBO01 > QHBO01 > JACDBZ01. Next base: position 47,535 of record CBFGTN010000004.1, read on the forward strand.
CGTCGGCGCCGACGAGTGGCACCAGGCAGACGGTCTGAATGCCCTCGGCGAGGTAGCTGTCGCGGAGCGCGCCGATGCCGTCGTCGTCGAGCGATCTGGCGAACGGCCGCCGCTCGCGGAGCGTGCGCACCCCGACCGTATCGGCGTCGAAGCGCAGGTCGGCGACGCGCGCCAGGAACGCATCGGACAGGCCGTGCTGCGCCGCGACCTTGAACGGTCGCTCGTCCCCGGGGGTCACGAGCCAGAGCCCAGCCTTGTCGGCCTCGAACAGCGAGCGCGTGAGATCGACGACCTCGCCGAGCACCGCCGTCAGGTCGAGCGTGCCGGTGAGCTCCTTCGTGACGGAGCGCAACGCGCGTGCGCGCTGGAGCTCCCGGCGTGCGCGGCCAAGGAGACCGGTGCTCGCCAGCGTCGTGCCGACCGTCGCGGACAGGGACCGGCGGAAGGCGGCGGACATGCCGGCGCCGGACTCGGCGTCGATGACGAGGACGCCGATCGGCCCGCGCTTCACTGCGAGCACGATCTCCACCTCGTCGCCAGCGGAGTCGGTCGAGCGGGTGGCGGGCGGAGCCTGGCCGAAGCCCCCGTGCGCGACGAGCCCGTAGGGCGGACTGTCGCCGACGTAGACGGCAACGCGGTCGACGCCGAGCTCGGCGCGCAGCGCCTCGACGACGGCGCGGGCGACCGATGCGGTGTTCGGGGAAGTGGCGAGCCCGGCCGCGATCCGGCCGAACACGGCGAGCTCCCCGGCGCGGTCGGTTGGCGCGTCGTCGTGCGGGGCGACGTCCTCCCCGCCGCGATCCTCGACGAGCAGGCGCTCGACGTCGCTTCGGCGGAAGCGCCGGTCGCCGCGGGCGTTGATGCGGTAGGCAGCGAGGCGACCGGCATCGGTCCAGGTGCGAATCGTGTTCGGGTGCACGCCGAGGAGCGTCGCCGCCTGGGCGACCGTCAGCAGCGTCTGGGCATCATCGCGCGACACCGGCCGGACCCCGTCATCGTCTCACCAGGCCGCGCCCGAAGGGCGAATGGAGCTTCTGGTAAGAACCGTGGACCCGATGCTAGAAACGGGATGTTCGGGGTGCGATGCCCCATTCGTACCGGCTCGCCCCGGACGTCGGCCTAGAGCAGGGATCCGACCAGCAGGCCGATGACGCCGACGATGGCGAGCGCAACGCCGAGACCGATGCCGACAATGCTGAGGGCGACGATCCGACGCTGCCTGCCGCCGAGGAGGCGCATCGCGTCGTCGAGGTCCAGGTTGCTGATGACGAACCCGCCGGGAGGCGGCTCCAGCCGCACGCGGCCGCCCTCGTCGCGCTGGGGCTGTGCGACCACGAGCAGGCGGTCGGTGATCGTCAGCGTGCGCACCGTGGATCGCGCGGCGGTTGCCGGACCGTGACGCTCGGCGAGGCGCTCGACCGCGGAGGCGTGCGGCTCCTCGAGGGCGGACGGGTCGCCGCGCCAGACCTTCGGGATCGTGATCAGCGGGTCGGCCGCGAGCGCGGGGTCGACGGAGATCGCACCGTCGTGGTCCCACAGCTCGAACGACCTCGTCTCGCGCATCCGCTCGACGCTGCGCCACTTCCCGCCGACGAGGACCTCGATGTCGCGATGAAAGGCCACGAGCTGCTCGTCCCCGGTGTCGAGGGGCTCGCGGCAACGGACCCGGCCGGCGACTCGCACGGCTCGTCCCGGCAGGTCGCCCCGGTCGAGCAGCCGGCCGACCTTCACCTCGCGCGGGCCGGCCAGCCGGCGGGCCAGCCCGGGCCGCGCGCCCGACCCACGGAGCGCGATCCACGACCCGATCGCCGCGAGCGTCCCAACGAGCGCGACGAACCCGAAGACGAGCTGGGCCGGCACGATCAGGCGAGCTCCGCGGCGGCCAGGTCCACGACCGTGCCACCGCTGGCCCGGACGAGGTCGGCCGGGGCCAGCGCGAACACCGCGTCCGGCAGGCCGGCGGCCGCCCAGATCACGTCGTGGCGCTCGAGATCGCGGTCGACGAGAACGGTCGTGGCGGCGACGTGGCCGAAGGGCGGGACGCCGCCGATCGCGAACCCCGTGGCGGCGCGAGCCTCGTCCCCGTCCGCCCGACGCGCGCTCGTCGCACCCGCGGCCGCCGCGAGCTTCTGGAGGTCGACCCGGTTCGCGCCGGAGACGAGCGCCACGACCGGGCGGCCGTCCGCGACGAACACGAGCGACTTCACGATCTGCGCGACGTCGCAGCCGACGGCACGGGCGGCGTCGGCGGCCGTGCGCGTGCCCTGCGGGAAGCGCTGAACCTCGATCGTGAGCCCGTGTTCCGCGGCGGCCTCGACCACGCGGCCGACATTCGGGTGCATCGCCGGCATGGTAGGTGGCGTGCTAGGCTGGCCGCACAACCCAAGAGACGACAGGGGAGCGCCACCGCGCTGAGAGTGCGACGTCCGGAACGTCGCAGACCCTCGAACCTGATCCGGGTCATGCCGGCGAAGGAAGTCGATGCAGCCCGTCGCGGCGCGCCTCATCCCCGGTCGACCTGACCGGACCCGGCGCGCCGTCGTCGTTCTCGCGGACATCTGGCCGATGGAGGAACCGATGCGGATCGTCGTCGTCGCGTCCGGCGCGCTGGCTCCGGGCGACGAGGCACGGCTCGACGGGGCAGACGCGGTCATCGCCGCCGACGGCGGTGCCGCCGCCCTCGACCGGCTCGGCCGGCGGCCGGACCGAATCGTCGGCGACCTCGACTCGGCGGAGGCCACCCTCGTCGAGCGGCTCGAGGCCGCCGGCGTCCGGATCGATCGGCACCCGGTGGACAAGGAGGCGTCGGACACCGAGCTGGCCGTGCGCGCCGCCATCGCCGATGGGGCGGCTCGCGTCGACATGCTCGGGGCGACGGGCGGCGATCGCCTGGACCATGAGCTGGCGAACATCCTGCTGCTCGCGGAGCCGGAGTTCGACACGGTCGAGCTGCGGGCGATCGTCGGTCCGACGACGGTCCGCCGGCTGCGAGGCGGCGGGGCGATCACCCTCGACGGCAGCGTCGGCGACCTCGTCACGCTGCTCCCGATCGGCGGCGACGCTCGGGGCGTCACGACGGGCGGCCTGCGCTGGCCGCTCGACGGGGCGACGCTGCCAATGGGCGGCTCGCGCGGCCTGTCGAACGTCATCGTCGAGCCGGGCGCATCGGTCCGGCTCCGCGAGGGGGTGCTCCTCGTCGTCGAAACCGCACCCACGGGAGACCACACATGACCACCACCTCGGCCGGCCGCGACCACGGCTGGCGCACCGTCGACATCGTCGTCGCCGCGGGCATCGCCGTCGCCTTCGGCGTCGTCTTTCTGCTTTGGAATGCGATCGCCGCGTTCACGACGCCGGCGTTCGCGTTCTTCCCCCCGGCCCAGGCGGTCCTCAATGGCCTCTGGCTGCTGCCCGCCGTCCTCATCGGGCTCATCGTCCGCCTCCCGGGCGCGGCGTTCTTCGGGGGCTTCGTCTCGGCCGCGGTGTCGGTCCTGCTCGGATCCCTGTACGGCGTCGACGCCCTCGTCTCGGGGCTGGTGCAGGGTGCCGGCGCGGAGATCGGGTTCGCGCTCGGTCTCTATCGGCGCTGGAACCTGCCGTTCGCGATGCTCTCCGGCGCGCTGTCCGGCGTTGCGGCGACCCTTCACGACGTGCCGCTCTACTACGTCGGCGCGGGCGCCGACGTATGGCTCGTGTACCTGGTCGCATCGGTCGCCAGCGGCGCGATCGTGGCGGGCCTTGGCGCGTGGCTGCTCGTTCGCGCCCTCGTGCGGACCGGCGTCCTCCGCGACTTCGCGGTCGGTCGCGACCAGCGCCCGGTCTGACCGGCGACGCGCCGGAGCTCGGACCGTGATCGGTCGGGTCGCGCCGGCGCGCGTCGAGGCGCGTGGCTGGGGGATTCGCCACCCCGGCCGACGAGCGTGGGCGCTGCGGGGCGTCGACCTCGTCATCGAAGCCGGGGAGCGCGTCCTCCTCCTCGGCCCGTCCGGAGCCGGGAAGTCCACCTTCCTGGCAGCGGTCGCGGGGCTGCTCGATCCGCGATCGGCCGAGCTCACGGGGACGCTCCTCGTCGACGGGCTCGACCCGCGCGACGCCCGAGACCGCACCGGCCTCCTGTTCCAGGATCCGGAGGCGCAGATCGTCATGGCCAGGGCCGGCGACGAGGTCGCCTTCGGGCTCGAGAACCGATGCGTCCCGCCGGAGGCGATCTGGCCCAGGGTCGACGCGGCCCTCGCCGCGGTCGACTTCCCGTACGGTCGCGATCGCTCGACCGAGGCGCTGTCGGGCGGCGAGCAGCAGCGACTCGCCCTGGCCGCGACGCTCGCGCTCGCGCCCGGCCTGCTGATGCTCGACGAGCCGACGGCCAACCTGGACCCGGACGCGGCGGCCGCCGTGCGCGGCGTCGTCGGCGAGGCCGTCGACCGGCTGGGAGCGACGCTCATCCTCGTTGAGCATCGCGTCGGTGAGTTCCTTCCGCTCGTCGATCGCGTCGTCGTGCTCGAGGCCGGCGGAGGCGTCGTGGCGGATGGCGCGCCACGCGCCGTCTTTGCCGATCACGGGGCCCGGCTCGCCGAGGCGGGGGTATGGATCCCGGACCACCCGCCCGCGGCGGCAAGGCGCGCGGAGCCGCCGCCACCCGAGACGCTCGTCATCGCCGACGAGGCGACCTATCGCTACCGCGGTGAGCTGCGCGACGCGCTGGCTGCGGTCAGCGTCTCCGTTCGCTCGTCCGAGGCGATCGCGTTCGTCGGTCCGACGGGAAGCGGGAAGTCGACGCTCGCGCTGCTGCTCGCGGGGCTCCTGGTGCCGTCCGCCGGGGACGTCGTTGCGGGGGAGGCTCTCGCGCCCGGTCGCGGCCGCGAGGCGATCTCGGGCTGGCGCGCCCGTGAGCTGGCAGCGCATATCGGCACCGTGTTTCAGGACCCGGAGCATCAGTTCCTTGCCGGTACCGTCCGCGAGGAGCTGCTCCTCGGGCCGCGGCGTGCGGGCGTCTCCGCGGCCGCCGCCGCGGTCCGGGTCGACGAGCTCCTGGAGCGCCTCCGGCTCGGAAGCCTGGCGGAGGTCAACCCGTTCACCCTCTCCGGTGGCGAGCAGCGGCGCCTGTCGGTGGCCACGGCCCTTGCGACGGCGCCGCGGTTGCTCGTCCTCGACGAGCCGACGTTCGGCCAGGACCGGCGGACGTGGGCCGAGCTCGTCCACCTGCTGTCGGCGCTGCGGGACGACGGGCGCGGCATCTGCGTCGCGACCCATGACCGCGCGTTCGAGCACGCGATCGCGGATCGGACGCTCCGGCTGGGCGCTCGCTCGTGATCGGTCACGTCGAGTCCGCCCGCACGCCACTGCAGCGCGCGAACCCGGTCGCGAAGCTCGTTGCCGCGCTCGTCCTGCTCGTGGCGCTGTTCGTCTCGCTCGACGGCGTGACGGCCTCGATCATCCTCGTGGCGCTGCTGGCCCTCACCCCGGGCTCGGGCGTGCCAGTCTCGGTGCTCGCCTCCCGTGGGTGGCTGATCGTCGTCCTGGCGATCGCCATCGGCGCATTCAACGTCCTCTTCGCGCCCGAGCAGGTCGGGCCGATCGTCGCCTCGGTCGGCCCGATCGAGATCGGCGCGCAGACGCTGGCGAACGGCGTTGGCCTCTCGCTGCGACTGATCGCGATCTTCCTGGCCGGGATCCTGGCGACCGCGACCAGCGACCCCACCGAGGTCGCCGACTCCCTGGTCCAGCAGGCTCGGGTGTCGCCGCGCTACGCGATCGGCGTCCTGGCCGCGCTCCGGCTCGTGCCCGGCCTCGCGCGGGAGTGGCGGATCATCGGGCTGGCCCGGCGCGCGCGCGGCGTCGAGGCCGGACGGTCCCCGGTCGCTGCGATCCGGCTCTTCGCCGGGCGGGTGCTCGCGCTCCTCGTGGCCGCGATCCGCCGGTCCTCGCGGATGGCGGTCGCGATGGAAGCGCGCGGCTTCGGGGCGGCCGGCTGCCGGACGATCGCGCGCCCGCAGCGGGTCCGTGCGAGCGACGTCGCCTGGATCGCGGGCGCCATCGGGCTGAGCGCGCTCGCGATCGCCACGAGCGTCGCGCTCGGGACGTGGCGTCCGCTCCTTGGCTGAGGCCCGAGGCCGATCAGCGCGGGAAGGTCTCGCGGCCCTGGAACGGCCCGAGCCACGTCGGCGCGTGTGCGACGCCGACGTAGCGCATGGGGTCGAATGGCTCGAGCGAGAGCGTTCGCGCCCGCCCTCCCGCGATGAGCTCGGCGAGGAGCAGCCCGAGGACCGGCGCGTACGGGAGGCCGTGGCCAGTGAGGCCGGCGCCGACGTACCCGCCTGGCAGCGGCGTGCCGTCGCCGGCGGGCAGCGGGCCTGCCATTGGGACCTCGAGCGACGCGAAGTCGAGCAGCCCGGCCCAGCACCGGTCGATCCGAGCGTCGGCCAGCCGCGGATGCAGCGACGCGAGGAGGCCGGCCAGGCGCGGCGGAACGCCGGGCCGTACGCGCATCGAGTACGAGCCGATGCCCATCCCCTCGTCGCTGACCGCGAAGCCGCCGACGACGACCTCTCCGGTCCGCATCTGGCGCCAGTACTCGTTGCCCTGGTCCGTCTCGAACCCGGGGTTCCCGATGCTGAACGGCAGCGTCTCGGTCACGCACACCGTCTCGCGGATCGGCGTCAGGTTCGACGCGAGGTGCGGGGCGAGCGCAGCCGTCCACACGTTCGTCGCCAGCAGGACGGCGCCCGCCGACACCTCGCCATGTGACGTGCCGACGCCGCTGACGCGCCCGCCCGACGCGAGCAGCCGCTCGACGCGGACGCCGGTGGCGACCGTCCCGCCGGCCGCCTCGACCGCGTCGAGCAACGCGTGGCAGAGCCGGAACGGGTTGAGCTTCGCGTCCTGCGGCGTCCACTTCGCCACGCGGACGATGCCCGGGGCGAGCCCGGGGGCGAGGTCGTCCAGCTCGTCGCCGGCCACGATCCGGACCTCGAGGCCCTCCCCGGCCTGCAGCCACGCCATGTGGCGCACGAGCTGCTCCTCGTCCTCGTCGGTCGCCAGATCGAGCGAACCGAAGCGATCCCACTCGATGCCGCCCGGAAGCTCCGCGTCCCACGCCTCGAGCATGTCGAGCGAGCGCATCGTGTAGTCCAGGATCGAGCGCCCGCCGGACTCCTGGACGAGCCGCGTGACCCGTGGGAAGTGGCCGCCGAGGCCCGCGAGCGCCATCCCGGCGTTCCGACCGGACGAACCCCAGGCGGGTGAGTTCGCCTCGATGACGAGCGGGCGCATGCCGAGCCGCGCGAGGTGGTAGGCGGCGGACGCCCCGAGCATCCCCGCGCCGACCACGACCGCATCGGCGGAGCCCGGCAGCGCCGCGCCGGGTTCGGGGACGAACGGGACCTGTTGCGGCGACGGAGCGAGAACCGGCTCTGGCTGGGTCATGGCCGGCGCCGAGCGTACCATCGGGCCGATGCCGCGCTCCGACGACGTCCGCGTTCGCGCCGGCGAGATCGTCCTCGCGGGCACGCTGACGGTGCCCGATGGCGACGGCGAGAGCCCCCAGCGGTGGCCGTGGGCCGTGCTCGTGCCGAGCTGGCTGCCGCGCAATCGGGACGGCGCCTGGGACCGTGCCGCTCACCCCGGTTGGTTCGCTCCCGCCGATCCGGGCCGCGGCCTCTTCGAGCGCATCGCGGACGCCCTCGCAGCGCGCGGCGTGGCGAGCCTGCGCTACGACGCTCGCGGGTGCGCCGAGTCGGGCGGTGACTGGGCTGCCGCGAGCCTGTTCACCCGGATCGACGACGCGCGCGACGCGATCGGTGCGATGCGATCGAGGCGCGAGCTCGACCTGCGCCGGACGGCGATCGTCGGGCACGGCGAGGGCGCGGTCATCGCCATCAGCGTCGCGATCGGCGACCCGGCGATCGGCGCGGTCGGCCTCGTCGCGCCGCCGGCGCGCTCGTTTCGTGACGTCCTGCGACGCGGTGCCGCGGAGCGGGGGCGCACCGGGACCGACCGCGAGCACCCGTTCGTCGCCGCGCTCGACGCCGCGGCCGAGGAGCTCATCGAGCGCGTTGGGCGGCGCGAGCCCGAGATGCAGGTCCGCGTCGGGGACGCATCGGTCCGGCTGTCGCTTGCCGGCTGGGAGCAGGCGATCCACACGCCGGCCCTCGCCCTCGCGACGATGCTGCACCGGCACGTCGTCATCGCCCACGGGGACCGCGACGCGTGGTCGCACCCGGACGAGTCGCGGATCCTCGCCTCGGTCCTCGAGGACGCCGGCAACCGGCCTGTCCTGCAGGTGGTGGCCGGCGCCGGGCACGACCTGGCCGAGGCGGAGGACGATCGGATCGGCGCGTTCGCCGACGCGCTCGTGGCCGGGATGGAGCCGAGAGCGCTGCCGCCGGTGCTCGTGGCCATCGAGGAGATGACCTCGGATCCGGACGCGACGCTAGACTTTCGGCCGTGACCCGACTGGCCGCCGGCGATCCGGCACCCGCATTCTCCCTCGCCACCGACGACGGCAGCGTCGTCACCTCGGAGTCGCTCGCGGGATCGCGCTACGTCCTGTACTTCTACCCCAAGGACGACACGCCCGGCTGCACGACCCAGGCCTGCGGGCTGCGCGACAGCTGGTCGCGCGTGACCGATACCGGCGTCGAGCTCTTCGGCGTCTCGCCCGACAGCGTGAAGAGCCACGCGAAGTTCCGCGAGAAGTTCGACCTGCCCTATCGGCTCATCGCCGACGAGGGGCACCGCCTCGCCGAGGCATACGGGGTGTGGATCGAGAAGTCGAACTACGGGCGGACGTACTACGGCAACGAGCGCAGCACGTTCGTCGTCGGCCCCGACGGCCGGATCGAGCACGTCCTTGCGCAGGTGAAGCCGGCCGAGCACGTCGACCAGCTCGTGGAGGCGCTCGCCGCGTGAACGGCGGAGGCGGCATCGTGCTCGCCAGCCTCCTGGTCGCCGCGGCGCTCCTGCTCGTGATCGTCGGCGTCCTGACGCTCGCGGCGCTCCTCGATCCCATTCCCTGAGGCTCGCTTCCCACGCATCTCGCGCGATGGCACGCATCGTGCGATGGATGGCGCGTGCGGCGTCGACAGGCGCCGCAGGGGGGACATACCGACGAAGGAGAGACCGATGCTCTGGACGATCATCGCCATCCTGCTGGTCCTCTGGCTGCTGGGCTTGATCGGCAACGTCGGCGGCGGCCTCATCTGGCTGCTGCTCGTCATCGCCGCGATCGTGCTCGTCTTCCAGCTACTCAGCGGGCGACGCGCCGTCTGACCCGCACCAGCCGCTGACGCCGGCCGGCCCGATCCCCTGATCGGCAGGGGGGAAGCGGCCGGAGCGGCGATCTGTGCGGGATGTGACGCGGCCCGCCCGTGACCGATGAGCTGTCACGCTCGTCGGTCACCCTGGGCGGGTCGTGTCGTACCCTTCGCGCTCTTCAGGCCCGGCCACCGCCCGACTCGCCGCGACGGTGCCGGGCTTCGTCGTGCGTCCGGGGTGGCCGATTCGGAGCAGGGCGCTCGGCTACCCTGACGCGAACCGATGAAGCTGCTCCATTTCGCGGACCTCCATCTCGACGCGCCCTTCGCGTGGGCGACGCCGGAGACGGCGCGGGTCCGGCGCCGGAATCGCCGCGAGTCGCTGATGCGGATCCTCGCCCTGGCGGAGTCAGAGGCGGTCGACGCGATCCTGTGCGCGGGCGACCTGTTCGAGCAGGATCGGATCGGTCCCGACACCGTGGAGTTCCTGCGCAGCGCGTTCGAGCGCACCGATCGCCGCGTCTTCCTCGCGCCGGGCAACCATGACTGGCTCTCGGCGCGGAGCCCGTACCGGCTCGTCCGCTGGTCACCGAACGTCCACGTCTTCACCGAGGCCGAGCTGCGGCCCGTCGAGCTCACAGATGGCCTGACCCTGTGGGGCGCCGCCCATCGTGCCCCCGCGAACACCGACGATCTTTTCGCCGGGTTCCGGACGGAGCGCGGGGGTCTCCACGTCGCCGTCGCGCACGCGTCCGAGCGAGCGACCCTGGCGTGGCAGGAGTCCGGCAAGGCCCCGCACGCGCCGTTCGACGCGGCGGAGCTGCCGGGGACGGGCCTGGCCCATGCGTTCCTCGGCCACTATCACCTGCCGCGCGATGCGGAGCTGCACACGTATCCGGGCAACCCGGACCCGCTCGACTTCGGCGAGACCGGCGAGCGCGGCGCAGTGATCGCGACGATCGGCGCCGATGGCGCCATCAGCAGGTCGCGCCACGACGTCGCGGTCAGCGAGGTGCACGACCTCGAGATCGACGTGGGCGGAGCGACGCATTCGGATGAGGTCGCCGTCGCCGTCCGCGAGCGGCTCGCTCCGCTCGGTGGCTGCGTGCGCGTCACCCTGTCGGGAGAGCTCGCTCCGTCGCTGCAGCTCGACCTCCGCGAGCTCGAGCGCAACGGCGAGCACCTCGAGGGGCTCGTCGTGCGGGCGGGCCACCTGACCGTCGGCTACGACCTGGATGTGATCGGCGCCGAGTCCACCGTTCGGGGACAGTTCGTGCGATCGGCCGTCGAGGAGATCGCCGACCCGGAGCTGCAGCGGCGCGTGATCCTCACCGGCCTGCGCGCCCTCGAGGGCCGCGGCGACCTGGAGGTCGCGTAGGCGTGCGCATCGAGCGCGTGATCGCGCACGCCTTCGGACCCTTCCGCGGTGAGTCCCTCGACCTCGCGTCGGGGCTCACGGTCGTGAGCGGACCGAACGAGGCAGGCAAATCGAGCTGGCACGCCGCGATCCGCGCCGGTGTCTGCGGCGTGCGACGCGGCCGTGGCGCCGCGACGAAGTCCGACGCGGCGTTCGAGGAACGCCACCGGCCCTGGGACGGCGACGGGCGCTGGGCGGTGGAGGTCCGCCTGCTTCTCGACGATGGGCGGACGATCGAGCTCCACCAGGATCTCGCCGGCAAGGTCGCATGCCGCGCCGTGGACGTGGTCCTCGGCCGCGACGTGTCCGACGAGATCATGGATGGCACCCCCGATGCGTCGCGCTGGCTCGGGCTCGACCGCGAGGCGTTCGCCTCGACGGTCTGCGTCGGGCAGGCGCAGATCGCCGCGATCGCCGGGCGGGAGGCGGCCGAGTCGCTCCAGGAGCACATGCAGCGGGCCGCCGCCACCCGCGGCACCGATGCGACCGCGGCCGAGGCACGCCAGCGGATCGACGAGTTCCGCCGCATCCACGTCGGCGTCGATCGCCAGGGCTCGCGCGGGCCGCTTCGCAGCGCGAAGGAGCGCGTGGAGCACGCGCGAGCGACGCTCGCGGACGTCCGAGCCCGGCACGAGGCGTTCCTCGACGCCAGCCTGAGCGCCGAGGCCGCCGAAGGCGAGGCCGACGCCCAGTCTCGGCGCGCCGACGCGATCGAGGCGGCGATCGCCGCCGCCGCCGCGGACGAGCTCAACCGTCGAGCCGGTCGCGCCACGGCGCTCGCCGCCCGGCACCCCGCCGAGCCCGCGGGCCAGCTCGACCGGGACGCCCGGGCCGATGCCGTTGCCGCGGCGCTCGACGGCTGGAGCGGCCGGGCCCGGCCCGAGCCGTTGTCCGGCCCTACGGCGGCCGAGCTCGAGGCGGAGCTCGCGGCGTTGCCCGCGCCACCCGTCGGGGACGTCGAGCCACACCCGTCGGTCGTCGATGCGCGCCGCAGGCTCGATCGTGCCGACGAGGCGCTTGGCCTGCTCGGTGACGCTCCCACCGTGAAGCAGGCCGCCGGACCTGGGGAGGAGGAGCTGCGGGCGATCGCCCGCCGCCTCCGGACACCGGATCCCGATCCACGCCCCGACCTCGAGGCGGAGCTGCACGCGGCCGAGGCCGAGCTCTCCGCGGGCAACGGTCGCGGGGCAACCGGTTGGGTCGTCGCCGCGGCCCTTGCGGCGCTCGCCGCCGCGGCCGCGCTCACGGCCGGGCAGGTGGCGGTCGCCGTGGTCGGGTTCGCGCTCGCGGCTGGTCTCGTCGCATGGGCCCTGATCGGCAGGCGCTCGGCCTCCACGGGGTCCATGCGCGTCGAGCTCGCGCGCGCGGCGCTCGTCCCGTCCGCGCTCGCCCGCGATGCGGCCGCCTCGGAACGTCGCGCCGCTGCCGAGCAGGCCGCGTCGATGGGCCTGCCGGTCGATCCCGTCGACCTGGACCGACGCGCGGACGCGGCTGCCGAGGCCGCCCGTGCCGCTCGCGAGGCGGACGCGTGGAGCGTTCGGCGCGCGAGCCTCGACGCGCGCCGCGCCGGCGCGATCGCCGAGCTGCGCGAGGCCCTGCGGGCGCGGGGCGTCGAGGCTGCCTCGGACGACGTGGCGGATGCGATGTCGGCGTACGAGGCCTCGTGCCGCCGACGTGCCGAAGAGACTCGGCGGGCCGGCGGCCGAGAGGCGCTGGTCCGCGCCGTGGCGACGCGGCGCGAGGCCGAGGCCGCGACTGCCGAGACCGAGCGCGTCGCCGTCCGCGCCGAGGCCGCGCTGCGCACCGCCGCCTCCCAGGTCGGGATCTCGGCCGACGGATCGGCTGACGATGTTGCAAAGGCGCTCGGCGGCTGGCGCCGTGAGCAAAGCGAGGAGGCTCGGCGATCGGATGAGGCTCGCCGCGAGTGGCACGAGCTGACGACGCTGCTCGATGGACGGTCCCTCGACACGTTGCGATCGGACGCGGACGAGGCGGCGACGCGGGCATCGACCCTCGCGGCGCACGTCGACGCCGTGACCCTCGCGGAGCTCGGATCGCGCGAGGACCTCGTCTCGCTGCTCGAGGTCGAGCGCGAGGAGCTGGCGCGCGCGCGGGCGGACGCGAGCACCCAGCGCGGCGCGCTGGCCGAGATGCAGCGCGATCTCCCGGACGTCGCCGAGGCGGAGGAAGCGCTGTCCGACGCAGCGGACGAGCTCGCCAGGGTCGTGCGCCTCGGCGAGGTGCTCGCGGAGACGACGCGCCTGCTGCGCGCGGCCGAGGATCGGGTCCATCGCGATCTTGCGCCGGTGCTGTCGCAGGCGATCACGCGATGGCTGCCGACCGTGACGCTCGGCGCCTACACAGAGGCGACGGTCGATCCGGCCGATCTCTCGATCCGCGTGAAGCACGCCGAGACCGGACAGTGGCGCCCGCCGCCGACGCAGCAGCGCCACCAGGCATCCGTCGAGCTCCTCTCCGAGGGAACCGGCGAGCAGATCTACCTGCTCCTGCGCGCGGCGATGGCCGAGTACCTGACCACGACCGGGGAGACCGCCCCGCTGCTGCTCGACGAGGTCACGGCCCAGGCCGATGCCGAGCGCAAGCAGCGCCTCCTCGAGGTGCTCCACCAGCTGAGCGCGGAGCGCCAGATCGTCCTCTTCACCCACGATGACGACGTCACGGCATGGGCTGCGCGAACCCTCGATGGCTCGCGCGATCGGCTGGTTGAGCTCGGCGCTCTCGCACCGGCACCGCAGGCGGCCCTGGGCTGACCGATGCCTGACGACCGGCTCCCGACGCCGGAGCGCGCGCTCGTCGTCGCCGCCCATCCCGACGACATCGAGTTCGGCGCGGCCGGCACCGTGGCACGCTGGATCGGGGAGGGCGCTGCGGTGCGCTACCTGCTGGCGACCCGCGGCGACAAGGGCAGCGACGACCCGACGACGGATCCCGCGCAGCTGGCCACCATGCGCGAGGGCGAGCAGCGCGCCGCCGCCGCCGAGATCGGTGTCGACGGGGTCGACTTCCTGGACGAGCCCGACGGACAGGTCCTGCCGACGCTCGAGCTACGCGAGCGGATCACGCGGGCGATCCGTGAGCTGCGGCCGGAGGTGGTGATGACCCACGATCCGACCGTCCTGTTCGTGAACAACGAGTGGGTCAACCACCCGGACCACCGCGCCGTCGGCCAGGCGGCGATCGACGCCGTGTTCCCGACCGCCCGCGACCCGCTGAACTTCCGCGAGCACGTGGAGGCGGGGCTGGCTCCGTGGAAGGTCGCGGAGCTGTTCCTGTGGAGCACGAACGAGGCGAACCAGCTCGTCGACATCGGCGACACCCTCGACGCCAAGATCGCGGCGCTCAGCCACCATGCCAGCCAGTTCCGATCCCTCGAGGACATCGCGCGGTGGGTTCGCCGCCGCAGCGAGGAGCTCGGCGAACGGGCCGGCTACCGAGCTGCGGAGGGCTTCCGCCGCGTGACCCTGGCCCGATGACCGGGCCTGGGGGTCGCGGTCCGGTCGTCGTCGCCCTCGTCGCGCTGCTCGTCGCCGGCTGTGCCGTCGAGCCGACACCCGAGCCCACACCGCGCCCAACGACGTTCCCGGTCGCGGGTCCCGATGCCGGCGCTGCCGTCGCGGCGGCGTTCGTCGAGGCCTGGGGCGCCGGCGACTACGAAGCGATGTACGCGGCTCTCGACCCAGGCGTTCAGTCGCGCTATCCGCTCGAGTCGTTCGACGAGCTACACGCGGCGTTCGCCGAGATGGCGGAGGTCAGCGAGATCAGCGCGACGATCGGGACGCCCGAGACGATCGGCCTGCCCGCGGAGCCCCGGCCCGACCACTTCCCGGCGCCGTCGCCGACCCCCGTCCCGACGCCCGACCCATCCGCGTCGGCTGCACCGTCGGGCACGCCGGCACCCTCGCAGCCGCCCGTCGACCCGCAGGCTCCGCTCGAGGGGCCGGTCCCCGCGCTCTCCGTCCCCCTCGAGCTGTCCGTTGCATCGGAGCGCTTCGGCGACCTCGAGCTCGATCGCGGGCTCGTCCTCGTCCAGGGGCCCGACGGCTGGCTCGTGCGATGGTCGCCCGAGGTCCTGTTCCCGGAGCTCGGCCCGGAGGGCACTCTCCGGCTCGACCGCGACCTCGGTCGCCGCGGACGCATCCTCGGCGACGGCGATGTCGTCTGGGCCCGCAATCGCCAGGACGGTGCGCGGGTCTACCCGCAGGAGGCCCTCGCCGGTCAGGTGATCGGGTACGTGAGCGAGGTCACAGCCGAGGACCTCGAGACGCTGGAGGCGCGGGGATATCGGGCCGGGGACGTCGTCGGTCGCTCCGGCCTCGAGTACGGGGCGGAGTCGCTGCTGCGCGGCACTCCGGGCTGGTCGCTGGTGGCGGTGCCGGCCGAGGGCGAGCCATCGGTCCTGTTCGAGACCGAGATGGTGCCGGGCGCGGATGTGACGATCACGATCCGCCCCGCCGTCCAGCTCGCCGCGCAGGACGCGCTGGCCGCCTATCCCCAGGGCGCCACCGCGGTCGTCGACCCGACCTCGGGCGACGTGTGGGCGCTCGCCAGCCAGCCGCCGTTCAACCCGAACTCGATGACGATCGGGAGGACGCTTGGGGGCGCGCCGCTGGCACCCGCCGAGGCGGGGCAGACCTTCAACCGCGCGGTGCTCGGCGCGTACCCCGCGGGCTCCTCGTTCAAGCCGTTCACGCTCCTCGCCGCCCTCCAGACCGGCATCGTCACGCCGTCGAGCTCCCGCCCGTGCCCCCCGACCTGGCAGTACGGCAACTTCACGTTCCACAACTACATGGACCACACGCTGCCTGGCTCGGTCGGGCTCGCAGAGTCGATGGCGTTCAGCTGCAACACGACGTACATGCCGCTCGCCTACGAGGTCTTCCAGGCGAACGAGACCGCGCTCACCGACCTCCTGAAGGACTTCGGCTTCGGCGCGCCGACCGGGATCACGTACCTCGTCGAGGAGACGGGCATCGTGCCGGACGACGCGTGGCTGCGCGAGAACGGCCGAGGTGGGTACTCAGGCTTCGAGCAGGTGCAGCTCGCCATCGGCCAGGGCGCGTTCCTGGGGACGCCGCTGCAGCTCGCCAACGCGTTCGCGGCGATCGGGAACGGCGGCACACTGTGGACGCCTCGGATCGTGACGAAGGCGGCCCTGCGCGACGGCACCCGGCTGCTCGAGGTCCATCGCTCGGTGGCACATCGCATCGCGGTCGATGCGAGCGACTTCGCGTTCGTGACCGATACGCTGCAGGCCGTCGTGACGCTGCCCTACGGCACCGGCACCGCGGCCTTCGCGGGGTTCGGCATCCCGGTGGCGGGCAAGTCGGGGACGGCCGAGTCCGGCACGCCGGACCCGCACGCGTGGTTCCCCGCCTACGCCCCAGCCGACGACCCGACGATCAGCGTCGCGACCGTGCTTCCGAACATCCCGCTCGGCACCGGCGGATCGGACGCGGCTCCGCTCGTGCGCCGCGTCATGGCCGCGTACTTCGCGAGCTAGTCGGCCGTCCTTGCAGCACGCACGACCGAACGGGTAGCATCGATCTTGCCGCTCCTGTCAGCCTGATGGTCTAACGCCGCCCGGAGAGAGCGACGACGACACCGTGATCAGCGATACCGCGATTCCACTGAGGTTCCAGACCGCCGAGGTCGGTGTCGACTGGCTTCAGTGCAACATCGAGTGCCAGGAAGGCTGCCCGGTCAACACGAACTGCCGCGGCTACCTGATGCTTGCCGCCGAGGGGCGCTTCGAGGAGGGGTACATCCTCGCCCGCGACCCGAACCCGGTGGCCGCGATCTGCGGCTATGTCTGCTCCGCGCCCTGCGAGAAGGCCTGCCGCCGCGCGGACATCGACAAGCCGCTCGCGATCCGCGCGATGAAGCGCTTCCTCGTCGACTGGCACTACGGCAACAACATGCCAGACAACGTCGTCGTCGCCCCGCCGACCGGCCGCAGCGTGGCCGTCATCGGCGCCGGTCCCGCCGGCCTCGCCGCGGCCAAGGAGCTCGGAGGCTGGGGCCACGAGGTGCACGTCTACGAGGCGCTCCCCTCCGGCGGCGGCACGACCCTCATCGGGGTCCCCGCCTTCCGCCTGCCGCGCGACGTCATCGAGCTCGACGTCAACTGGGTCGCCAAGCACGGGGTGCAGTTCCACTACAACGTCGAGATCGGCCGCGACGTGACGCTCCAGGAGCTGCGCGACCGGCACGATGCCGTCGTCGTCGCCACGGGCTGCATGTACCCGGTCGCGATGAACGTCCCTGGCGAGGAGCTCGAGGGCGTGATCTACGGCGTCGACTTCCTGAAGCGCGCGAACCTCGGGCAGCCTCAATGGGTGGGCGAGCACGTCGTCGTCATCGGCGGCGGCTACACCGCCATGGACTCGAGCCGAACGGCGCTCCGGCTGGGCGCCAAGACCTCGACGATCATCTACCGCCGCGGCCCGGAGGAGATGGTCGTGGACGAGGAGGAGCAGCACGAGACGCGCTTCGAGGGCGTGAAGTTCGAGTACTTCGCCTCGCCGGTGGAGGTCACCTCCGGTCCGGACGGCAGGGTGACCGGGATGGTCTTCCAGCGCACGCGCCTGGGCCCGCCGGACGCGAGCGGGCGGCGCAGCGCCGAGCCGATCCCCGGCAGCGAGTTCACCGTCCCCTGCGACATGGTCATCCCCTGCACGAGCCAGGCGTCGGACAACAACGTGCTGGGCGAGTTCGGCGCGGCACTGAACCGTCACGTCGGCGTGACCGACACGCGCACGGTCGTCGAGGGCGGGTCGCTGTCATCGTGGCGAACGCCGCCGCTGAACGGATCCACCCCGCGCGACGCCAGCGGCGGCTCGCTCAACGCCCTGCCGTTCGAGTTCAACCGCGGCAACGTCGTCATCAACGCGGACAGCTTCGGCACGACCGTCGACGGCGTGTTCGCGGTCGGCGACTTCGTCACCGGCCCGGCGACGATCATCGAGGCGGCCGGGCTCGGGCGGCGGGCCGCGCGGGCCGTCGACCGCTGGCTGGCCGGCGTGCGCGGTGAGGAGCTCGAGGAGCTGCCGGTGATCAACCGCGCGGTCATCACCCAGAGCCTCGACCACGACATGCCACGCTTCTACGAGGCGACCCGGCGCCAGGAGATCCCGATGGCGCCGCCGGAGCTGCGCCGGGACTTCACCGGACTCGTCGAGGTCGGCTACGACACGCGCGGAGCGATCGCCGAGGGCACGCGCTGCCTGCAGTGCAACCACAACATCAACATCGACGGGCCCCGCTGTATCCTGTGCGGGCTCTGCGCCGACGTCTGCCCCGAGGGCGTGATCTACATGGTCGACAAGGCGCAGGTCGGCGGCGACGACCCGGAGCAGGACTTCTTCAAGGCGTGGCCGCGCGGAATCGCGATGATCATCGACGAGGAGCGCTGCATCCGCTGCAACCTCTGCGTCGAGCGGTGCCCGACCAACTGCATCACGATGGACCGCCTGGAGCTCGAGCGGTTCACGCCTGATGGGAAGGTGCTCTTGGAAAGCTACAAGGACAACGTCCTGGGACAGGTCGGCCAGCAGGCCGGAATGGCGGTCGATCGATGAGCAACGGAGACCGCAACCCGATCGTCCGCGCCGTCACCGAGTCGTCGCTGTGGCGCAGCCTTTTCCGTCAGCCGTACCCGACCACCAGCCGCACGCGGGCGCTGGCGGTGATGAACAACGTCTTCCTCCACCTCCACCCGGTCCGGGTGAAGCGCCACGCGGTGCGCTACACCTACACGTTCTGCCTGGGCGGGATCAGCTTCTTCCTGTTCCTGGCGCTGACCGTGACCGGCCTGTACCTGATGTTCTTCTACGTCCCGTCGGTGAGCCGCGCCTACCAGGACATCCAGTCCATCGAGGCGGCGGTCGCGTTCGGCAGCTTCACGCGCAACATGCATCGCTGGGCGGCGCACCTCATGGTGCTGACCGTCTTCCTGCACATGATCCGGGTCTTCTATCACGGCGCCTACAAGCCGCCGCGTGAGTTCAACTGGGTCGTCGGCGTGATCCTGCTCTTCTGCACCCTGTGGCTGAGCTTCACGGGCTACCTGCTGCCGTGGGACCAGATCGCGTTCTGGGCCATCACCGTCGGCACCCAGATGGCGCAGTACGCACCGATCCTCGGCCCGGAGACCGGCTTCTTCCTGCTCGGCGGCATCCAGGTCGGCGGCGACACGCTCCTGCGCTTCTATGTCATGCACGTGATCGCGTTCCCGCTCATCACCGCGATCTTCCTGATCGTCCACTTCTGGCGGATCCGGAAGGACGGCGGGATCAGCGGGCCGGTGTAGCCTTGGTGATGGACCGATGACGATCGAGAAGCGGCCGAACGCCACCGCCGACAAGAACGCCCCGACCCAGGCGCCGGAGCGCGCGCCGATCGTGGCGCCCGGCACCGGGCCGAAGCTGCCCGGGCCGCCCGGAGTCCCGGGCACGGAGCGGTTCCGGCTCCTCGCCTACGTCAAGCAGGAGTCGATGGTCCGCGTCGACAAGCGGCCGGACGAGACCGTCCTGACCTGGCCGCACCTGCTGCGCGCCGAGTTCGTGATGATGTCACTGATCCTCGTCCTGCTCGTCGTGACCGCGATCTTCATCCAGGCCCCGCTCGAGGAGATGGCGAACCCGGCCGTCACGCCGCACGTCGCGAAGGCCCCGTGGTACTTCCTGGGCCTGCAGGAGATCCTCAGCTACTTCAACGCCACCGTCGCCGGCGTCGTCGTGCCCACGTTCTACCTGCTCGGCCTGGCCGCGATCCCGTACATCGACCGCTCGCCGTACAAGGCGGCCCGTGACCGCAAGCTCATGTGGGTCTTCTTCCTCTGCCTGATGATCGGCGGCCTGCTCGTCACCTTCATCGGCTCCTTCTTCCGCGGGCCCGGCTGGAACTGGGTCTGGCCGTGGGACGGGCTGTTCTTCAACCTATGACCCAGCAGACGTCATACGGCGAGGTCACCGGGCCGCCGACCGGCGAGATGAGCCGGCGGACGTTCATGCGCCGCATGCTCGGCGTCGGCGTCGGGATCATGTCGCTCGAGTTCCTGGGCGCGACGCTCGCGTTCCTGTGGCCGAACCTCACCGAGGGCCTCGGGGCAGCGATCACGATCGGCACGCCTGCCGACGTCACCGCGCTCGAGCCCAGATGGGCCGAGGGCGTCCCGTTCATCTACACCCGCGCGAACCTCTTCTTCATCAACGTCCCCGCCGGAAAGGAGCTCGTCGACACGGAGGGGAACGTCGGCACGCCGGTCGATGACCCGGGTGGGGACGTGGACGAGGACCTGCCGCTGGCGGATCGGTCCGTCCTCGCCCTCTGGCGGAAGTGCCCGCACCTCGGCTGCCAGGTCCCGCAGCTGTGCGACGTGAGCTTCTGGTTCGAGTGCCTCTGCCACGGCTCGAAGTACACGATCCTCGGCGAGAAGCGGGACGGCCCGGCGCCGCGTGGCATGGACCACTTCCCGGTCAGCGTCGAGGGCGGCGCGTACGTCATCAACACCGCCGAGGTCGTCTCCGGGCCGCCACCCGGCACGGTCACGTTCGACTCGCGAACGGCGACCGACATGGCGCACTGCACGGGCTAGCCGATGCGCCTGAAGTCGCTCGGCGTCATCATCACGACCCTGCTCGCCGCCGTCACCATGCTGTACTGGTTCACCGACGGCATGCGCCGCGAATCCCTCGCCGCGCAGCACGAGGAGGAGCTCGCGCACTACGGCGAGGTGATCTTCAGCGACGACGAGACCGAGCCGGCCGCCGCGGGATGCGCGCGCTGCCACGGTGACGACGGGACCGGCGGCGAGATCCCGAACGACCCTGACGGCCGGCGCGCTCCCTCGCTGCACACCGCCAGCCTGGCGAACAAGCTGCGCGTGAACCCCGAGTACGTCCGCCTCGTCGTGAGCTACGGCGGCGTCGTCGTCTCCGGCAACGTGAACTCGCCGATGCCCGCCTGGAGCAGCGAGGTCGGCGGCCCGCTGAACGTCCAGCAGATCGACGCCGTCGTGCAGCTCGTCGAGGGCTGGGCCGTGGAGGCTGGGGAAGAGGCGCCGGCGGAGGTCGAGGACACGCCCGAGGCCGGCCAGGAGGTCTTCAACTCGGCGGGCTGCGCCGGCTGCCATGGCCCCGACCTCATGGGCAGCACTTCCGGGCCGGACATCTCGACGATCGGCGACGGCCCGATCATCGACTTCGGCGGCGACTTCCTCACGCCGTCGGATACCGACCAGATGCTCGCCGATTTCGAGGAGGACCCACGCCTCTTCCTCGAGAACTGGATCCGCGACTCGTCGGGGAACTACAACGGCGGCGAGGCCACTGGGATGCCGGCGCATGACGAGGAGGCGATCAACGAGAGCCAGATGCGGGCGCTGATCACCTTCCTGCTGACCCAGACCGGCGAGTGAGGGTCGACCGATGAGCGCTGGCACGTACCCCGTCTACCGGCGTCGCGGCGGCTTCGGCCGCCTGCTGTCGTGGGCCGACGACTTCATGAACTGGTTCCTGTACGGCCACGAGACCTGGCTCGTCGCCGTGCTCAAGGGCGTGCCGCTCTTCCTGTTCATCTACTTCCTGATGACGTACGTGCCGAACTACGTCTACTACCTGATCACCGTCGAGCTGCCGTTCCTGCGACTGAGCGACGACCTCGGCTTCCTCATCGCCAACGGCGTGGCCGGTGGCAACTTCGCGCTCATCGTCATCCTCGCCATCGGGGTGCAGGCGGCACGCGGCCGGCGCGGGTTCGGCTGGTCGGCGATCCGGATCTTCGTCGGCCTGAACTACGTGATGGTCGTCCTGCTCCTCATCCCGCTCCTGGCGTTCAACCTGGCCGGCGGCTCCTTCTGGCCGGTGCGGATCCCCCTGCAGTCGGTCGCCTTCGGCGTGGTCGTGGCGGGAATGGGTGCCGCCGCCCTCGTGTACCTGTACTTCGAGTACAACCGCATCACCCGGCGCGAGGCCGAGGCTGCCGCCCGCCTTGGCAGCTCGGGCCCGCCGGCCATCCGCTGAGCCGTTCGCGCCTCGCGCACCTGGCCTGGTCGGCGCTCGTCATCGGCGTCGCCGCGCTCTTCATCGGCCTCGAGCTCTCCGCCGCCTGCCCTCCCGGTGGCCCGCTCGCCTTCGGCGACTGCGCCGAGGTGCGGCCATTCCTCGTCGGGGTCGTCGCCCTGGCGGCCGTGATCTACGTGGCAGGCTTGAGCGCGGTGCGCTGGTGGACCGGCGGCCTTCGTGGGCGAGGCGTCGCCGACGCGCGCGCCAGCCGCGACTGGTATCTGCTCGCCGCCGCACTCGGCCTGCTCATCGCGCCACTGCTGGCATTCACCCTGCTCTCGGCCCTTCGGTAGGATGGGACCGATGAGCATCGCAACCGACACGGACCTTCGCGAGCGCCTGTCCGGCGTCGCCGACATCGGGCCAGCTGGGCTCGCGGTCCACGACGAGGCGGCCCTCCGCGGTCCGCTCATGGACGACCTCGCCTTCGAGGCGGTCTTCAACGCCGATGCCGCGATGCGCGAGGCGGCGCGCTGGGTCATCTGGAGCGCCTCGCAGGCGCTCGGCTGCGGGTCGGCCTCGATCCACGAGCTCTACCGCGCCCGCGGGCGCGGGGAGGTGCCCGCAACCGGATTCACGGTTCCGGCCATCAACGTTCGCGCCGCCGCGTACCTGACCGCGCGTCAGGCGTTCGCCGCGGCCCTCGAACGCGACGCGGGTGCGGTGATCTTCGAGATCGCCAAGAGCGAGATGGCCTACACCGACCAGCGCCCGGCCGAGTACACGGCGGTCATCCTGGCCGCCGCGCTCCGCAGCGGCTGGCGCGCTCCGGTCTTCCTCCAGGGCGACCACTTCCAGTTCAACGCCACGAAATGGGGATCGGACCCGACCGCCGAGATGGAGGGGCTGCGCGACCTGACGCGCGAGGCGATCGGGGCGGGCTTCCTGAACATCGACATCGACTCGTCGACGCTCGTCGACCTCTCCCGGGAGACGGTCGATCAGCAGCAGCGCGTGAACGCCGAGAACACCGCCGAGCTCACGCGCCTCGTCCGCTCCCTCCAGCCCGATGGCGTGACGGTCAGCGTCGGCGGTGAGATCGGCGAGGTCGGGAAGTCGAACTCGACGGAAGGTGAGCTGCGCGCGTACCTCGACGGCTACCTCGGCATCCTCGGCGATGGGGTTGAGCCGGTGAGCAAGGTCAGCGTCCAGACCGGGACGAGCCACGGCGGCGTCGTCCTTCCCGATGGCAGCGTCGCCGAGGTGAGCATCGACTTCGACACGCTCCAGCGCCTCTCGACGGTGGCGCGCGACGAGTACGGCATGGCCGGATGCGTCCAGCACGGCGCATCAACGCTGCCCGAGGACGCATTCCACCGCTTCCCGGAAGTCGGCACTGCCGAGATCCACCTCGCCACGGGATTCCAGAACATCGTCTACGACGGCGGCGGACTGCCCGAGGAGCTGCGATCGGAGATGCTCGCGTGGTGCGCGGCGAACTGCGACGCGGAGCGTAAGCACGACGAGACCGAGGAGCAGTTCCTGTACAAGACCCGCAAGAAGGCGCTCGGCCCGTTCAAGCGCCAGCTGTGGACCCTGCCGGAGGAGTCCGCCGAGCGGATCGGCGCGAACCTGCGCGCGAAGTTCGGGCAGCTCTTCGACGAGCTCGGCATCGCCGGCACGCGGGAGCTCGTCGAGCGACACGTGACGTCGGTCGCCGTCCCACGGCCACTGCCTGCGGCCCTCGGTGGCGGCGACGGCGCATCGGTCACCGCGGGAGCGTCGGTGTTCGAGGACGACGGCTCCGGGGAGTAGTCCGGCTCAGGCCAGCCCGACGAGCTTCCGCAGGACCGGTTGGTCGGCGAGCGCGATCAGGCGCCTCGCGGCCGCTGGCGAGAGCGTCGCCAGCTGCTCGACGGCGCGGAGGCTCTCCTCCGGGCCGAGCTCCGCGAAGAGGTCCCAGAGGCGGTCGACGGTGTCGTCGTCGACCTGCGCCAGGGCGGCGAAGACGCCCTCGATTGCGCGGGCGTCGCCGCGAACGAAGATCTCGACGCCGCGATCGAAGCGCCGGACGAACTCGAGCAGGCCCGCGAATCGGTCGCCGAGGCTCGCGAGATCGGGATCGGCCTTCTCCCCGGCAGCGCTCCGAGCCTGCTCGACACAGCGCTCGATCACCGGCAGCACGGGATCGGTCTCGCGCTCCTTGCGGGCCATCGCCACCCTGCGGAACCACTCCCAGTGGTCGTCGACGACCGTCCAGGCGGTGGCAGCCGGCCCACGCTGGCCGGATCGGCGGGGGACCTCGGCACGCTCGATCAGGCCCCATTCCTCGCACTGGGCGAGGGCAAGGCTCGCGGCTCGGTGGCTCATCCCGAGCGCGCGCCGCACCTCCGGCTCGGACAGCGGCCCGTCCGACACGAGGAGGTAGCCCTGCACCGTGGCGGTCGAGGGGGCGATCCCCCACGCGGCGCCGATCTCGCCCCAGGCCACGGCGAAGGATCGGCGCAGCGCCTCCGCCTTCGAGGGCTCGGGCGCAAACGTGCTACTCACGCGAGCATATTACCGCCAGGTGAGTCGCCTCCGGCATCACGTCCGGCACAACAAGAAGCCCCGGCATGCGGCCGGGGCTTCAGACTCGAGTGGGGCGGAGAGCTAGTGCGCGCAGCCCCCGGCCTTTGCGGGGGAGCCATCGGTGTTGAACGACGAGCCGCAGGCGCAGCTGCTCACGGCGTTCGGGTTGTTGATGGCGAAGCCGGAGCCCATGAGCGAGTCGACGTAGTCGATCTCGGCGCCGTCAACGTACTGCTGGCTGAACTGGTCGATGACGATCGGCACGCCGGCGTGGTCCTCCAGCCGGTCGCCCTCGTTCACGCGATCGTCGAACGCGAGCCCGTAGCTGAAGCCCGAGCAGCCACCGCTCTTCACGAAGAGTCGGAGGTTTGCATCGGCCTTGCCCTCACGCTCGCGCAGCTCGAGCACCTTTTTCGCAGCCGCGTCGGTGACCGATACGAGCAGCCCGCCGGTTGGGGCAGGCCCGGTCATCGGGATCGGGTCGCGAGGCGTCTCGGACATCGTCATGGCGCTGGGTCTCTCCTGTTGGGCCCGTGAGGGCGCGGTGGATTCGAATGTCGCTCTGGAAAGTATAGCAAGCGCCGTGCTCGTCAAGGCAATGGGCCGATGGGGTAGTAGATAGGGTGGCGCAAAGTTGCCGGTCTGGCCCGTCGTCAACTGGAGCGCGAGTCAGCTGCTCCTTGCGCCCTTGGAGAACACTTCATCGCCAAGCGATGTCGCCGTATAGACAACAACGCTCTCCTTGCCAGCGGGAACGATCCAGCTCCGGTCATCAGCCAGAAGGGCCGACCCTTCGGGTTCGGCAGCCATCACGGGTATTCCTGTCGAGTACGGACGCACGCCGAGCTCAATGAGGCCGAGTCCCAAGAGTCGCCTTAGCACCGGTTCAATGACGGCTCGACGGTTGTTGG
>CBFGTN010000005.1:0-66948 GCA_965652075.1 uncultured bacterium
CGATTCCCTCGAACAGCCCAGGGGCGAACAGCTCCAGGAGCCCCAGGACAAGCGCCGCCGTCGCGACGCCGAGCACGACCCGGCCGGCGGGTCGCAGGTTCACCTCGCTGACGTCCTGCATGAGGGCCACGTAGAAGAAGGCGATCCCCTTGCCCATGAGCACGAGCCCGGGGAGCCAGATGTCGGCGGGGACTCGGTTGACGAGGCTGGAGATGACGGCCAGGACGAACAGCGCGATGACAGCGCCCTCGCGCACGTAGTTCATCCGGGCGAAGATCGATCCGCGGCGGACGACGAGCGTCGCGAGCACGAGCCCGGGGATCGTCGCCTCGTCCAGGAGGCTCATCCGCGACCCCGCGTAGAGCTGGATCGTGTCGACGAACACCATCGTGAGGGCGAACACGGCGAGCGCCGGGACCGGGCGCACGAGGAAGTAGGCGATGAGGATCAGCGCCGCCGCGACGAGCGCGCCGATCTCGCTGATCCGCGAGACGACGACCGCCGTCACGATCGCGAGCGCGGCGACGCCGAGCATCTCGAGCTCGGGTGTCCGCAGGAGCGCCGTGCGGCTCGTCACGACGCCAGTGCCCCGCGCAGCGCGGCGTCGAATGCCGCGAACCCGTCGCGCGTGCCCGCGAGCGCCTCGCGAGTCGCCTCCGAGGCCGGCGGCTCGCGCAGCTGCAGCAGGCGTCGGGCGATCTGGTCGGCCGAGACGGATCCGTCGACGGCGACGACGCGGTCCTCGAGGCCGATGCTGGCGAGCACGCCCGCAACCTTTGGCTCGTATGCGACCGCCAGTGACGGGACGCCGCTGGCCATCGCGAGGATCGATGCATGGAGACGTGAGGCGAGCAGGACCTCGCACGACGCGTATTGCTCGACCGCCCCGGCGACATCCTCAGCCGGCTCGCAGGCCTCGATGCGGCCCGCCAGGTCGGCCGGTAGCCGGGACCGAAGGCGTTCGATCGCCTGCCGGTCGTCGTCCTCGGCCCGCGCGGTGACCTGCGGCACGAAGCGCAGGCGGAGGTCTGAGTCGCGCAGGATGGCCGTCACGGCCCCAACGCACGCGTCCTCGACCGCGCCGCGCTCGGCCCACGCGTCGTGATCGGGCCGGTAGGAGCGCGGCGACCAGCACAGGACCCCGGACGCCGGACGCGGCGATGGCGACCCTGCCGACCGCACGGCCGGCGCCCGGAACGCGAGGTCCGGGGCGACCGCGCTGTCGATCCCGAGCGTCGCGAGCCGCTGCCGGCTCGGGGCGTCACGCACGAACGTCGTCGCGCCGCGAAGGGCCCAGCGAATGAGGTCCCGGACCCGGCCGCGCGGAGGATTGATCGTCATCGGCGCAACGATCATCGGCCGTCCGGCGGTGCGCGCGAACGCGATGTTCGCCGCCTTCACGAGGTTGATGCCGACCTTGGGGCCGCCGAGGTACGCGCCACCCGCGGCCACGACGAGGTCCGCGTCGCGGTAGGCCCGCGCCGCGTCGTCCGAGTACCTTCCCAGGCGCGCCAACACGGTCAGCCTGGCGAGCCGGGTGGCGACATACGCCAGCAGGAGGAGCTTCTGGCGCCCGGCCCAGCCGGGTGCGTCGTGCTGTGAGATCAACGGTTTGACCACGGCGTCCGCACCGAGCCCTCGCCACGCAGCGGCCTGGTCGCGCCAGCCCACCGGTGCGACGACGACGCGTGTGGCGCCCGCCTCACGGAGCGATTGGATGAGTCCCTGGACGATCGCCGCATCGCCGTGGTTGCCGATGGCGTAGGCGTCGACGACGAGCGCGTGGCTCACTCGGGACCTCGGGACGGGGATGCGGTGTGGCCGTCTCGGGAGCGTCTCACGGACGCGGGACGACGCTGGAGCTGGTCACGGCGGTGATGATACCGACGATCGAGCGCACCCGATGGGCCGCCTGAGGTCAGGCGTCCTGGGGTCGCGAGATCGCCTGCCGCCCGACGCTCAGCAGCTCGCCCAGCAGCGGTCGGTCGACCAGCCACAGCGCCGCGAAGAACGACGGAACGGCCACCGCGATCTCCCCAACGAGGAGGCCGAGGTCGCCGACGTCCGGACCGATCCACAGCTGCACGCCGACGACGGCGAGGGCCATGACGACCGTCGCGATCGCCACGCCGCGCAGCTGCCACAGGAACGTGCGCGGCCCGACCGAGGCATAGATGCGCATCCACCACAGCAGCAGCGGCAGCAACAGGTACCCGCGCAGGACGAACGCGGCCGCGACGGCCAGGATCCCGAACGGGACGGCGACGATGAACGCCGTCACGCTCACGACCGCGGTGATGAACCGATAGCGAAGGACCACCTCCGGGTGGCCCGCCGCGTTGAGCATCGAGTCGGCGAAGGCCTGCACGGTGAGGTATGGGCCGATGAGGAACAGGATCGACGCGACCTGTCCGCTCTCCCGCCACCGCTCGCCGAAGACCACGACCGTCAGCTCGGTGGCGACGAGCGCGAGGCCGATGTACCCCGGGAGGATCACCGCGCTCGCCCCGCGCGACAGGCGCAGGTAGGCGCGAACCATCCGCTCGCGATCGTGCTGCAGCCGGGAAAACGCCGGAAACGCGATCTTGCGCGCGATGTTGATGAGGATCGTCTGGCTCACCTCGAGGATCCGGTAGCCCACGGCGTAGAGGCCGAGGGCGGCGGGCCCGAGGAAGACGCCGATGAGGAAGTTGTCCGAGTAGCGGGTCAGGAAGTTCAGCACGTCCGAGCCGACGACGCGGCTCCCGAAGCCGAACAGCGAGCGGAAGTCCGCCCACGACACCTGCCGGCTCGGCCGCCACGGGTTGGCCCACCACAGGGTCAGGACGGACGCGATGGCGGCCGCGAGCTGCTGCGCCACGAGCGCCCAGGCGCCGAAGCCCTGGATCGCGGCGATGACGCCGACGACGCCGCCGGCCGCCGTCGCGACGAGCGCGCGAACGGCCAGCGTGCGGAAGGCGAGCGCGCGCCGCAGGAGCGCGATCTGGATCGCCGTGAACGCCGCGAACGTGAAGGTCAGCGACAGGATCTGGATGATCGGGCCGAGCTCCGGCTGATCCACCAGCCCGCCGATGAGCGGCCCGGCGGCGATCCCGACGACAGTGAGCAGCGCTCCGGTCGCGAGGGCCGTCCAGAAAGCGGTGTCCACCTCGCGCGTCGAGACGGTCCGGCGCTGGATCAGCGCGTCGCCAAGACCCTGGTCGGCGATGAGCTGCGCGAACGTCACGAACACCATGGCCAGCGCGACGAGGCCGAAGTCATCCTCCGACAGCAGGCGCGCGAGGATGACGAACGTGACGAGGTTGATCGCCTGACGGCCCCAGATGTCGGCGACGGTCCAGGTCAGGCCTCGCGCCACCCGTCCCCGGAGGTCCGAGTCGTCGACGTCGAAGCCCGGGCTCGCGGCGGGATCCGTCATCGCGAGGCGGGAACGGCCGGCTCCACCTGCCCGCGCGCGCCATGACGACGGGCGTTCGCGACCCAGGCGCTGAGGTCGCGGCCGAGGAGGCGCTCGAGCCGCGCCACCTCCGGCTCGATCTCGACCTCGAGCCGGGCCCGCAGCGCCGGGTCGACCGGGTCCCGCGCCACCTCGCGGCTGTTGAGCGCGAGGAGCCGCGCGCGGAGGCGATGGACGACGGGATAGCGGCGCAGGCGCGGGACGAGCCGCCGAACGACAGGCGGGTTCCAGATGAGCGATTGCAGGAGGCGGTTGCGGACGCGCTTGTTCACGTTCGCGGCGCGAAAGTCAGGGACGAACGCCTCGTCGACGCCGAGGAACCTGAGCGTGTCCCGATACGTGCCGTTCAGGTCGGCGCGCAGGTCCTCGTGGACGATGACATGCACGCGGTCCTGGCCAAAGACCTCGAGGTACCGCTCGAGCTGCTCCGCGAAGCGGACCATGCGCCGATAGAACAGGTTCTCCGGGCGGAGGCTGCCGCCGGGCAGCGAGCGCCCCTCGACGCGGTCCTCCTCGAGCGCGAGGGCCGCCTCGAAGTCCTCGACGTCCTCCTGCCGGCTGAACAGGAGCTGCGAGTGCTGCGCCTGCATGACGTCGATCGGGTTGCGCAGCATGGCGATGATCGAGGCGTCCGGCGACGCGGCCCTGATCTCGCGCGCCGCCGAGCGCGAGTAGAGGTACCACGCCGACGCCTCGCCGACCCGCTGATCGGCCCGCGCGTCTGCGAACAGCGCACGGTACTCTTCGGCGGTCATCCGCCCGTATCGGTGCGACAGGTCGTCGCCGAAGAAGAGCGGCTCCTTGTGGAACGGCATGAAGATCCGCGGGTGCTGCCGCAGGTACTCGTACATGGCCGTCGTGCCACACTTCGGCGCCCCGACGATGAAGAAGTCCGGGAACGCGGTCGCGCCGGCACTCGACGTCATGCCGGGCAGTATTGCATCGGTGCCGTGGGCGCCGCGCAGCCGCGATCCGGATTGTCCACCGAGACTGATGCACTGAGGAGCCCATGCCCCGACGCCGAACCCTGATCATGGTCGAGGACCTGCCGGTCCCCTTCGACCGGCGCGTCTGGACCGAGTCGAAGACGCTGCGTGACGCCGGCTGGAAGGTCACCGTCATCTCGCCGAAGGGCGAGGGCTGGAACCGGTGGCACGAGCGGATCGACGGGATCGAGGTCTTCCGCTACCCGCTGCCGACGACGGCGGCCGGGTTCGTGAACCATCTCCTCGAGTACGCGATCGCGATCCCGGCGACGATGATCCTCGCGCTCCTCGCGTGGCGCGGGCGCCGGTTCGACGTCGTGCACGCGTGCAACCCGCCGGACTTCCTGTTCCCGATCGGCTGGCTCTTCAAGCGCCTCGGTGCCGCGTTCATCTTCGACCAGCACGACCTGTCGCCGGAGGTCTACGTCGCACAGGGCGGCCGGCGCGGCGGGCTCGTCCACCGCGTCCTGCTGTGGTGCGAGCGAGCCACGTACCGTGCGGCGGACGTCGTGATCTCCACGAACGAGTCGTACCGGAGGTTCGCGCTCGAGCGCGGCGGGGTGGATCCCGAACGCGTCTTCGTCGTGCGCAGCTCGCCGGACCCGGCGCGCATCCATCCGGTCGATCCGGACCCAAGCCTCCGCAACGGCCGTCGGCATCTCGTCGCGTACCTCGGGACGATGGGGCCCCAGGACGGCGTCGACCTGTTCGTCGACGTGGCGCGACACGTCGCCGCGGCCCGACCCGGCCTCGTGCGGTTCGTGGCGATGGGCGGCGGCCCGATGCTCGAGGAGCTGCGCGAGCGGGTGCGCGTCGAAGGGATGTCGGGCGACGTGACGTTCACGGGGCGCGTGCCGGACGAGTTCGTGCGTCGCGTCCTGTCCACGACGGACGTCGCGGTCAGCCCTGATCCCGAGAACGACTTCAACGAGTACTGCACGATGAACAAGACGCTGGAGTACATGGCCGTCGGCGTGCCCGTCGTCGCGTTCGACCTCGCCGAGACCCGCGTGTCGGCCGCCGAGGCCGCGGCCTACGCGCCCCCCAACGACCCGGCCGGGATCGCGCAGCTCGTCCTCGACCTCCTGGACGACGACGGTCGCCGGGCGCGGATGGGCGAGATCGGCCGGGAACGGATCGCCGGGCCGCTGAGCTGGGAGAGCAGCGCGCGGAACCTGCTGGCCGCCTACGACACGGCCATCGGCTGACCGGCGGCGCGACTCGCCGCCGACGCCCTCGGCGCCGGGACGCGGAGGAGCAGCGGGATCAGTTCGATCCACGACCTGTGCTTCCGAGGGCTGATCGCTATCATCGATCGGCCGCGCGCTCGAGCGTGGCGAATCTCCGCATCACGGGAGCTCGCGCCAGTTGAACGTTGCCATCATCGGCCTGGGCTATGTCGGCGCCGTCACGGCGGGCTGCCTGGCACGTCTCGGTCAGTCGGTCATCGGGGTCGACACGGACCCGCACAAGGTCGACGCGATCGCCGCGGGCCGCTCCCCGATCGCCGAGCCGGGCCTCGACGAGCTGCTGGCGGAGGCGGTCGCCGCCGGGCGGCTGACGACCGGCACGATCGTCGAGGCAGTCGAACGCTCGGACGTGATCATGGTCGCGGTGGGGACGCCGAGCGCGCCGTCGGGCGCCCTCGACCTGACCGCGCTCAACCGCGTCACCGAAGAGATCGCCGCCGCGATGCCGCGTGACGGACGATTCCGGACGATCGTCGTGCGCAGCACGGTGCTGCCGGGCACGACAGATGCCGAGGTTCGACCGCGCCTCGAGTCCGGCTCGGGGATGCGGGCGGGGGTCGACTTCGGCCTGGCGACGAACCCCGAGTTCCTGCGCGAATCGTCCAGCATCCGCGACTTCTTCGAGGCCAGCCGCACCGTGATCGGCGCCGACGACGACCGCAGCGCCCAGGCGGTCCGCGCGGTCTACGAGGGCGTCCAGGCGCCGATCTTCGTCGTGCCCATCCGCACGTCCGAGATGATCAAGTACACCGACAACGCGTTCCACGCCGTGAAGATCGCCTTCGCCAACGAGATCTCGTCGTTCGCGCGCGCCAACGGGGTCGACGGGCGCGACGTGATGCGCGTGATGATGGCCGACGATCGGCTGAACATCTCGACCGCCTACCTCCGCCCGGGCTACGCCTTCGGTGGCTCGTGCCTGCCCAAGGACCTTCGTGCGATCACCGACCGGGCCCGCAAGACCGATGTCGACCTGCCCCTGCTCGACGCCGCGCTGTCCAGCAACGTGGCCCACTTCGAGCGAGGCGTTCGGCTCGTCGAGGCGACCGGCCGGCGCGCGATCGGCCTCCTTGGCCTGAGCTTCAAGAGCTCGACCGACGACCTGCGCGAGTCGCCGGCGGTGGCCCTCGCCGAGCGCCTGCTGGGCAAGGGCTACAGCCTGTCGATCTACGACGAGGACATCCATCCGGAGCGCCTGCGCGGCGCGAACCGGGCGTTCATGGACCGGCACCTGCCGCACCTCGGGCAGCTGCTCAGCGAGTCGCTCGACGCGACCCTGGCCACGAGCGAGGTCGTCGTGCTCACCAAGGTCTGGCCGGCCGTCGAGGACCTCGCCGATCGGCTGCGCGGCGACCAGGCACTCGTGGATCTCGCCGGTCTGCCGCACGCCCGCGAACGCCTCGGCGAGCGGTACGCCGGCATCGGCTGGTAGGCACGGTCGACCGATGGAGCAGGCGGCCCATCGCGGACCCATCGAGGTCACGGTCGAGATCCCGTCCGGCAGCCGGAACAAGTACGAGTACGACCACGAGCGCCAGCGGTTCGTGCTGGATCGGGTGCTCTACTCGAGCGTCCACTATCCCGCCGACTACGGCTTCATCGAAGGGTCGCTGGCGGAGGACGGAGACCCGCTCGACGTCCTCGTGCTGATTGCCGAGCCGACGTTCCCCGGCTGCGTCGTCCGCGCACG
The DNA here is from genome assembly GCA_965652075.1 of uncultured bacterium. Taxonomy (GTDB): domain Bacteria; phylum Chloroflexota; class Limnocylindria; order QHBO01; family QHBO01; genus JACDBZ01. The sequence continues at coordinate 7,384 of CBFGTN010000005.1, forward strand.
ACCGGTCGGTGTGCTGGACATGGCCGACGAGAAGGGTCACGACTACAAGATCCTGGCCGTCGCCCACGACGACGCGCGCTGGGAGACGACGACCGAGCTCGAGCATCTCTCCCCGCACCTGCTGCGTGAGATCGAGAACTTCTTCGAGACCTACAAGACGCTCGAGAACCGTCCGACCGAGGTCAACGGCTGGCTCGGCGTCGGCGACGCCTGGCGCATCATCGACGACGCGCTCGACCCGGATCGCGAGACCACCACGAAGCCCGGCACCTGGCGCTGAGCGCGTCCCGGACATCGTCGAGGCGGCGGTCGGCTCAGGCGCCGCGGGGGGCGACCTCGTCCCAGAGGGTCGCCAGGGCCTCCTGCCAGCGTTGCAGGCTGAATCGGTCCACCGTCGCGGCGATCGCCCTCGGGTCGTAGTCGGGCACGCGGTTCAGCGCGCCGGCGAAGTCGCCATCGGTCACGAGCGTGCCGTTGACGCCGTCGACAATGATGTCGCGAAGCCCGCCGACCGAGCTGGCCACCACCCATCGGCCGCTCGCGATGGCCTCAACGGCGACGAGGCCGAAGGCCTCGACCGATGACGGCATGAGGACGACGTCGTGGGCGGCGATGAGCGCCGGGACCTCGATCGGGTCGACCTCACGGAGCGACGGCCCCACGAGCGTGTCGGCCAGCGTTCGAGCGACGTCATAGCCCTTGTACTCGATGCGTCCACCGAGGTAGAGCACGCGCCGCGTCGCTGGCCGCGGCGAGGGTGCGAACCTCGAGAGGTTCACGCCGGGAGACAGGACGTCCGGGTGCCCGCCGATCGCACGCAGCCGGGTCGCCGTGTCATCGGAGTTCGCGACCAGCCTGTCGGCCCGCCGGGCAACCTCCCCAACGAGCCAGCGAACTGGGGCGAGGCGGCGCCGCTCGCGGACGTCCCGTCCGTGCGAGTACACGACGAGCGGGACGCCCCGCAGCCTGGCGACGATCAATCCGACCAGCCCGGTCGGAAAGAGCATGTGCGCCTCGATGCCCCGGATCGGTCCGGCACGCAGCGCATCGATGAACAGCTGCGCGTAGACGATCGGGCTGGGCGCAGCCGGCCATCGCGGTCGGACGACGCGGACGTTCGGGAGGCCGGCTGTCCGTTCGCGGACGTAGATGCCGACGCTGGGCCGATCCGGCGTCGGCCAGATGCGCGTGAGGACGATGACCGGACGGGAGGTGGTCATCGGCGCCACAGGAGCCCGAGCAGCTGGCGGGCCTGCGTCGGGCGCACGATCCCGGTTCCGACGAGGATCGGCGGATAGAGGAGGATGGCGCCGGCGCGCCACAGCGGGTTGTCGGGGCCGAGCAACGCCAGCGCGCTGAGCGCCGCCGCGAGGCCCAGGATGATCACCGCTCGGCCGAGCTGCCATGGGACCGGGTCAACCGCCTGGCTCCGCCACCCGGCCAGGATCGCCAGCAGTGCGTAGCCCGTCACCGTGCTGATCGCGGCGCCGTACATGCCGAGAAGCGGGATGAGCACGAGGTTCAGCCCGAGGGCCACGCCGGCCGCGATGAGCATCGTCGAGCCCACGACCCCGCTGCGCCCGGCGATGCCGAGGCCTGTGGCCACGATCGTGTATGCGCCATAGAGGACGAACGCGAAGGCGCTGAAGGGCACGATGTATCGGCTGTCCTCGAACGCCGGTGGAAAGAAGAGGCGAATCACGTCGGTCCCGATCGCGCTGAGGACGAGTGCGGCTGCCGACGCGATGGCCAGGAACCACGTGAGCGACCGCGCGAACGTGCGGTGGGCGTCGGGAGACTGCGAGATCTCCCACGAGATGGCACCCCACGAGAGCGTGAACGGCTGGATGACGAGCGCGTTGATCACGAGACCGGCGGTGTACCCGGTCGTGTAGACACCCACGATCTCGGTGCTGCCGGTGAAGGCCTGCAGCAGCGGACGATCGGCCAGGTTCAGCGTCCAGCCGGCCACGCCAGCGGGCACGAGGGGCAACGCGAACGATAGCATCGCCCGCGAGAGGTCCCGATCGACGAGGGGCCGCCACACGCCGGTACGCCAGAGGACGAACGAGCCGACACCGGCGGCGAGGGTGGCCGCGATCGCGGAGCCGAGCGACACGCCGACGACGCCGAGCTCCAGGGCGACGACGAGAAACAGGATCAGCACCGTGCCGGTCGCCGCCCGCGTCAGGGTGATGACGACGTAGTCTCGCGGCCGTCGCTCCGCGCGCAGGAACGAGAGCGGGATCCCGTTGAACGAGTCGAGCATGACGATCGGGGCCGCCAGGGCGAACACGGCGAGGTTCGCGCCGCCGTAGAGGATGAGCGTCAGCGGCACAGTCGCGAGGAGCACGACGGCGAAGCCGGCGAGCGATGCGGCGATCCGGATGGCGAGCGTCGTTCGCAGCACATGGGCGCGCTCGAACGGTCCGTCCGCCTCGCGGAGGTACCAGCGGAAGAACGCCTGGGGCAGTGCCAGGCCGACGAGCATCAGCGCCAGAGAGATCACCGAGTTCAGAACGCCGGTGACGCCGACGCCGCTCGCGCCCAGCACGCTGGCGTAGATCGGGACCAGCAGGATCGCCACGGCCTGGTTGGCGATGCCGCCCATCCCGTAGACGAGCGAGTCGCTCGCGATCCGGCTGCCGAAGCCCGGCGCCGGCCGGGCCTCGGGCGCGTCGTTCGCGGCGTTCATCGCGGACCGCTGGACAGGAGGTCCATGATCCGATGGGCGCGATCCGCCCACGATGCCGCCCGCGCCGCGCTCGACGCATTCGCCGACCATCGGTCGAGCTCACCTGACGATGCGGACGCGAGCCGCACGATCCCGTCGGCGATGCCCGGCGCGTCGTCCTCCATGACGACCCCTGCGTCCGCGCCGGCGACCACGCGGGCCTGCTCCGGACAGTCGGTCACGAGGAGCGGCCGGCCGTAGGAGAGGTAGTCGAACAGCTTGATCGGCAGCGCGAGGTCGTTGTAGCGGTTCCGCGGTCGCGGGATCGCGGTGGCGATGACATTCGACAGCAGCGCATGGATCGCACGGCCCTCGGCGCGATGGACGTGCAGCCAGGACGGGTGCGGCGGTGCCGGCTCCTGGCCCGCGCGACTGACGACGTCCAGCTCGACCTCGACGCCGGCCCCGCGGGCAATCGTGACCGCCTCGAGCAGGCTGTCGGCGCCCTGCGCCGCGAGGCGCGCGTCGCCCACGTACAGGATGCGGTTCGCGGTCGCTTCGCGCGGGACGTCCACGGGAGCCGGGGCACCCGGCGGAAGCAGCGGGGCGTCGGCTCCCTGCCCGAGCACCGCGTCCGCGAGGGCCCGAGTCGGAAAGGCGAGGTGGGAGGAGACGGCGCCGAGAGCCCGGATGGCGGGATGGAACGCGGCGGCCGCGAGCCGGCGCTTCGGCGAGTCGCGTGGGTAGATCTCTGGAAACAGCTGATACGCGTCGCGGACGTAGGTGACGATCGGGATGCCGAGGGCATGCGCGAGGCCGAGGATCGCGAGGTCGGACTCCGAAGGCGCGAACGTCGAGCTCTCGACGTAGATCCCATCCAGCCCTCGCAGCCGCCCACCGAGCGCGTACCGCCACAGGCGCCCTCGACGCGCGGCTCGATACCCGTCGATGACGTCGAGGTCCGCGAGGCTCGCGAGCTCGTCGCGAAGGTGGGTGATCCGCACGGTCGGCCCCCACAGCCCGGCATCGAGCGGGTACATCGAGACGAGCAGCAGTCGCCGGCGGCTCATCGGTTCCCTTCCTCTTCGGCGGCCGCGACGAGCGCCTCCACCGAGTCGGGCAGCGGCACGGCCGGGACCCAGCCGAGGGATCGGATGCGGCCGATGTCGGCGACCCGGCGACCGACCCCCACCGACCGCGGCGACGCGGCCGCAGACTCGCGGATCGCGCCCGTGAAGCCGACGCGATCAGCGATCAGGCGCACCAGGTCCCTGACGAGCGTCGCTCGGCCGGATCCGACGTTGTAGACCCGATGCTCGAGCCGCGGCGCCGTCGCCAGCGCGAGCACCGCCGTCGCGACGTCGCGAACGTCGACGTAGTCGCGGATCGCGTCGAGCGGGCCGAGCTCGACCTCGCGGTCGCCTCGCTCGACCGCATCGCGCAGCACGCGCGTCGCGCGTCCGGGCAGCGACGACTTCGGCATCCCGGGGCCGATCGGGTTGAAGACGCGGGCGGTGATCGCGTCGAGCCCCGATGCGGCCGCATCGTCCACGAGGCGGAATGCGCCGAGCTTCGCCGCGGCGTAGGGCGTCGACGCGTAGGGCGTCGACGCGTCGAGCGGGGCCCCCTCATCGGTCATCTCGCTCGAGGCGGCCGCGTACTCGGCGGCGGACCCAAGGTGCACGAGGCGCGCGCGTGGGACAGCGGCGCGCATCGCGCCCAGGATGGCGCGGACGGGCTCGACGTTCGCGTCGAACAGCTCGTCCGGATCACCCTCCGTTCGTCCCGCGCAGTTGACGATCACCGCCGGCCCGAGCCGTTCGAGCAGGCGCGCCAGCGGGTCGACGGACTCGGCTGCGACGCGCAGCACGTGCGCGCTCGCGACCCTCGCCGAGGGCCCGCCGACGATCGCGCCGGCGGCGACCCCGGATCGCTCGACCTCGCCAAGGACGGCTTGCCCGATGAAGCCGGCAGCGCCGACGACCAGGACGCCGCTCACGTCACTCCCCGAGGAGCGTGCGGCGCAACGTCGGATAGTCGGCGGTCGCCTGGTCGTAGTCCTCCGGCCGGCCGATGTCGAGCCAGTAGCCGTCGTACTCGTACGCGTCGACCCGCGCGCCGGTCTCCAGCAGGTGCAGGACGAGCTCGTCGAAGCCGAGCGGCGCTCCAGCATCGAATCCCGCGAAGGTCGCGCGCGTGACGCCGTAGACGCCCATGCTCACCGTGTAGTCGAGTGTCGGCTTCTCGCGGAAGGCGATCACGCGCCCGCCCTCGGCCTCGAGGACGCCGAAGTCGATCGGCACGCGTCGCCGATACGTCGCCACCGTGAGTGCCGGCGTGTTCGCGGCATGGCGGTCGAGGACGGAGCCAAAGTCGAGATCGGTCAGGACGTCGCCGTTCAGGACGAGGAAGTGCTCCGGGAAGCGGTCCAGGTTCGCGACGACCGGGCCCATCGTGCCGAGCGGCTCGTCCTCGCTGACGTAGTCGACCGCGATGCCCCACTGCGAGCCGTCCCCGACCACGGCCTCGATGAGGTGGCCGAGGTGGCCGATGGCGAGCGTCGCCCGTTCGAAGCCGTGGCGTGCGAGCTGTCGGAGGACGAGCTCGATGATCGACCCATCGCCCAGTGGCACGAGCGGCTTCGGCAGCGACGTGGTGTATGGCCGCAGGCGCGTGCCCTTGCCGCCGGCGAGCAGGACCGCGTGCCTCACAGGACGAAGCGATCGGTGCGATAACGGGCGAGGTTGTGCGGGTCGCTGAACCAGGCAACCGTGCCGGCCAGCCCGTCGCGCAGGCTCACCGCGGGCGCCCACCCGGTCGCGTCCCGCAGCGCGGTCGCATCGGCAACGAGGCGCATCACCTCCGACGCGTCCGGCCGCATCCGCTCGTCCTCCGGCTCGACCTCGGGCTCGATGCCCAGGATGTCCCCGACGATCGACACGACCTCGGCGATCGACGTCTCCGTCCCGCTGCCGGAGTTGAAGGCGCGCCCGACGACGCGGTCCGCGCCAGCCGTGCCGACGGCGACGAAGGCGGCGACCGTATCGGCGACGTGGTTGAAGTCCCGGGTCGGGGTCAGCAGGCCGAGGCGCAGCGGGCGCGTGCCTGCCGCGAGCTGCGTCGCCACGGTCGGGATGACGGCCCGAGCCGACTGGCGCGGCCCGTAGGTGTTGAACGGTCGCAGCGTGACGACCGGCACGTCGAAGCTGAGGTGATAGCTCTCCGCCAGCTTGTCGGCCGCGATCTTGGACGCCGCGTACGGCGACTGCGCATGGAGCGGATGGGACTCGTCGATCGGCACTCGCACCGCGGTTCCGTAGACCTCGCTCGTGGAGGTGTGGACGACGCGGTCCGTGCCGAGGTCGCGGGCGGCCTCCAGCACGTTGAGCGTCCCGCTCGCGTTCGTGTCGAGGTAGGACTGCGGCGCGCGGTACGAGTACGGGATCGCGATGAGCGCGGCGAGGTGGTACACGACCGACGCGTCGCCGATGAACTCGCGGACCGCGCGTGGGTCACGCACGTCCGCGGAGACGACCTCGACCTGGGCTGCGACGTCGTCGGGGAGGTGGTCGAGCCAGCCGCGCGTCCCGAATGCGGAGTACAGGGCCATGGCCCGGACGCGGTGCCCGTCCGCGACGAGGCGCTCGACGAGGTGCGATCCGATGAAGCCATCACCCCCGGTGACGGCGACGACGTCCGACACGGCTCCTCCGATCCGGGAGGCACGCGCGAGGAATTCCGCGGTGCCTGGATGGCCGCAGTATGCCACCGGGCCATGGCCGGCCTCGGCGCCTCACACTCGGGTTCGTCGGACTGCGCATCGTGCGCGAATGATCACGCCGCTCGGTCGGGTGCTCGAGCGGCCTTCCCTATCATGCGCTCGTGTCCCGTCCGCTGCGGCTCGCGTACCTCGCCGATCCGAACAGCGTGCACACTCGGCGCTGGCTCGGCTTCTTCGCCGATCGCGGGCACGACGTGACGCTGCTCGTCGGTAGCGAGGACGTCATCCAGCCCGGGCTGCATGCGGCCATCCGGCCGCATCCGTATCGGCGCTTCGGACGGCGGCGGCTTCCGTTCGTCAGCTCGCTCCAGGGACGCCGGAGGCTGCGCGCCGCACTCGCGACCGTGCGGCCCGAGATCCTCCACGCCCACTACCTGACCCGTCATGGATGGCAGGCTCGGCTCAGCGGCTTCCATCCGTCCGTCGTCACCCCGTGGGGGTCGGACCTGTTCGTCACCCCGCGCGAGTCCCGGCGCGCGCGACTCTGGGCCGGCCTGACGCTGCGCGACGCCGACCTCGTGACGGTCGTTTCCGACCACATGCAGTCCGAGGTCGTCCGCTACGGCACGCCGGTGGATCGGATCGCGCGGATCATGTTCGGAGTGGACACGGACCGATTCGCGCCTGCCGCCGACGTGAGCCCGCCGCCGGCGCTGGTCGGCCGGCCGTTCATCCTGGCGCCGCGCGCGATCCGGCCGCTCTACCGGCCGGACGTCGTGGTCGACGCCGTCGCCGAGCTTCCGCCAACCGTGGACCTGGTGATGACGACGCGGAACGCCGAGCCGACGACCCTCGACGACGTCCGGCGCCGGATCGCCCGCCACGCCCTGGGCGACCGGGTCCGCCTGCTCGACGCGATCGACGACGACCTCATGCTCGACCTCGTCCGCACGGCCGCGCTCGTCGTGTCGGTCCCGGAGTCCGATGCGATCCCGATCTCGATCCTGGAGGCGATGGCCTGCGGACGGCCGGTCGTGGCCACCGACCTCCCGGGGCCGCGCGAGCGGCTCGGATCGATCAGCCCGCAGCTCCTCGTGCCGGTCGGTGACGCGGCCGAGACCGCGCGGGCGATGCGCTCGGTGCTCGAGATGCCGGCATCGGCCCTGGCCAGCCTCGGCGCGCTGCTGCGCGCGGACGCGGTCGCGAACGCCGACCTGCAGCGGAACATGGAGCGGATGGAGCAGCTCTACCTGATGCTGCGCGCTCGAACCCGATGAGCGAGCCGCCGCGAAGCCCGTTCGTCCGCCGCGTCGCCGGCGTGTTCACCGCGCGCGTGCTCCAGTTCGGGATCGGGATGGTGACCGCCTTCCTGCTGTCCCGACTGCTCGGCCCCGCCGGACGCGGCGAGTATGCCCTCGCGATCCTGGTGCCCTCGACGCTGTTCGCGCTCGGCCAGCTGGGCCTGCCGTCAGCCTTCGTGTACTTCGCGGGCGGCGGGAGGCCCGGGCGCAGCCTGTGGCGGCGCGCGATCTGGCTGGGGATCGCCCTCTCGCTCCTGCTGCTCCTCGGCGCCCTGCTGGCCCTGCCCGCCCTCGAGGCGACCGCGATGCGAAACGCGCCCGAGGATCTGGTCCGGGTCGCGCTTGCCTCCCTGCCCTTCCAGTTCATCGCATCGTTCTGCGGGGCGATCCTCATCGGCCGCCAGACGCTGCTCGTCTACAACACGATCCTCGTTGCGCAATCGCTCCTCAGCTTCGGCCTCGTCGTGGTGCTCGTCGGCCTCGCCGACCTCGGGCCAGCCGGCGCGGTGATCGGCAGCGTCGTGGGCGCCGCGGTCGGAGCCGCCGTGGTCCTGGTCGCCGCGCGGGTGACGACCGATCCCGCGGAGCCGGGTGCGCCGCTCCGCGTCGGCGAGCTCGGCCGGTTCGGCCTTCGGCTGTATCCGGCGTCGGTGACGGGCTTCTTCAACTACCGGATCGACATCTACCTGCTCGGCTTTCTGCTCGTCGGGTCGAGCGAGGCCGTGACCTCGATGATCGGGCTGTACACCCTCGCGGTCAGCCTGGCCGAGCTGACCTTCTTCGTCCCCGACTCGGTCGCGACCGTCTTCTTCCCGCGCGTGGCCGGCTCCGAGCGTCGAAGCGCCGATGAGACGACGCCGATGGTGACCCGGATGACGGTCCTCGTGACCGTGCTCGCCGCGATCGCGCTCATCCCGGCCGCGTTCGTCGCGGTGCACCTCATCCTCCCGGCATTCGTCGGTTCGCTTCCGGCCTTCCTGCTCATCCTTCCGGGGATCGTGGCGCTGGCCGTCGCGAAGGTGCTCTCGAGCTACGTCTCGGGCATCGGCAGGCCGACGCCGGTCACGGTCGCGGCCATCGCCGCGCTCGCCGTCAACCTCGTCGCCAACGTCGCGCTCATCCCGCTGATCGGGATCCTCGGCGCCTCCCTCGCGTCGACGATCTCGTACACCGTGAACACGGCGGCGCTCGTGTTCGTCGCCGTGCGCCTCACGCGGCGGTCGGCGTGGTCGCTCCTGGTCCCGACGCGATCCGAGGTCCAGCGTCTCGTCGCCATTGCTTCGGCGGCGCGCCATCGGCTTGGCGCGCTGGCCGGTCGCGGCGAGCCCGGCGGCGCCGACGGAGCCACTCGATGACCCGGCGCGTCCTCGTCGTCTCCTACTACTTTCCGCCCGCCGGCGGGGTCGGCGTGCAGCGCACGCTGAAGTTCGTCGAGCATCTGCCGCTTGCCGGCTGGGAGCCGAGCGTCGTGGCGCCGCGCGGTGCGGCCTATCGCGTCCTCGACCCGGAGGCGCTCGGGCGGCTCGATCCGCGTCTCGAGGTCACCCGGGCCCCCTGCATCGAGCCGGCCGGCCTCCGAGCACTGGCCCGCGCCGGCCTGTCCCGGCTTCGGGGAGGGCGAGGCGGGCCCAACGCGGCGCGGTCCGCGGCCGGACCGGCGCGAGCCGCCCCCGCCATGCCCGGCTGGCTGAACGCGGCGTGGGCCGCGTGGATCGACGCGGTCTTCGTCCCCGACGAGCAGATGATGTGGGTGCCCGCCGCTGCCGCCGCGGCGGCAGACGTGCACCGACGCAACCCGGTCGACGTCGTGTACTCGTCGGCGCCGCCGGCCGCCACGCACCTGGCGGCGGGCCTCGCCGCCGCGTCGGCCGGCGTGCCATGGGTCGCCGACTTCCGAGACCCGTGGGTCGGGAATGCGTTCGCTCGCCCCCAATCGCCGGCCCGGGCTCGTCTCGAGGCGTGGATGGAGCGCTGGGTCGTCGAACGCGCGGCGCGGATCGTGTTCGCCACGCCCGGCCTGCGGGCGCGATACGCCAGGCGCTATCCCGCACGCGCCGGCCGGTTCGTGGTCATCCCGAACGGGTACGACCGCGGCGAGCTCGGCGGCGGCGCGCCGGACATGGCCGATGCGAGTGCCGAGCGCCCGTTCCGGCTCGTGTACGCGGGGAGCGTCTACGGCGAGCGCGAGCTCGGGACCTTCCTCGATGGCCTGGCGATCGCCGTCGAGCGCGATCCGACGCTCGCACGGCGGCTGCGGGTCGAGTTCATCGGCTGGATGTCCGTGCCGAACCAACGGCGGGCGGAGGCGGCGATCGACCGGATGCCGGAGACGATCCAGGTGCGCGGATTCCGCCCCCGCAGCGAGGCGCTCGCGGCCGTTCGATCTGCGGACGCGGCCCTCCTGCTCCTGGCCGATGGACCGGATCGGGACCTGTTCGTGGGGGGCAAGCTGTTCGAGGCGATCGGCCTCGACCGCCAGGTCCTCGCGATGGCGCCGGAGGGCGACACACGGTCGATCCTCGCCGAGCTCGACTGGGGGGTCGTCGTCGACCCCACGCCGTCCGCCGTCGCCGACGGGCTGGCTCGGCTCGTCGCATCGCCGCCGCCGCGCCCTCCGGCGGACCCGGACGGTCGCTACGAGCGACGGGCGTTGGCCGCGCGCCTCGGCGAGGTGTTCGATGAGGTCGTCGCCGGCTCGACCTAGAACGCCTCGAGGTAGCGGTCGACCTCCCACGCCGAGACCTGCATCCGATACTCGTCCCACTCCTCGGTCTTGGCCTCGACGAAGCGCTCGAAGATGTGCTCGCCGAGCGCGTCGCGGATCACCTCGTCGCGCGACAGCTCGTCGAGCGCTTCGCGGAGCGTGCCCGGCAGCTGGCGGATCTTGCGCGACTCGAGCTTCGCGGCGTCGAGGTGATAGAGGTTCTCCTCGACCGGGTCCGGCGGCGTGAGCTTGCGCTCGATCCCGTCCAGTCCCGCAGCGAGCATGCACGCGAAGGCGAGGTACGGATTCGACGATGGGTCCGGGCAGCGCAGCTCGATGCGCACGGAGTTGACCTGTCCCTTGCTGTGCTGCGGGATGCGGATGAGTGCCGATCGGTTGATCCGCGCCCAGCCGATGTAGACCGGCGCCTCGAACCCGGGGACGAGGCGCTTGTACGAGTTCACGAGCGGCGCAAGGACGGCGATCATCCCGCGCGCATGCTCGAGCGTGCCGGCGATGTACTGGCGCGCGGTCGTCGAAAGGCCGTACGGGTCCTTCGGATCGCTGAACGCGTTCTTGCCGCGCTTGTCGTCCCACAGGCTCTGATGGGTGTGCATCCCCGAGCCGTTGATCCCGAAGAACGGCTTCGGCATGAACGTCGCGTACAGGCCCTTCGTCGCCGCCACCGCCTTCAACGTCGTCTTGAAGGTCACGGCGTTGTCGGCGGTGCGGAGCGCATCGGCGTACTGGAAGTCGATCTCGTGCTGGCCGGTGGCGACCTCGTGGTGCGCCGTCTCGACCTTGATCCCGAACTCCTCGAGGGCGTTCATCATCTCCTTGCGGACCTCGGTGCCGAGGTCCTCGGAGAGGTCGAAGTAGCCGGCCGCGTCGTGCGGCAGGGGCTCGATGCCGCCGTTCTCGCGGCGCAGGAGGAAGAACTCGAGCTCCGGCCCGGTGTTGAACGTGAACCCGAGCTTCTTGGCGCGCTCCAGCTGGCGACGCAGCACGCCACGCGGATCCCCGGGGAACGGGTCCCCGTCCGGGGTGAAGACGTCGCAGATGACGCGCGCGCTGCCGGTGCTGACCTCCGAGCCGCCCGCCTCCCACGGGATCTCCGCGAACGTGTCGAGGTCGGGCACCAGGAACATGTCGGACTCGGCGATCCGGGCGAAGCCCTCGATGCTCGAGCCGTCGAACCACTTGCCGTGCTCGACCGCCTCGGTGAGCTGGTGCATCGGCACCTGCACGCTCTTCACGTGCCCGACGATGTCGGTGAACTGGAGGCTGACGAAGCGCAGGTTGCGTTCCTCCGCCAGCTTCAGGGCAGCGGCAAGCTTGGTTGGGGCCACGGGGAACCTCCGAAATCGGACGTGGTGGGTGGATCACCACGGTAGCCGCCGGACCCGTTGATGGACCGATGCGGACCCCGCCGCGGCCGCGCTTTCCTTGTGCAACCCGCACAAGGCCATGGGGCCGGTCAGTCCCGCCCCGCCTCCGCCTCGCGCAGGAGCCGCAGCGCGTCCTCCGGCCGCCGCGGGTCGATGCCAAGGTCCACGGAGGCGCGATGCAGCCGGTACAGGACGGTGTTCCGATGCACCCCGAGACTGCGAGCCGCCGGCGCGATCCTCCCGTTCGCCCGTGCGACCGCCAGCAGCGTGTCGCGCAGCGAGTCGCCGGTCGACGGCGGGACGCGGGACTCCCGGGTCGTGCGTCCGAGCGCCCGCTCCGCCGGCCGGCGACGCAGCAGGGCGCGCAGGGTGACGGCCAGTGCCTCGAGCGCCACGGCGTCGACGGCGGCGAAGGGCAGGTCGTCGAAGAGCCACGCCGCCGCCGACGGCCCGATCGAGCGCTCGAGGGTCCAGAGGCCGTCTCGCGTGCGGCGGGCCGCACTCGCCGAGGACGCGCGCTCGCCGAGGAGCCTGGCATGCGCCGCGGCGAAGCGCGTGGCGAGCGCACGACCCGCGGGGCGCGGGTTGAGCGAGGCGAGCGCGCCGTCCACGCTGACTGCCACGCCGCGATGCAGCCGTGCAGCGACGACGCCGGCCGGCGCCGAGGGCTGCGGATCGGCGAGGGCGGCCTCGGCCCCGGCCAGCCGCAGCTCCGCCGTCACCGACGCGAGCCACTCGCGCTCGCCGTCGAGGTACGCGGCCGCGGACTCGCCGCGCGTGCCGGCCAGGCCACCGCCGACGAGCACCGGCAGCGGGTCGCCGGCGGCCTCGAGGGCCGGGAGCCCCTCACCGGCCAGCCACACGGCGGCCGGATCGAGCTCCGCCTCGCGGAGGCCGGCGAGCAGCGCGTCGATGCCGCCGGACGGGAGCGCCGCGGCGTCGGCGACCAGGAGCTGGCCGTCTGTCATGGGCGGAACGTGCGGTGGGGCCGCGCGAGTGCGAGCGACGCCGCGGACCGGGCGTGCCGTGCGCTCGACGGACCCCGACGCGAGCCGCGCCTCCGGATCGATCGCGCGCCAGAGGTCGAGGACGGTCGTCACGCCGCGTCGCCCAGGCGCGCGGCCAGCCGTTCGAGCTCGTCCGTCGGGCGGTCGAATCGCTCGCCGCGAAGGACGAGACGGACGCCGCCCGCAGCGGCCGGCCGGATCGTCACGCGCCGCCGAGGGAGCCAGAACGCGACCGCGAGAGTTCCCGCGAGCAGGACGGCGCCGGCGAACAGGATGCCGAGGCCCGGGTCGTTGCGCGACAGGAAGGTGACCCACGCGTCGAAGCCCCCGAAGCTCACCTCGAGGTCGCCGATCCGGGCCGTGGCGCCGGCGGTCAGGCGTGCCGAGTCGACGACGCCCGCGTCGTCGAGGACGCTCACGCCGAGCTCGCCGCCTGCCTCATCACTGAGCGCCAACCCCAGGACGAGTCCGACGCTCGGCAGCTCGGTCGACCCGACCGGCAGGCCGTCGCGGACGCCGTCGAGCGGCACGGGCGCGTCGAGCAGGGCGCTGCCGTCGAGCGTCGTGACTCGGAGGTTCGCCGCCGGGCCGTACGTCCAGGGATGGACGAGGTAGCCGCCGAAGTCGCCGGGCTCGTTGACGCGGAGCACCTGCTCGCGGACGGGCGCGCCGTCGCGCAGGAAGGTGACGTGCGAGTCGAGCCGTTCCGGACGCGCGTCGGCGCCGAACTCCGCGTCGAAGGAGTCGAGCCGCACGGCGGCCGAGAAGCCGGGCCGTGGGGCGTCGAGCAGGGCCTGGTCGCCGGGCAGCAGCGTGAAGACGATCTGCGACCCGAACGCGGCACCCACCGCCGCGCCGAGGACGATCAGGACGAGCGCGAGATGGCTGAGGATGCCGGCGAACCGCGACCACCCGCGGCGCACGCCGTGGATGGCCCAGCGTCCGGCGCGGCCCTCTTCCAGGCGGGCGCGATACCCGGCCCGCGCGAGGGAGGCGAGGAGCACTTCGGGCTCAGCCGCCGGCAGGAAGCGCTCCAGGGAACCGGAGCCCGGCTGCACCGGCCCCGGCCGCTGCCACTCCCGCCAGGCGGCCGGGGCGCGGACGGCGACGGCCGCCACTCCGCTCAGGGCCAGCCCGCCGAGCAGGATCGCGTACGGCAGGCCATCGAGGAGGCCCTGGCCGCCGGGAAGGAAGGCGGCAACGAGGTTCGCGATCCCGGTGGCGGCGAGCAGCGCGAGCGCGACGCGGCCGTCCCCGGCGAGGCGGAGGGCGCGTTCGGCGGCGCGTGCGAAGCGCTCGGAGGCCTGAGCCGCGCCCAGCTCCGCCCGGGCCGCGGCCATCAGGATGGGCTGGCGGCGGCCACGAGGTCGGCGATCAGGTCCTCGGCGTCCTCCAGGCCGATCGACACGCGCACCATTCCGGGCGACAGGCCGGCGCTCGCGAGGTCCGCATCGGTCAGCTGCCGGTGCGAGGAGCTGGCCGGATGGCTGACGAGCGTCTCGACGCTGCCGAGGCTGGTGGCGTGGACCGCGACGCGAACGCGCTCCAGGAAGCGCTCACCGCCGGCGCGCCCGCCGGCGAGCTCGAGGGCGAGCATGCCGCCGGCCATGCCGTTGCGGAGGATGCGGCAGGCCAGCGCGTGCTGCGGGTGCGACTCGAGGCCCGGATAGCCCACCGCGTCGACGCCCGGAGCGCCCTCCAGGGCCCTCGCCACCGCCAGGGCGTTCGAGGAGTGGCGCTCCATGCGCAGCGCCAGCGTCTTCAGCCCGCGGAGCGCGAGGAACGCCTCCCACGGCGACGCGTTGCCCCCGGCGTTGATCATCGTGTGGCGCGCGGCGTCGATGCGCGCTGCCGGTCCGACGACCGCACCGCCCATGAGATCCGAGTGGCCGCCGATGTACTTCGTCATCGAGTGCACGACGACGTCGGCTCCCATCGCGAGCGGGTTCGCGAGCGCCGGGGAGGCGAACGTGTTGTCCACGCCGACCAGGACGTCGCGAGCGTGGGCGAGTTCCGCCAGCGATGACACGTCGGCCATGGCGGTCGTGGGGTTGCTGATTGTCTCGAGCCACAGGAGCTTCACACCGTCGTCGAGCGCGTCCTCGACCGCGGCCCGGTCCGTCGTGTCCACGGTGCGATGGCGGATCCCGGACCGCTCGAGAATGGACGCGGCCAGGCCGATCGTGCCGCCGTAGACGGCGCGCGGGATGACCACTGCGTCGCCGGTCCGCAGGATCGACAGGACGACGGCATGGATCGCGGCCATGCCCGAGGCGGTGACGAGCGCGGCCTCGCCACCCTCGAGCTCGGCGAGCGCCCGCTCGAGCGCGTCGTGCGTCGGGTTCGAGTAGCGCGAGTACGAGTGGCCGGGGCGCTCGAACTCCAGGAGCTCAGCGAGCTCGGTGGCGTCGGACACCTCGAACGTGCTGGTGGCGTAGATCGGGACGTTCACCGGCGCCTGCGGGGCCTCCGGCACCCGGCTGGCCGCCCTGATGGCTCGCGTGGAGAAGCCCGGCATGGAGGCTGAGTCTAGCAGCGGACTCGCGTCGGCCCGCCGGCCCGGCTAGGATGTCCCACCGATGCACCTCCCCCGATCCCGTGGCGCCCTGATCGTCGGCGCCCTGGTGGCCGTGGTCCTCGTGGCCGCCGCCGCGTTCGCCGTCGTCAACGCCGCTCCCGAGCCGACCCCGACCCCGTCGCCGCAGCCCACGCCGACCGCGTCGCCGACCCCTTCGCCGACCCCCTCGCCGACGCCGTCACCGTCTCCGACGCCGTCTCCGACGCCGGCTCCCGAGGCGCGCTGCCCGATGACCGGCGGCGAGCTCAGCCGTCAGAACCTGGCCGACCGGGTCCCGATCATCGTCCAGATCGAGAACAACCCGATCGCCCGGCCGCCATCGGGCCTGAACCGCGCGGACCTCGTCATCGAGGCGCCGGTCGAGGGCGACACGACGCGCTTCATGGCGGTCTTCATGTGCCGGTCGCAGGTCAACGCGATGGTCGGCCCGGTGCGCTCGGTGCGCTACTTCAACGCCGACATCCATCAGCAGCTCCACGGGCTGACGGTCCATTTCGGCGGTGCCGGGAGGGTGATCAACACCCTGAACGCCCAGGGCGTGCCGCGCGTCAACGGCCTGACGACGGGGTGGTACTTCTTCCAGCGCGCGGGCGTCTGGCCGGCCCCCCACAACGTCTTCCTCGACATCGACGCGGTGCGCCGCGAGATGGAGGAGGGCGGCCTGCGGGACGTCGCCGACATCGACAACCCCGGGCGCGCGCCGTTCCAGTTCGACCGCGACGCCCGGATGCCCTCCGGCCGGCGCGTGGACAGCATCGGCCTGTCCACGTCGAGCTTCTGGCACTTCGGCTGGACCTGGGACGAGAGCAGCGAGCGCTGGCTGCGGACCGATGGCGGTGCGGCGAACTTCGACGCCACCACCGGCGATCGGATCTCGGCGCGGACGGTCGTCGTCCAGGTCGTGCGCCAGGACATCCTCCCCGGAGAGCTCGATCCCGGCGGCTTCCCGCGCCGCTACCAGTACCTCGTCGACGAGGGGACGGGCGTGGTGTACGTCGACGGCCGGGGATACGACGTCCGCTGGTCGCGGCTCAACGCGGCGGACAAGACGAAGTGGACGTACGCCGACTCGGGCAAGCCGGTGAAGCTGCCGCCGGGCAAGGTGTGGTGGGAGATCGTTCCGCAGGGCAGCGCGATCAACGAGGGCTGACGCCCCGGCTAGTTGTCGGTGCGGTCCCGCTCGCCGATCCCCGGCGAGAGGAACGCGTCCATCGCCCGGCGGATCTGGTGGTCGGGATCGAACGAGCGGCTCGCCGCCTCGATCTGACGCCGGACCTCCTGTGGATCGGCCTCCGCGTCGTCGTGGCGGGGCTCGTCGCCCTGCGCGACCGGGCCGAGCTCGACGGCCACGGCGCGATCCTCGGGTGGCGCCATCGCGCCGTTGCCCCCTGGCTCGTCAGGGGCCGCGGCGGCCGGCGGCGTCTCCACGCGAGCCTCGGATGAGGCCTCCGGGGCCGCAGCCGCCGGCGGCTCGACCTCCGGGAAGCTGCGCCGCGCGAGCAGGGCGGGCCGCGGTCGCGGGTTGCCGCTGATCTGGTTCTTGCCGAGCGACTTGGCCTGGTACATCGCCCGGTCGGCCGCGACGAGCAGCTCCTCCGCCCCGAGCCCGTCCTCCGGATGGCTGACGAGGCCGATGCTGACGCTCGTGATCGGGTCCCCTCCCCCGGCCACCATCCCCACCTCCTCCGCGCCGATTCGGATCTTCTCGGCGACGACGAAGGCGCCGACGATCTCCGTCTCCGGCAGGAGCACGACGAACTCGTCGCCGCCATAGCGGTAGGCCGAGTCGACGGTCCGGATCGAGCCGTGGATGACCGTTCCCAGCGCGCGCAGCACCTCGTCGCCACGCAGGTGGCCGGCGCTGTCGTTGATCGCCTTCAGCCCGTCGACATCGATCATCAGCACGCAGAAGCCACGGTCGCTGCGCCGCGTCCGGCTCACCTCCTGCTCGAGCGTCAGGAACAGCTGCGAGCGGTTGAAGAGCCCGGTGAGCGGATCGGTCCGCGAGAGGTCGAGCACGCGCGCCATCGCGCGTCGCTGATGGGCCGAATAGGCGATCGCCACGAACGCGAGCAGCCACGTCGCGATCAGGCCGACGGAGAGCCGCAGCACGTCCTCCGGGCCGTAGGTGCCCAGGTTCGGGTCCAGCGCCAGGACGGTGGCGAAGGCGACGGTGGCGAGGCCGGCCGCGGCGAGGCCGGCCCGCGGCCCGTAGGCGAGGGCCGCGGACACGCTGACGAGCGCGAACAGCATCGCGAACGGCGATGACGCGTACCCGGTGAGCGCGAGGAGCGCGGCGATGAGGACGGTCGCCGCGAGGAGCTCCGCGACGCGGCCGAGGCCGGTACGCGGCCCGGGAGCGAGCTCGCGGAACACGACGACCGCGAGCACGGCGGCCCCGCCGAGCAGGAAGATCGGGGCCTGATCGGCCGCGAACGAGCCGCTGATCCCGACGCCGAGCATGACGATCGTGATCGTCAGCCACCACACGACCCGCAGGGTCGCATCGGTGCCGGGCGAGCGCTCGTCCGCGCTCGGCTCCGCGGGGACGTACGGCGTGAGGGCGACGGCGTCGGGGGAGGCGGACGTGACCGGGCGACGGCGCCCCGCGAGCATGATGCCGACGAGGAGGAGGCCCGCGAGCAGTGCGGTGACGGCGATAACGGTCAGCTGGAGTGGCACAGATCCTCGTCCGGCGGCGAGATTTGGATGCTCAGTGCGGGCCCCTCGGCCTGAGCGGCCAGTATGCGGGCCGGGCGAGAGATGGTGCAAACGTACTAACCCACCCGTACTGCCCCAATCGTGGACGGGACGCACCACATTGGCCGCGTTGGGACGCGTTTTGGCTTCCTTGCTAGAGTGGCGGCCGCATGTCGCGCGACTCTGCGACGGCACCGGAGGCCGAGTACCGACACCGCCCCTGGCTCGCCGCCGTGCTGTCCTTCCTGCTCCCGGGCATGGGCCAGGCCTATGCCGGACGGCCGGTGCTCGGACTGCTCATCGCGCTCCCGGCGGTGCTCGTGATCGCCGCCATCGTCGCCGTCGCCACGGGCCAGATCGGTGGGCTCCGGAACAGCATCTTCGCCAGCGAGTTCCTGATCGCGGTGCTCGTCGTCAACGCCCTGATCCTCGCCTGGCGCGGGATCGCGATCGCGCACGCCGGCCTCACGCCGTGGTCGCGGATTCAGGGCCACGACCGTCGCGTCGCGCTCATGACGGTCGGCATCCTGCTCGTGCTGACCGTCGCCATGCACACCTGGGTCGGCATCGTCGTCGTGCAGTTCAACACGACCCTGGGGGCGGTCTTCGACCCGGGACAGCGCCCGCCCCCGGCGCTGGTCCCCGGCGCCAGCGGCGAGCCAGAGGCATCCGTCCAGCCGGAGTTCCGGTGGGACGGCACCGAGCGGATCAACATCCTGCTGCTCGGGACCGACGCGGCACCCGGACGCGAGGCGGTGCTGACCGACGTCATCCTCGTCGTCAGCGTCGACCCGGTCGCCAAGACCGCCGTCATGATCTCCGTCCCACGCGACACGGGCTACGTGCCGCTCCCCGACGAGTCGCTCTTCACCGGCGGGCTGTACCCCGACAAGGTCAACTCGCTCGCGGGGCGCGCCGCCGCCGACGCGGCGACCTGGTGCCCGGACCTCGCCAGTGATCCGCAGGCCTGCGGCATCCGCACGATCGAGCGCTCGATCGGCCTGTACCTCGGCCTCGAGATCCACCACTACGCGCTCGTCGACATGGCCGGCTTCGCGAGCATCGTCGACGCGATCGGCGGCGTGGAGCTCTGCCTCCCCGGGACGCTCGTGGACCGCCGCTTCGACGGCAGCCTGACGAACGAGGAGACGAACGAGGTCCTCGTCCTCCCCGCGGGCTGCCACGTGTACAACGGGATCGATGCGCTGGCCTACGCGCGCAGCCGCCAGGGATACATCGAGATGCCGGACGGCGAGCGGGTCGGGCAGACCGATTTCGACCGCGCGGAGCGCCAGCAGCGCGTGCTGCTCGCGGTGCGCCAGGAGCTGAGCGAGGCGGACACGTTCCTCGAGCTGCCGCAGCTCCTCGCGGCGATCGGGTACACCGTGAGCACCGACTTCCCGCGCAGTCAGGCGGGGGACTTCGCGAGCCTCCTGCCGGTCATCACCGGCCCGGACATCGAGCGCGTGGTCCTCGGCTATCCGGAGTTCGTCGACCTCCCGGTCGATCCGGATGTCAACTACCTGCTCATCCCGAAGCGGGATGCGATCCGCGACGAGATGGCGCGGCTCTTCGGCCTCGAGGCGCTCGAGGGCTGGTATCTCGGCTCGACGGCGCCCGGCCCGACGAGCGACCCGGCCGCGGGCGCGGAGACGCCCTAGCGGATCTCGCCGAGCAGGACCGCGACGACCGCCAGCGCGGCCGAGACCGCGGTCAGGAACAGCATCGCATCACGCTGGGTCAGTCCGGCTCGCAGGAGCTGGTGGTGGATGTGGCCGCGATCGGCCACGAAGAACGGGTCGCCGCGCGAGGTGCGGCGGATGACCGCCCATGCCGTGTCGACGAGCGGGATGGCGAGCGCGACGATCGGCACGATCGGCGGCTGCGGGTTCAGGCCGTCCTGCGTCAGGGCGATCGCCACCGCGCCGACGACGAAGCCGAGGAACATCGAGCCGGTGTCGCCCATGATGATCGACGCGGGATACAGGTTGTAGGCGAGGAAGCCGATGGCGGCGCCACCGGTCGCCGCGATGATCGGCAGCGTCGGGTCGACGCCGGCCGAGGCGGAGAGGAGCGCGAAGGCGCCGAGCGCCGTGAGGACGACACCCGTCGCCAGTCCATCCAGGCCGTCGATCAGGTTGATCGCGTTGATGATCACCACGAGCCAGACGACCGTCAGCGGAAGCGCCAGCAGGCCCATGCTGACCGTGCCCCACGGCAGCTCGAGGTGTTCGATGCTCAGGCCCATCGCGAAGGCGAGCACCGCGGCGGCGACCTGCCACAGGAGCTTCACCATCGCCCGCATCCCGCGGACGTCGTCGATGACGCCGACGATCACCAGCAGGGCGGCGCCGGCGAGGATCGCCGGGGCGCGGTTCGGACGGAGAAACTCGCCCGTGAGATCGTTCGTCGCGATCGCCGCGAAGCCGATGGCGACGGCGAAGGCGATCGCGATCGCCAGGCCGCCGAGCCGCGGGACCGGGAACTCGTGGACCTTGCGCTCGGCATCCGGCTCGTCGAGGAGGCCCCTCCGCTCGGCGACGAGCCGCACGATCGGAGTGACCGCCAGGCTCACGACCAGGGCCACGGCGGAGGTCAGGGCGGTCAGCATCGGGCGCGATGGTAGCGCCTGACGCAACCCGGGCTCGGGCAATGGTCGGGGCGGCCGGATTCGAACCGGCGGCCTCCTGCTCCCAAAGCAGGCGATCTACCAGACTGATCTACGCCCCGCGGCGTTCGCGCTCGCATCGAGCGCCCGACGAAGGTCACCGAGCGTAGCATCCCCGGCCCCGACCTCGCGCAGACGCCGTCGCTCAGCGGCCACCGACGAACCTGCCGTCACTCCGGCGCGCGCGAGGGGGCTGGCTCGAGCGCCGCTTCGCGGGCTACGCCCGTGATCGCAGCCGGACCAGGCGCTTCATTCCCTGGATCGCTGCGACGGGCGGATGAGCCGATCGACGACCTCGAGGTAGCGCGCCTTCTGGTGCTCCCAGTCGTAGGCCGCCGCCTCCCGCTGCGCGGCGAGGCCCATCGCGACGGTGTCCTCCGGATCGGCGGCGAGCTCGACGACGGCGCGGGCCAGGGCGTCCGGGTCTCCACCGGGGACGAAGCGGACGGCGGCATCGGTGAAGTGGTGGCGCAGCGTGGCGAGGTCGCTGGCGACGGCCGGCACGCCCATCGCCGCGTACTCGAGGAACTTCGTGCTCAGCGAGTACTGGAGGTACGGCTCGGCAAGCGAGGGGACGAGGCCGATGTCGGCGCCGGCAAGGAGCGCGGGCAGGTCGTCGATGAGGACCCGGCCGTGGAGCGTGACCCGGCCGGCCGTTCCGGTCTGCTCGATGGCGGCCTCGATCGGCGCGCGCCACGGGCCATCGCCGTACACGTCCAGGCGCCACGGAAGGTCCGCGGGCAACGTGGCCAGGCCGCGAATCGCGACGTCGAGGCCGTAGATGCGCTGCAGGTTCGAGTGATGGATGAGCCTCAGCGTCCCGTCGGCCATGAACGGCCGCCGCGCGTGACGTGACGGATCGAAGAGGCGCTGGTCGGCGGAGTTCATCACCACGTCGATCTTCCCGGGCGGCACCCCGCGCGCGATCGACAGCTGTCGCAGCGGCTCGTGGACGGTGATGAGCTCATCGGCAAGTGCAGCGGACGCGCGCGTGACGCCGTCGACGACGGGCATCAGCGGCCGGAGCAGCGGGGCGCTGAATCGGTCGCGGAAGAACTCGGGCATGTCCTCGTGAAGGTCGAGGAGGAGCGGGACGCCCGCGAGCTTCTCGGGCACCGCCGCGAAGCCGAGGAAGTCCGGCACGGTCGCGACCTGCACCAGGTCGTAGCGGCGCCGTCGGTGCTCGCGCGCCAGGCGCCAGGTGGCCATCGCGGTGAAGGCGGCGTACTCGGCGAGGTGCCCGGCGAACCCGGTGAACAGCCGGTTCATCGGCAGGCGGACGATCCGCTCTCGCCGGTTCGTCTCGTCGGCCGTCTCGCCGGGCTGGCGAAGGGCGAAGACGTCGACCTCGTGGCCGGCGTCGGTCAGCGCATCGCTCTGGCGTCGGACCCGCGGGTCCCCGGGGTAGATGGCGTGCACGACGATCGCGACACGCGTCATCCGCCCTTGACCTCGTCCCAGAAGACGTCCTTTTCCTCGAGCGTCAGCGACCCCAGGTCGACGCCGCGCTCGGCCGCGAGGGCTTCGACGCGTCGATAGCGCGCGAGCCAGCGGTGGTTCGCGGCACGCAGCGCCTCCTCGGGGTCGAGCTTCATCCAGCGCCCGAGGTTCACGAGCGCGAAGAGGACGTCACCGAGCTCGTGCAGCCGCTCCTCGTCCGACGAGGCCGTACGCAGCTCCTCGAGCTCCTCGCCGACCTTGTCCCAGACGCCCTCGATCGCGTCCCAGTCCCAGCCGAGCGAGGACGCGCGCTCCTGGATCTCGCGGCTGGCGGGAAGGGCCGGCAGCGCGCGGGCGACGTCGCCGAACGCATCGGTCCTCGCCTTGCCGCGCTCGGCGCGCTCATCGGCCTTGATCGTCTCCCAGTTCCTGAGGACCTGCTCGACCTCGGTGGCAGTGACGTCCCCGAAGACGTGCGGATGGCGACGGACGATCTTGCCGGCGATCGAGCGATAGACGTCGGTGAGGTCGAAGTCCCCCTCCTCCGCGGCGAACTGCGCGTGGAGGATGACCTGCAGCAGGAGGTCGCCGAGCTCCTCCGCCAGGTCCGCCGGCGCGCCGTGCTCGATGGCGTCGACGGTCTCGTACGCCTCCTCGAGGAGGTACGGCCGCAGGCTCAGGTGGGTCTGCTTGCGGTCCCATGGACAGCCGTCCGGCGCGCGCAGCCGGGCGCTGATCGCCGCCATGCCGTGCGGGCTCGCGAGGTTGTCGATCGGATCGAGCGGCGGGACGAGCCAGTCGTCGTCGATCAGGGCCGCCTCGTCGACCGCCTCGAGCGCGAGGGGCTCGTCATCCGACAGGCGCCGCAGGACGTGGCCCGGCGGGTAGAGGGCGGCCAGGACGGCGCGCGGCCCGCGTCGCGCGTGGCGGCCCGGCAGGGTGTCGCCGGGCTCCGCGCCGCCCCGCAGGACGAGGAGCGGCAGCGACGGGTCGAAGGCGACCGATGGCAGCCGCGTCGCGGCGACCGCCTGCACGCCGTCCCCCGCGTCGATGCCCGCGCGGGCGAGCAGCTCGTCGATGCCGCGCGAGGTGCCCGCGCTCATCGGTCAGGCGGGCGTGGTCGCGGGGTCGTACTGCGGATCGCGCCAGGTGTCGACACCGCTGCGCACGACCTCGTCGAGCCAGCGAGCGAAGCCGTTCTGGTGGATCTCGTCGAGGCGATCCGCGTCGATCTCCTCGCTCTCGCTCGTCTCGAGGAGCCTGTAGATGACGAGCCCGCCCTCCCCGGTGTCGACGACCGGGCTGATCTCGCCGACCTCATCGAGGGCGAAGACCGCGTCCTCCTGCATCCGTCCGAGCTGGTAGTGCGCCACCCAGCCGAGCTCGCCGCCATCGGCGGCGGTCTCCGGATCCTCGCTGTACTGGCGCGCCAGGTCGGCGAAGGCGTCGGGATCGTCCTCGAGCTGTGACAGGATGTCCTGGGCCTCGGCCTGCGGGCTCTCGCGCTCGCCCGTCTTCTGGATGACGTGGTAGCCGAACTGGGTCCTGACGAGGTCGCTGACCTCGCCGACCTCGAGCTCCTCGAGCGCCGCCGCGAACTCGGGCACGTACGGGGAGCTCTGCGGGTCGGACCAGCCCAGGTCGCCGCCTCGCGCGCCCGAGCCGGTATCGTCGCTGTGCTCAGCGGCGATCTCGTTCCAGTCGGCGTCCTCCGTCGACACGAGCTCGCGGACCTCCTCCGCCTCTCGGCGCGCGGCCTCCCACTGCTCGTCGGTCGCCTCGTCCTGGTTCTCGAGATCGGGATCGGGCTGGACGAGGATGTGGCGCGCACGCTCCTGGGGCACGATCTCGCCCTGGACCGGTGCGATGACGATCTGCGCAACCCGTCGTTGGGGTGCCGGCGAGCGGACGACATCGGTCTCGAAGTGCGCCCGGTAGGCATCGTCGAGGAGGTCGCTGCGGACGTAGTCGCGATACTCCTCGTCACTGACGCCGTTGTCATGGAGCAGGCGCACGAGCGGGCCCTCGCCGGTCGCCTCGCGTCGAGCGACGAGCTGGAGCACCGCCGCGCCGCGATCCGTCTCGATCGGTCCGACGAGGTCTCCGGCCCCCGCATCGGCCAGGGCGTCGAAGTACGCGTCGTACGCGACGTCCCCATCCTCGAACCAGCCGAGGGCGCCGCCGGACTGGGCCGTGAAGTCGTCGCTCACGTCGGTGGCGACCGCCGAGAACTGCTCGCCGTCCTCGACCCGCTCCTTGGCGGCCTGCGCCGCCTCGACCGCGTCGGCGCGCTGCTCGTCGGTCGGCTCGCTCTCGGGGTCCGCGTCGTCCGGCAGGGCAGCGATCAGGATCAGGCTGGCCTGGATCCGCTCGCGGAGCGCCAGGCGCGTCGCGACCTCTGCGTCGACGTCGTCGTCCGAGACGGTCACGTCGAACTCCCCGGCTCGCGACGCGAGCACCTCCCCGTCGACGAGCGACGCGACCGCATCGTTCGTCAGCGTCGTCGAGCGCTGGTTCAGCTGCTCGACCTGCTGGTTGATGATCGCGTCACGCGGCCCGCCGGCGAGCTGCCCCTGGAGCTCCTGGAGCTCGGCGACGAGCTCCATCGTGAGGATCGTCTGGCGCGTGTTGAGGTCGCCTCGGTCGAAGCTCGTGCCGGCGACGGCGGCCACCGGACGCTGGTGCGCCTCCCAGTAGAAGTTCCAGGCCGCGGCCCCGAAGATGCCGATCGCGACCGCGATCGCGATCGCGAAGCCGACGACGATCAGCTGCTGCGTGCGCAGCTCGTCCTGCCAGCGCGGGCGGTGCCGACGGTCGAGAACGGGTCGGGAGCGAAGGGTCATCCGTATCTGGTCATGCGGCGGCTCGGCGTGCGGCCCTCATCGGCCGCGGGATCGGGCGAGGCGCCATCCTAGCCCAAGCCGGTTCGGAGTGCAGCGGCGCTCATCGACGCCGGAACGGCTCGAGCATCGCGCCCAGGCGCAGGCGCATGACGAGCAGCATCGCCTCACGGACGATCGCGCCGGTCATCTTCGAGGAGCCCTCGGTCCGCTCGCGGAAGACGATCGGCACCTGGACGATGCTCGCGCCGCGCCGGTGCGCCCACCACGTGGTCTCGACCTGGAAGCCGTAGCCCGACCCCGAGGTCTCGCGCAGGCGGATGTCGTCCAGCAGCTCTCGCCTCCACGCCTTGAAGCCACCGGTGAGGTCGCGATACGGCAGGAGCAGCACGGTGCGCGCGAACAGCGTTCCGCCGCGGCTGATGAGGCGGCGGTACCACGGCCAGCCGACGGTCGTGCCGCCCGGCATGTACCGCGTGCCCAGCACGAGGTCGGCGTTGCCCATGAGTGGCGCGAGCAGGCGCGGCAGGTCGGCCGGGTCGTGGCTGAAGTCGGCATCCATCTGGACCACGGCCTGTGCGTCCCGCCGAGCGAGCACCCAGCGGAACCCATCCCGGTACGCGACGCCCAGGCCCTCCTTCGCTCGCCGGTGGAGCACCGAGACGCGTTCCTCACGCGCCGCGATCGTGTCCGCCAGCTGGCCGGTGCCATCGGGCGACGAGTCGTCGACGATGAGGAGCGAGCCCTCAGGGAGCGCGCCGAGGATCGCCTCCGCGATCCGCTCGACGTTGCCGCGCTCGTTGTAGGTGGGAAGGATCACCCACACGCCACGCCCGGCGGCCAGGCCGACGGACGGCAGGCCGGCCGGCGCGTCAGCGCCCGATGCCGACATACGTCACTCCGGCGCGGTCGAAGACCTGGCGATCGAGCGCATTGCGGCCGTCGACGAAGAGCTCGAGGCCCGGCAGAGTCGCGGGATCCAACGACCGATACGCCTCGTGGGCGGCCTGGAGGATCGCGACCCGGATGGGCGTCCCGGAGCCGAGGTCATACGGCTCGAAGCCGTGCTCGCGAAGGTGGTCGCCCGAGAAGTAGGGATCGTGCGCCAGGACCGTGGCGCCCGCGGCGCGCAGCTCGTCGCGCAGCCGGAACGCGGAGCTGAACGCGTCCTCGTTCACGTCGCCGCGGTAGGCCACGCCCAGCACGAGCACCGGCTGCCCGTCCAGCGAGCCGATGCGGTCCTCGACGGCGTCGACGGCGAACCTCGCCATCGACTCGTTGATCTCCCGGGCCGCGGGCGGGAGCCGGAGGTCCGGGTCGCCGTTGAAGAGAAAGTGCGGGTAGACCGGGATGCAGTGGCCGCCGACGCCGACGCCGGGCTGATGGATGTGGCTGTAGGGCTGCGAGTTCGCGGCACCGATGACCTCGCTCACGTCGATCCCGCGACGCGCGGCGTAGCGCGCCAGCTCGTTGGCGTAGGCGATGTTCACGTCGCGGTAGGTCGTCTCCGCGAGCTTCGTCATCTCGGCGGTCTCCGCATCGGCGACCGCCCACACCTGGGTCCCCTCGTCGAGGACGGACCGATAGAACTCGACCGCGCGGCGGGTGCTCTCGGGGCTCGTCCCGCCGACGATCTTCGGGTAGCGCCGGAGGTCGAGGAGGACGCGGCCGACGAGCACCCGCTCGGGGCTGAAGGCCAGGAACAGGTCCCGATCGAGCTCGAGCCCGCTGCCCTCGGCGAGAACGGGCCCGAACCGGTCGCGCGTCGTGCCGACCGGCAGCGTCGTCTCGTAGACGACGAGCGTGCCCGGTGAGACGTTGGCGGCGATGTCGCGGGTGGCCGCGTCGATGGGCGCGAAGTCGATCTGGCGATCCCCGTCGACGACGACCGGGACGATCACGACGATCGCCTCCGCCTCCCGCACGCCGGCCGGATCCGCCCAGGTCGTCGCGCGCAGGCGGCCCTCCGCAACGAGGCCCGGCACGCGGTCGATCAGGGCCTGCTCGTCGGCATGCGGCGATGCGCCGCCGTTCAGCGTCTCGACGATCCGCTCGTCGACGTCGACGCCTGTCACCTCGTGCCCGCGCGAGGCGTACTGGACCGCGAGCGGAAGGCCGATGTGCCCGAGCCCGACGACGGCGATCCTCACGCGAGCACCGCCTCGAGGTCGCGCCCCGCGATGGCGCGACCGGACTGGGCGGACTCGACCATCTTGCGCGCGAGCAGCAGGGCGACAATGGCGTCGTGGGGGTCCACCGGTGGCGGCCCGCCGTCTCGAACGGCGACCGCGAACTCGCGGAGCTCGACCGCCAGCGGCTCTTCGCGGACGACGTCGCGACGCGTCATCTCGCCCTCGGTGACGGTCGTCACGGGCGCCCCGGGATCCGGCGCGCCGGCCGCGTCAGGCGCGGTCGGGTTGGCGTAGAAGACGAGATCCTGGCTGATGTAGTCGGCGACATACATGCCCCGCTCGCCGGTGACGGTGAGCACGCGCTGCTTCGTCGGCGTCAGCCAGTTGATGTTCAGCACGCCCAGGACGCCGTTCGCGAACCGGACCGTGCCGGTGAAAAGGTCCTCGTGCTCGGTGTGGATCCGACGCTCCACCTCGGCGTAGATGCGCACCGGCTCGGCGCCGACGAGGTACCGCATGATGTCGAGGTCGTGCGGCGCGAGATCGACGACGACCCCGACGTCGCGGATGCGCGCCGGGAAGGGTCCCAGCCGGGTTGCGCTGATCTGGAAGATGCGGCCGAGCTCGCCGGCCTCGAGCCGGCGGCGCAGCTCGCGGATCGCCGGGTTGAAGCGCTCGATGTGGCCGACGGTCAGCATCCGACCGGCGCTCGCGGCCGCGTCGACCATCGCCTGGGCCTCCTCGCGCGTCGCCGCGATCGGCTTCTCGACGAGCACGTTCGCGCCCGCACGGATCGCCGCGAGCGTCGCGGGGAGGTGGAGGCTCGTCGGCGCGACGATGCTGACGAGGTCGAGCTCCTCCTCGGCCAGCATCCGCTCGGCGTCGTCGAAGGCGCGGGCGCGTCGGCCCTTCGTGGCGCGGTCGAGCGCCGCCGGGTCCGGGTCGGCGACCGCGACGAGCTCGGCATCGGCCACGACCTCGTCCCAGACCCTGACGTGGTTGCGGCCCATCATGCCCAGGCCCACCACGCCGGCGCGCAGCGGGCCATCGGGTGAGCGCGTCATCCTTGCGGGGGGCGGGCGATCGGGATCATTGGACCGCCTCCTCCTGTGGGCCGCGCGCATCCGCAGCGGCCGCGTCGTGTCGCTCGAGTGCGGCAACGATACGCCGAGCGGCCTCTCCGTCGCCGAACAGCGGCGGCCTCGGACGGTCGCGGTGCATGAAGGCGGCGTCGGCCAGCGCCGCCGCGAGCGCGGCGGGATCGGCGTCCACGAGCCGGTTCCAGCCGGCCTCGACGGTCTCGACCCACTCGGTCTCGCCGCGCAGCGTGACGCACGGGACGCCCGACAGGTACGCCTCCTTCTGCACGCCGCCGGAGTCGGTCGCGATCGCCTCCGCGGACGCCTCGAGCGCGACCATCGCCAGGTACCCGACCGGTTCGATGGCCACGACGTTCGAGGGCAATGCGATGCCGCCGCGGTCGAGCGCGGCACGCGTCCGCGGGTGGACCGGGAAGATCACCGGCAGCGACACGTCGAGGCCGGCGACGATCGTGCGCAGCCGAGCGGGATCGTCCACGTTCTCCGCACGGTGGAGCGTGAGCAGGACGAAGCGCCCGTGCTCGCGCGCGATCGGTGGGAGGTGGGACTCGGCGCGTGACACCGCCCAGGCGTGGGCGTCGACCATCACGTCCCCGACCAGCTCGGCGCGTGACGCGAGGCCCTCCCTCGCCAGGTTGTCGATCGCGGCCGGCGTCGGCGCGAGCAGCAGGTCGGCGAGATGGTCGGCGACGACGCGGTTGCGCTCCTCCGGCATGCGCCGGTTGAACGAGCGAAGCCCGGCCTCGACGTGCGCGAGCCAGGGGCGCCTGCCATCGTCGAGGACGAGCTTCGCGGCGACGACCGCGCCGGCGAGGGTCGAGTTCGTGTCGCCGTAGACGAGCACGCCATCGGGGCGACCGTCGTGGAGCGCGGGCTCGAGCCGTCGCAGCATCTCCCCGGTCATCGCGCCGTGTCCGCCGCCGCCGACGTCGAGGTTGAGTGCGGGCTCGTCCATCTCGAGGTCGCGGAAGAAG
This sequence comes from uncultured bacterium, assembly GCA_965652075.1. Lineage (GTDB taxonomy): Bacteria > Chloroflexota > Limnocylindria > QHBO01 > QHBO01 > JACDBZ01. The sequence goes on from CBFGTN010000005.1 coordinate 36,611, forward strand.
GCGGCGCTCATGGCGTCGTCGTAGTGCTGGCCGGTGTGGATCACGACCTCGTCGTGACCGGCCGTGGACAGGGCACGGCTGACCGGTGCGGCCTTCACGAACTGGGGCCGCGCGCCGACGATCGTCGCGACCCTCACGGCGGGAAGGGCGCCCCACAGGTCGGGCAGTCGCCGGAGAACGGCCGGCCGTCGACGTCGCGCAGGGGCTGCCCGCATGCGCACGCGCTCCCCAGCCGCCGTGCCGGGTTGCCGACGACGAGCTCGTGGTCGGCGACGTCGCGGACGACGACGCTGCCCGCGCCGACCATCGCCCAGCGTCCGACGGTGACGCCCGGGAGGATCGTGCTGTTCGCCCCGAGCGCCGCGCCCGCACGAACGAGGATCGGCGTGACCTCCCAGTCCTCTTCGCTCTTCGCCGATCCGTCGCGGTTCACGGCGCGGGGGACTCGGTCGTTGGTGAAGCACACGTGCGGGCCGATGAACGCGCCGTCCTCGATCGTGACGCCGCGAAACACGCTGACGTTGTTCTGGATCTTCACGCGGTCGCCGATGACGACGCCCGCGTCGACGTACACGTTCTTGCCGATCACGCAGCCGGCGCCGATCCGAGCGTGCTCACGCACCTGGACCTGGTTCCAGATGCTGGTGCCGGGACCGATGACCGCGTCGGGCGACACCTCGGCGGTCGGGTGCACGCGCACCCCCGCACGCTCGACCATCTGCTCTCCTTCGGGGAGGCCACATTCTAGGCCGAGCCGTGCCCGGGTCGTGCCCGGGTGGGTCGCGAGGGTCAGTCGCCGAGCGCCCGGTACATGATCGCGGCCAGCTCGCCGCGTCGCACGTACTGGCCCGGGCAGAAGCTCGTCCCGCCGCAGCCGGCCATCAGGCCGGCGGCCGCCGCACGGTTGACGGCGTCCTCGTAGGACCTGCCGTCGTCGTCCGTGAAGAAGTCGTCGTTCGTCGCGGGCAGGGCGAACGCGCGCACGAGGACCGTGGCCATCTCGCTGCGCCGCACCGCGTCGTGCGGGCAGAACATCGCCGTCGCGCACTTCGTCATCAGCCCGGCCATCGCCACGCGATTGATCGACGCCTCGTGGCGCAGCCCGTCGTCATCGGTGAAGCGGTTCCGGTCGGTCGGGGGGAGGTCGAGCGCGCGGTCGAGCGCCACGGCCGTCACCATCCGGTTCGCGCGGGCGCTCGGGCAGAACCGCTCGGAGCCACAGCCCGGGAGGATGTGGCGGACGGCGATCCACTGGATCTCCGCGGCGTAGGTCGTGCCCTGGATGTCCCTGAACGCATAGTTACTGGTCGTGAACGTCGCGCGCGTCGGCGCGAGCGAGTTCCCGGCACGGTCCGTGATCGCCGCGGCGAGCTCGACGCGATACTCGCGGTGGCCGCCAAGCCGCGCGGCCGGCACCAGGCGCACGCGACGGCTCGCCGCGTCGTACGAGACCGACGCGGGGACGAGCGTGTTCGAAGCGACGTCGCGCAGCCGCACGGTCGCGCTCGACACGTTCCGCACAGCCTCGTTGAACGTCGCGACCGCCGGCGTCCACTGGGTCACCTCGGTGGCCGCGTCCGCGGGCGCCTGGATCGTGGCGACGGGCGCGACGGTGTCGACGAACGTCGGCGTCACGGTGTACGGGGCTCGGTTGCCGTTCGCGTAGTAGTTGATCACGCGGATGTAGACGACGGTGCCCTGCCCGACCGGGTACTGCGCGAGCTCGACGCCGGACTCCCACTCACGGTCGACGTGTCTGACGAGCGTGCCCGCCTTGTCGTACAGCTCGACGATCGGATCGACCGGGAGATTGCTCCGGTTCCACGGGTACGCGCGCGAGTCGACGACGCCGGTGACCCGGACGTCGATCCGGCCGGCCCGCGGCACGTGCACGCTGAACCAGTCGACGTCGCCCGCGGGGTAGATCGTCGCCTCGGTCGAGCGGCCGGTCGCGATCCGCACGGCGGTGGCCAGCGAGTTGTTGCGCTCGAGCGCGTCGCGCGGCCCACGCGACGGCTGCGCAACCGACGCCCCGACGGCCCGGAACGCGTTGACGCGGCCGATCCCGTAGCGGTCGTCCCTTCCCGCGTATCCGAGGTCGTCGACCGTGCCGAGCAGGCGGCTGACGATCTGTGCGGGGGTCTTCGTCGGGTAGCGCGCCATGAGCAGGGCGACGACACCGGCGACGTTCGGCGTCGCGAAGCTCGTGCCGCTGATGTAGGTGTGGGAGCCCCAGTCCTCGTGCATGCAGGCCGCTGCGGTGCAGTTCGTGGTCAGGACGGACGATCCCGGCGCGCTGACGTCGACCTTCGGGCCGAAGCTCGACCAGTGGCTGAACTCGTCCTCGACCTGGGTCGCGCTGACGCTGACGACGTGGTCGTAGCTGGCCGGGTAGAAGTTCTCGTATCGGCCGTTGTTGCCGGCGGCGCCGACGAGGACCGCGCCCTTGTTCCAGGCGTTGTTCACCGCGTCCTGGATGACCTGTGAGTACGGGAAGCCGCCGACGCTCATGTTGATGACGTCCGCGCCGCGGTTCGCCGCATAGGTGATGCCTGCCGCCAGGTCCGCGGTGCTGCCGGTGCCACTCGCGTTCATGATCTTCACGGGCAGGATCCGGTCGTTCCAGCTGATGCCGGCGATCCCGTAGCCGTCGTTCGCGTTCGCCGCGATGATGCCGGCGACCCACGTGCCGTGGCCGTTGTCGTCCGAGGCGCCCGCGTCGTCGTTCACGAAGTCGTATCCCTTCGCGACGCGGTCGCGCAGGTCCGGGTGGCCGGCCTGCACCCCGGTGTCGAGGACGGCGACGAGGTTCGAGCCGCCCTTCGTCCGTTCCCACGCGTCGCGCACGCGCATCTGGTCGAGCGAGTACTGGCCGCTGGTCTGTGGGTCGCTCACCGCCACGCCGCCCATGACGGCGCCCTGGCCGGTTGGAGCCGCCGGAACGCCGCCGGCGACCTCGAAGTCCGGCAGCGAGAAGAGGAAGTTCGGCTCGGCGTAGGCGACCGCCGGGTCGGCCTCGAGCTCCTTGATCACCGCAGTGACCGAGCGCCCGCGCGTCGACAACACCGACGCCGAGCGTGCCTGCCCGTGGACCTCGATCTGGGCGACTCGGGCCAGCCCTCTCGCGCGCCAGACGCTCTGAGCTCGGCTCGGGTCGCGCCAGCCGACGACCACCTCGCCCGGGACGACCTCGCCCGACGCCGCCTCCCCGGCAGCCGCGTCGGCAGCGCGCGACGCTCCGCCCGCAGCTGCGGCTGGCGTCACCACGACGAGGACGAGCAGGACGGCGAGGGCGGAGGCGACGGCTCGCGACACGATATGGGCGCTCCAGTGTGGTTCGGTTCGGCCTGGAGCCCCCATGCGCGGAACCCGTGGAAACCCCTCGGCCTCACCAACCCTAGGCAGCGTGCGAGCGCGGAACGACCTGACGATGTACCCCCCGCGAGTCCCGGACCGATGGGCTAGTGCTCGGCAAGCAGCTCGCGGAGCCGCGGCAGGGCAGCCGCGACGGCGCGTCCGCGATGGCTGATCCGATCCTTGTCCGGGTCCGGGAGCTCGGCGGTCGTCTGGCCGTCGACGAGGAACACCGGGTCGTAGCCGAATCCCCCGGCCCCGCGGCGAGCGGGCGCGACGCTGCCCTCCATGACGCCGCCGAACGTCTCGATCTCGGGGTCGCCATGGGAACGAGGGATCGCCACGGCGAGCGCGCACACCATTCGCGCGCGGCGATCGTCGGCGCCCGCGAGCGCCTCCAGCATGCGGTCGGCCTCCCGGCCCTTCTCCCCGGCCCAGCGGGCGCTCCGGACGCCCGGCCCCCAGCCGAGCGCGGCAACCTCGATCCCGGAGTCGTCGGCGACGCTGACCATGCCGGACGCCCTGGCATAGGCCGCCGCCTTGGCCGCCGCGTTCTCGACGTACGTGTCGTGCGGTTCGTCGACCTCCAGGTCGAGCCCGATGCCGTCAGGCGTGACGATCTCCGCGCCGAGCGGGCTCAGCAGGCGTCGGAACTCGTTCTGCTTCCCGGCGTTCGTCGTCGCGACCAGCAGCGGCCTCACTCGGACGCGGTGGCCTCGATCGCCGTGCGCTGGAGGGCGAAGAGCTGGCGGATCCCCGCGACCGCCAGGTCGACCATCTGGTCCATCTGCTGGCGCGAGAAGGCGCCGTGCTCGGCCGTGCCCTGCACCTCGATCAGCCGGTCGTCGTCGGTCATCACGACGTTGAAGTCGACCTCCGCGGTCGAGTCCTCGCCGTAGTCGAGGTCCAGGTGCGCCACGCCGCCGACGAGCCCGACGCTGACGGCCGCGACCTGCCCGCTGAGCAGGTGACTCATGCCGAAGCGGTTGAGGGCCCGGGCGAGGGCGACGTACGCGCCGGTGATGCTGGCCGTCCGCGTCCCGCCATCGGCCTGAATCACGTCGCAGTCGAGGGTGATCGTCCGCTCACCGAGCCGCTGCATGTCCACGACGCCGCGCAGGCTGCGCCCGATCAGGCGCTGGATCTCGTGGGTGCGGCCGCCGATCGCGCCTCGAGCGGCCTCGCGCTGGCTCCGCTCCGTCCCGGCGCGCGGGAGCATGCTGTACTCGGCCGTGACCCAGCCCCGGCCCTTGCCGCGCATCCAGCCGGGGACGCGGTCCTCGATCGTGGCGGCGCAGATCACGCGGGTGTCGCCGACGCGGATGAGGACCGATCCCTCGGCGAACTTCAGGTAGTCCGGGACGATCTTCACCGGGCGGAGCTGGTTCGGCACGCGCCCATCGGTGCGTCGGCCGGCGGCGGCTGGAGGGCTGGTCGTCATTGGCTGCCGATTCTACGGCAGCCGCCGGTGGAGGCCGTCCCTCAGTCGAACGCCCGCCGCAGGAAGACGGTGGCGTGGCCGCGGCGGACGCCGCGATCCGGGCAGAACGACCGGTCTCCGCAACCGCCGGCGATGCCCGCGGCGGCGATCCGGTTGATGTTCCCCTCGTGCGGGCTGTCGCCGTCATCGCGGAAGTAGTCCACGCGGGACTTCGGCAGCCGGAGTGCGGTCGCCAGCGCGGTGGCCAGGGCCCCGCGTCGGACGGCCTGCGACGGGCAGTAGTTGCCTCCCCCGCACCCGCGGGCCAGGCCGGCGGCCGCCAGGCGGTTGATCCCGTCCTCGAACCGGCTGCCGCCGTCATCGGCGAAGAAGTCGCCATCCGTAGCGGGGAGGTGGAGGCCGTCGGCCAGTGCCTGCGCCAGCGCGCCACGCGTCAGGTCGCCGCGCGGGCAGAACCTGGTCGCGCGGCAGCCGTCCATGATTCCCTGCCGGTACACCCACGCGACGCTCGCCTCCCACTCCGTGCCGGCGACGTCGGTGAAGGGCGTGTCCGACGTCCTCGACGGGTCGGCGCCGCACAGCCTGACGAAGACCATCGCGGCGTAGTGGTAGCCGTCGCTCGCGGTCGTCCAGCTGCCGCCGGCGTGCGTGTAGCCCTCGCCGAGCATGATCTCGCGGTGCGGGTCGGAGTTGTACCACTGGTACACGAAGCGAGCGACGCGCTCGGACTCGGGCCGGCCGTTATAGGCGATGATCTCGCCCATCTGCTGCCAGCACACGCCGTTCGCCGCGAGGCGGTCGGCGACGTAGTCGAGGTCGTGGCTGAGCGTGCGGCGATCCGCGAGCTGGTTCGCGCGGCTGACCGCGATGCGCTGGACGACGTCATGCAACCGCACCGCCGGCACGCCGGCGTCGGCCCGGTGCTCGTTCACGAGGTCGACGAACGTCTGGCCATCCCGGGCCAGCACCGGCCGGGCCGAGAACGGCACTGCCGCGGCTGCGAGGACGAGCGATGCCAGCGTGGCAGCGGCGAATGAGCGGGCGAGTCGAGGGCGCAAGAGGGGGCACTCCGAGTGACGCGTGGATTCGCGATGAAACCTACGGACCCGCATGGCCGGTGGCGATGGCCCAAATGGTCCACGGCCGCGCCCCTCGATCGGTTGAGCGCGCCGTAGTACCGATCAGTCGAAGGCGTTCCGCAGGAAGACGGCGGCGTGGCCGCGGCTGACCCGCCCGTTCGGACAGTACCGGCCGCCACCGCACCCGCTCGCGATGCCGGCCGCGGCGATGCGGTTGATGGCGTCCTCGTGCGGGCTGGCATTGTCGTCGCTGAAGTAGTCGCGGGTGGCGGCCGGCAGCTCCAGCGCGGTCGCCAGCGCCAACGCGAGCCCGCCGCGGCGAACGCTCTGAGTCGGGCAGTAGTGGCGGTTCCCGCACCCTCGGGCCAGGCCGGCCGCCGCCAGGCGGTTGATACCGTCCTCGAATCGGCTGGCGCCGTCGTCGGTGAAGAAGTCGGTGCTCGTGGAGGGCAACCCCAAGCCGTCGGCGAGCGCCTGCGCCAGTGCGCCGCGCGTCAGGTCGGCCGACGGGCAGAACCTCGTGGCGCTGCAGCCGTCGACCATGACCCCGTGCTGGTAGACCCACGTGATCGCCGCCTCCCAGCCGCTGCCGGCGACATCGGTGAACGGCGGCGGCCCGAACTCCTTCGCGATCGTCGTCCACAGCTCGCGGCGCGACCCGTCCATCAGGAGGTGCCAGATGCCGACGCCCCGCACGCGGTTCGCCTTGGCGAACTCGTACTTGACCCCGAGCGAGCGAGGATCGTCGTAGTAGCCCTGGACCCAGGTGCCGTAGGTCGAGCTCTGATAGCGATACCACGGGACCTGCCCGGGGTCGTCCCAGCGTCGCCCATGCGCCGCGGCGGCGCTGCGCGCGTCGACGTACGTCGATGCCCAGCTGGTCGCCGTGCAGGTGCCGCTGCTGGAGCACGTTCGGCCGTTGAGGTTCGACGTGGTCGTCGTCCACGAGCGACCGTAGTACGGGATGCCCCAGATGAGCTTCGAGGCCGGCACGAGCGCCAGGTACGCCGCCATCGCGCGGCGGGCGTCGAGGGTGTACGCACTGTTGAGCGGAGCGACGCCGCCGGCGCGCGCCGATCCCGACCAGTTGAAGTCGTACGCCATGACCATGATCGCGTCGGCACTGCCGGGCGACACCAGGTCCGACTGGTTGGGGTCGGCGTTGTCCGTGAGCTCGTACCCCTCGTCCCAGCTGGCGGCGCCGCCCGTCGTCGCGACGGTGACGTAGTCGCCCGCGCCCTGCGCCACCAGCTCCTTCTTCACCTTCCGGACGAAGAGCGTGTAGTCCGACTCGAGGAAGTTCGGCATCGGCTCGAAGTCCAGGTTCACGCCATCCGCGTTTCGGCTGAGCACCGCGCGCGCGATCTGGCGCGCCAGCCGGTTCCGGTTCGTGCCGTTCGTGAGCAGGTCCCGCATGCGGTTGTAGTTCCCGTCCCAGGCCATCATCGTGACCGTCAGGACGACGCGGACCCGTTGCTGGTGGGCGGTCGAGATCACCTCGGTCATGGCGGCGGAATGCCACGCGGCATACCCGGCGGTGGACGTGTCGAGCGTCCCGTCCCGGAGCGCGCCAATCGAGAAGTAGGCGATCGTGGTGACGAGGTCGTAGTCGAGGTACGGCAGGTTGCCCCCGGTCAGCGTCCAATAGGGCAGGTAGCCGAACACCTCGTGGCTGAGGCCGTTGGGCAGGCCGGCGATCGCGCCGGCGCCCTGGACGCTGGTCCCCCCGCCGGATCCGTCAGCCGGAAGCGCCGTCGGCGTGCCGCCGGGCGCGAACGTGGTCGCATCCTCCGCATGCTCCTCGAGCATCTCGGCGTGGACCGATGGCGCTTTGGCCGGATCCGCGGCGGCGACCGGCTGAACGCCGCCGACGAGGAGCGCCGTGACGATGGCGGCAAGGATCAGCCGGCGGGACGCGCGGGACATGCGCAGGACCGTACCCCGTGTGCGGTTCAGTGCGGGATAGTACGAAAGGTTGAGGTCAGTCGAAGGCCTTGCGCAGGAACACCGCGGCCTGCCCGCGACGCACGAGTGACGTCGGGCAGAACTTGCCCCCGCCGCAGCCGGAGGTCGAGATTCCGGCCTCGGCGATCCGGTTGATGCTGTCTTCGTGCGGGCTGCCGCTGTCGTCGCTGAAGTGATCGGCCTCGGCCGGCGGCAGCTGGAGGGCGGTGGCCAGCGCGGTGGCGAGGGCGCCGCGGCGCACGGCGCTGTCCGGGCAGTAGTTGCCGCCGCCGCAGCCGCTGGCAAAGCCGGCGGCGGCCAGCCGGTTGATGCCGTCCTCGTACGGTGAGCCCTCGTCATCGGCATAGAAGTCGCCCGTCGTTGCCGGCAGGCCGAGCCCGTCCGCGAGCGCCTGCGCCAGCGCGCCGCGCGTGATCGACGCCTTCGGACAGAAGCGCGACTCGGTGCAGCCGTCGACCATGACCCCGTGCTGGTAGACCCACGCGACGTGAGGCTCCCAGCTCGTGCCCTCGACGTCCTCGAACGGCATCAGGCCGATGGTCGACGTGAAGCCGGGATACGACCCATTCGGCGCCTTGCCGGGGTTGCCGGCGAACGCGTACCAGTAGTCGTCGCCGAGCCACTGGCTCTCGACGCGGTGCACCCAGGCCTCGCGGTTCGGATAGGCCTGGTGCGCGACGCGGCGCAGCGAGGACTCGTCGTACCCGTTGCCCATCGTGAACAGCGTCCCGAAGGCGGTGGAGCGGTTCCGCAGCAGGAGGTCCACGAGCCGCTCGGAGCCCAGGTCCGTGGCGAAGTAGGTCCCGCCCAGGGCGAGGATCGGCGTGCTGTAGTTGCTGACGCGCGCCACGGCGACGTCCTTGCTCGGGGCCGGCCGCGCCTCGCCGGCGCCCGGCGTGTAGCACGCGTTCGAATAGACCATCACGAAGTTCGCCGCCGGCGTGATGGGTCCGGCAGGCCATCCGTTGCCGCTGATCCTGCCGGTCAGGTAGTCCTCGCCGTAGTAGCGCAGGACCGAGTCCGTGCAGCTGGAGTGGTCCCACGTCTTCGATGGGTTGCGCAGGCCCCAGCCGTTGACGCGATCGGTGGACTCGGTGCCGGAGTACGGGTTCGGGAACCCATTGCCGTGTCCGAAGTAGACGATGATGTCGGCGCCCGCCGTCGCTGCCTTGGCCTGCTTCGGTGTCGCGCAGTAGCGCAGGTCGACGGTCGCGCCCGCGGCCTGCGCGGTCGACCGCAGCTCCCGAGCCCACGGGTAGTAATGCGAGTCGGTGATCGCCGTCGGCCCGACCAGGATCGCGACCTTCGGGGCGGCGGCGGCGACCGGCGACGGCCGCGCGCCGGGCAGGGCCCCGAGAACGAACGAGGCGGACAGTGCGATGGCGGCGGCGAGGGCACGGGCGCGGATGGGCAATCTGGGCTCCTGGAACGGGTCGATCGGGTCAGGACCACCCTATCCGCGGCGGCTTCGAAACCCCATGGCGAGATGGTCCGCTCGGCCGCCCGCCCCATCGGGCCATGTCCCGCATGGCACCGTCACCCTCAGCCCTGGCTGAACTCCAGCACGATCAGGAGGCGCTCGGCCCTGCCGACGTCGAACGCGGGTCGCACGAAGGCCGTCTGGGTCAGCGCGTTGTCATCCTCGTCGACGGCCTGCACGGTGCCAATGAGCAGGCCCCCGGGATAGCTGCTGGCGGCGTCCTCGCCGAGCGTCAGCCCGGCGCTCACGATCGTGTCCCCGACCTCGAGCGCCTCGGTCACCGGCACGTTGCTCATCACGAGCTGGCCGCCGGCCTGGCCCCGGACCTCGCCGAGCGCGCGACTCGCCTGGTCGAGCGCGACGACGGCGGAGCGCGTGTCGACGATGAACCGAACGCGCGCCGTGTCGTCGGTGGCGCTCACGACCGTCCCGGCCAGCGCTCCGGCGCCATCCGCGTTCGCGACGACTGGCATCCCCACCCGTACGCCGTCAGCCGTCCCGGCGTCGATCCCCGCCTCCCACGTGAAGTTCGACGGGTCGCGGCTCGTGATCCGCACCGGCAGGAGCTCCATGTCGAGCGCCTGGGTGATGCCGAGGAGCTGCCGCAGCTCCTCGTTCTCCCGCGCGGCCTCGGTCAGCTCCGCGATCCGCTGCTCCGCGCCGGCGAGGGCCACGCGCAGATCGGCGTTCTCGCCGCGCAGGCGATCGATCTCGCCGATCGTCCCGAACAGACCGGCCACGCCGGCGCCGATGCCGGTCAGCGTCTGGCGCACCGGGTCGAGGGCCCGCGTCGCGACCCGCTGGAGCGTCTGCGCCGGCTCCGTCGAGCTGGCGAGGAGCATGAGCAGGCTGGCGATCGTGAACGCGGCGAACCAGAGTCCCGCGCGGCTGCGTCGGTGCGGGCTGGTGGACCCGTACATCGCGCGATGCGGCGATCAGCGCGGGGCGCGGGTGAACTGCTCGCTGACGAGCACGCGCTCGAGCGTGTCGAGGTCCTCGAGCACGCGCCCGGTGCCTCGCACGACGCAGGTCAGCGGGTCGTCGGCGATGTGGACCGGCATCTGGGTCGCCTCCGCCACGCGTCGGTCGAGCCCGGCCAGCAGCGCGCCACCCCCGGCCAGCACGATCCCCTGGTCCATGACGTCGGCAACGAGCTCCGGCGGCGTCTCCTCGATCGTCTCCTTGATCGCGTCGACGATCTGGGCGATCGAGGGCTCGAGCGCCTCGCGGATCTGGTCGCCGCCGACCTCGACGCTGCGCGGGAGCCCCGTCAGCAGGTCGCGCCCGCGGAAGGTCACCGTCCGCTCATCGGCCTTCTCCTCCGGGTAGGCCGATCCGAGCGCGATCTTGATCTCCTCCGCGGTTCGCTCTCCCATGAGCAGGTTGTACTCGCGCCTGGCGAAGCTGACGATGTCGCTGTCCATCTCGTCGCCGCCGATGCGGATCGAGCGCGAGACGACGATCCCGCCGAGGCTCACGACCGCGACCTCGGTCGTGCCGCCGCCGATGTCGACGATCAGGCTGCCGGACGGCTCGCTCACCGGCAGGCCCGCGCCGATTGCCGCCGCCATCGGCTCCTCGATCAGGCGCGCCCAGCGCGCGCCGGCGTTGATCGTCGCGTCACGCACCGCGCGCTTCTCGACCTCGGTCACGCCCGATGGGATGCCGACGAGGACGCGCGGGCGCGAGATCTGCGCGTATCGGTCATGGACCTTCTTGATGAAGTAGCGGAGCATCTGCTCGGTCACGTCGAAGTCGCTGATGACGCCGTCGCGGAGCGGTCGCATGGCGATGATGCTGGCGGGCGTGCGCCCGACCATGCGCTTCGCCTCGGCGCCGATCGCGAGGACGTGCTTCGTCCTGGTGTCCATGGCGACCACCGACGGCTCGCTGATGACGATCCCGCGGTTGCGGACCGTGACGAGGGTGTTGGCCGTGCCGAGGTCGATGCCGACGTCGTGACTGAGGAGGCCGAGCAGGCCGTCGAAGAGTCCCAAGGTCCCTCTCGTGCTGTTCGCCGCCCGTGGCACGACGGGTGGGTCGCGTGGGTCGAGCAGATCCGGTGCGTGCGGGCACCTCGCGCCGCGCGGGTACCCTACCACGCTCCCTCGGGGCGGCCCCGCGGTACCTTCGTCCCTCGCAGGTTTGTGCTTCTCTTTCACAAACAGACGCCATCTGATACGGTCGTGGGGACAACCCCGATTGCCCAGCCTCAGGAGGAGCGCCGTGGCCACCTTCTTCGCCGACGTCCCCGAGCGCATCCGATACGCGGGGCTCGACTCGACCGACCCCTTGACCTACCGCGTCTACGAGCCGGATCGCGTCGTCCTCGGCCGGCGCATGGAGGACCACCTCCGCATCGCGGTCTGCCTGTGGCACTCGTTCAACTGGCCCGGATCCGACGTGTTCGGCGTTGGCACCTTCGACCGGCCGTGGCTGGTGCCGGGCGTCGACCCGCGGGAGGCGGCGAGCGCGAAGGTCGATGCCGCCTTCGAGTTCGTCTCGAAGCTCGGCGTGCCCTTCTTCACGTTCCACGATCGGGACGTCGCGCCGGAGGGCCGCGACTTCGCCGAGACGGTCGCGACGCTCGACGCGGTCGTCGACGAGATCGCGGGGCACATGGAGCGCACCGGCATCGGCCTGCTGTGGGGAACCGCCAACCTGTTCAGCCACCCGCGCTACGCCGCGGGCGCGGCGACGAATCCAGACCCCGAGGTCTTCGCCTACGCGGCCGCCCAGGTCAAGCACATGCTCGAGGCGACGCACCGGCTCGGCGGCTCCAACTACGTGCTGTGGGGTGGACGCGAGGGCTACGAGACGCTGCTGAACACCGACCTCGCCCGCGAGGAGGCACAGCTCGCGCGGTTCCTGACCCTCGTCGCCGAGCACAAGCAGCGCATCGGCTTCGGCGGAACGCTCCTCCTCGAGCCGAAGCCCCAGGAGCCGACGAAGCACCAGTACGACTACGACTCGGCGACGGTCGACAGCTTCCTCGTCCGTCACGACCTCGCCGGCGAGTACCGCGTCAACATCGAGGCCAACCACGCGACGCTCGCTGGCCACAGCTTCGCCCACGAGGTGGCGGTCGCGGTCAGCCGCGGCATCTTCGGCAGCATCGACATGAACCGCGGCGACCCGCAGAACGGGTGGGACACCGACCAGTTCCCGAACTCGGTCGACGACGTGGCGCTGGCGATGTACGAGATCCTGCGCGGCGGCGGCTTCACGACCGGCGGATTCAACTTCGACGCCAAGCTGCGGCGCCAGAGCATGGACCGATCCGACCTCTTCCACGCGCACATCGGCGGCATCGACACGCTGGCGCGCTCGCTGCTCGTCGCCGCCGACCTGATCGAGGCCGGTGACCTCGCCACCGAGCACGAGCGCCGGTACGAGGGCTGGTCGAGCGGCCTTGGCGCCGAGATGCTCGGCGGCGGGCTGTCACTCGCCGACATCGAGGCTCGCGTCGCGGCGGGAGGCATCGATCCACGCCCGCGCTCCGGGGGGCAGGAGCGCCTCGAGAACATCGTCAACCAGCGCATCTGGTCCGTCGACCGGAGCCGCTGAGCGGTGGCGTCCCACGTCCTCGGGATCGACGTCTCCACGACCGCGACGAAGGCGATCCTGGTCGATGAGGCGGGTGCCGTCGTGGGCGTCGGCAGCGCCGAGTACGACTACGCCGTGCCGCGCCCGCTGTGGAGCGAGCAGGACCCCCAGCTGTGGTGGGACGCGGCGCCGGTGGCGATCCGAGGGGCGCTGGCGCAGGCTGGGGTCGCGGGGGCCGACGTCGCCGCCGTCGGGCTGGCCGGGCAGATGCACGGGGCCGTGCTCCTCGACGCCGCGGACCGGCCGCTGCGCCCCGCGATCCTCTGGAACGACCAGCGCACCGCCACCGAGTGCGACGACATCCGCCGTCGGGTCGGCGCGGAACGCCTGATCGAGGTCACCGGCAACGACGCGCTCACCGGCTTCACCGCCCCGAAGCTCCTCTGGGTGCGCAGCAACGAGCCGGACGTGTGGGCCCGAACCGCGCACGTCTGCCTGCCGAAGGACTTCGTGCGGCACCGGCTCACCGCCGAGCACGCGGTCGACCGCGCCGACGGAGCCGGCACGCTGCTCGTCGACCTTCGAGCCCGCGACTGGTCCGCGGAGGTCCTCTCGGCCCTGGACATCGACCCTGGGCTGCTGCCGCGGACCGTCGAGGGGACGGAGGTGACGGGAACCGTCGGTCCGTCGGCGGCGGCGGCGACCGGCCTCGCTGCCGGAACCCCGGTCGTCGGCGGCGGCGGCGACCAGGCCGCGAACGGCGTCGGCGTGGGCGCCGTGGAGCCGGGCGTCGTCGCGCTGTCGCTCGGCACGTCGGGTGTCGTCTTCGCCGCGACCGACCGGCCGCTCATCCAGCCGGAGGGCCGCGTCCATGCCTTCTGCCACGCCGTGCCGAACCGCTGGCACCTCATGTCGGTCATGCTCTCCGCCGCGGGCAGCCTGCGCTGGTTCCGCGACGCGCTGGCGCCGGGAGTGACCTACGAGGCGCTCGACACGGAGGCGGCGGCCGTCGCACCCGAGAGCGACGGGCTCGTCTTCCTTCCCTACCTGACCGGCGAGCGCAGCCCGCACCCCGACCCGAACGCGCGCGGGGCGTTCGTCGGGCTGACGATCGCGCACGACCGACGCCACCTCGCCCGCGCCGTTCTGGAGGGCGTGGCCTTCGGCCTCCGCGACGGCCTCGACCAGATCGTCTCGACCGGGATGGCGGCACCGACCCGGATTCGGGCGTCCGGCGGCGGGATCGCGAGCCCGGTGTGGCGGCAGATCCTCGCCGACGTCCTCGACGCCGAGATCGCCACCGTCAGCACGACCGAGGGCGCGGCCTTCGGCGCCGCGATGCTCGCTGCCGTCGGCGCGGGCTGGTTCCCGACGGTCGAGGGAGCCGTCGAATGGGCGGTGCGGGTCAGCCCGGTCGCGGAGCCTGGACCGGACGCATCGGCCTACGCGGACGCGCTGGAACGGTACCGCGCGCTCTATCCGGCACTGCGTCCGATCTTCGACTCGACGGGGTGAGGCTCAGGCGCGCAGCTCCTCGAGCTCCTCGCGCGTCGCCTCGTCCGGCTTCTTGCCCAGGATGATCATCGCCAGCACCTCGTCGGGCGTGACGTGCTCGCGATCGACCGTGTCGACCAGGCGCCCGTGGTACATCACGCTGATCCGATCCGACAGGTCGAACACGTCGTGGATGTCGTGGCTGACGAGGAAGATGCCGATCCCCTCGCGCTTCAGCTGCCGGATGAGGTCGCGCACCTGGGCGGTCTCGGCGGGCCCCAGCGCCGCGGTCGGCTCGTCCATGATCATGATCCGCGCGTTGAAGTGCACCGCTCGGGCGATCGCGACCGCCTGACGCTGGCCGCCGGAGAGGTACCGCACCGGCGTCGTGAACCGCGTGAAGTTCGGGTTCAGCCGCTTCATGACCTTGCGCGTGGCGTCTTCCATGGCCCCGTCGTCCATGGTTCCCCACCACGTCACGACCTCGCGGCCGAGGAACACGTTGGCGGGGGCGTCGACGTTGTCGGCCAGCGCCAGGGTCTGGTAGATGCACTCGATGTTGTAGGCCTTCGCGTCGCGCGGATTCGTGATGCTGACGGGCTTCCCCTCGATCAGGATCTCGCCCGAGTCGGCTCGATGCGCGCCGGACAGCGCGCGCATCAACGTGGACTTTCCGGCGCCGTTGCCGCCGACGAGGCCCATGACCTCGCCCTCGTGCAGGTCGACGGACACCTCCTGGACCGCGTGCACGCCGCCATAGGCGACGCTGATGTTCCGCATCTCGAGCAGTGGCGTGCCGTCGGCAGCCCGGGCGGGTGCCTCCGCCGGCGTCTCGACCGTCATTCCGCCCTCCTAGCTGCCGCCACCGCGGCGGCGGTTGTAGGTGTCGAAGCCGACGGCGAGGATGAGCACGATGCCGGCGACGACGTTCTGGGTCGGTGAGTTCACCCCGTTGAAGCTCATGCCGTAGGCCAGCGACTGCATGACGAACGCGCCGAGCACGGCACCCGGGATCGTCCCGATGCCCCCGGCGAACGAGGTGCCGCCCACGACGGCGGCGGCGATCACGTAGAGCTCGTCGCTCTGGCCCACCTCCAGGGTCGATCCGTTCAGCCGCGCCGCGCCGATCGCCGCGGAGATCGCGCACAGCAGCCCCATCAGGATGTACGTCCGCATGATCAGCCAGCGGGTGTTGATGCCCGCGAGCTCGGCGGCGTCGGGGTTGCCGCCGTAGGCGTAGACGTACCGGCCGAAACGGCGTCGCGTGGCGATGAAGGTCATGACGATCGTGACGCCCAGCAGGATGAGGAGCGGCCACGCGAGCCCGGTCGGCACCTTCAGGCCGCCGGGTGGCTCGGTGATGCCGTGCTCGATGGCGTACTCGGTCGCCAGGCTGCGGGGCAGGAAGTTCGCGTTGATGAACGCAGCGATGCCCAGGACGACGGCCACGCCGACGACGGCCAGCAGGACCTCGGCCCACATCGGACGCAGGGGGAAGCCGAAGCGAATCCGTTGGCGGCGGTTGTAGATGATGAGACCGATGATCGCGACGGCGCCGATCACCGCGAGCAGCCAGGTGAGCTCCCCGCCGATCGTGCCGCCCTGCCCTGGCGCCCCGCCGAGCGTTCGGAAGCCGGTCTGGAGCCCCGAGACGGCGGCCCCGCTCGACAGGAGCCAGACCGACCCGCGCAGTGACAGGAGCCCGCCCAGGGTCACGATGAAGGACGGCACCCCGATGTACGCGATGATGAAGCCCTGGAGGCCGCCGATGAAGGCGCCGAGCCCGAGGCCCAGGCCGAGGGTGACGACCCACAGGAACGGGTTGTCGACGCCGAGGCCGAGCGCGGGCAGCCACTCGGTCTGCAGCAGCGCGTACGACATCGCCACGAAGCCGACGATGGAGCCGACGGACAGGTCGATGTTGCGCGACACGATGATCAGCACCATGCCGGTCGACATGATCGCGATGCCCGTCGCCTGGACGGCGAGGGTCACCATGTTCTCCGGCCGCAGGAACGTGCCGCCGGACATGATGTGGAAGCCGACGAGGATGACCACCAGGGCGACGAGCATCCCGAAGATGCGCAGGTCGATCTCGGTGGCCGAGAACGCGCGGCGGACGCCCGACAGCGCTCCGCCCGCGCCCGATCCGAGCGGCTGCTCGGTCTGACCCGACGCGGGGGCCGTGCCGGCCACGTTCGTCACGACGGCTCTCCTTCTCGGTAAGGAAACGCCCTGCGCCCCCGGCGGACCGGAGGCGCAGGGCAGTGCGACATCAGGACCTCAGTGAATGCGCCTCACACGCCGCAGTCTTCCGCACCCGGCATGTCGGCGGTGACGCCCTCGCAGATCTCTTCCTGCGTGGCGTACCAGCCGGCATCGAACACCAGGTCGAGCGTGTCGGCCGTCACCGGGGTCGGCTGGAGGATGAAGGACTTCACGGTGTTCTCGTCACCGCTGTCCGGCTCACCGTCCGGTCCCGGCGTCACGAAGTCGGCAGCCTGCAGTCCCGCCTCGGGCGCGACTGACTCGCTGACGAGGCCGTCCGGCAGCGTGATGTCGCCCATGGCCGTGCCGTCGCACAGCTGGAGCGCCGCGGCACCGGCGACCTTACCGAGCTCGTTGCTGTTCTTCCAGATGTCGATGTACTGGAGGCCCATCGCCACGTTCGTCAGGTTGGCGGGGTCGCCGTCCTGGCCGCTGACGGGCGGATACGGGTCGTAGTTCTTGGCCTGCAGGGCGGCGGCCACGCCGAGCGCCGTGCTGTCGTTCTCGGCCAGCACCGCGTCAATCTGGACGCCATCGGCATTGGCCGCGTCGATGATGGCCTCCATGTTGTTCTGCGCGGTCTCGGTGTCCCATGCGTCGGTGAACTGATCGTCGACGATCGTGATCTCACCGGCGTCGATCTTGTCCTGGAGACCGGCCTCGTCCCAGCCGAGCGGCAGGAAGGTCGAGGCATTCGGGTCGCCCGGGTCGCCCTTGATCAGGACGTAGTTGCCCTCGGGCACGACCTCGAAGAGGCCAGCCGCCTCCTCACGCCCGACGCGGATGTTGTCGAACGTGATGTAGAGGACGTTCGGGTCCTCGATCAGGCGGTCATAGGCGATGACCGGGATGTCGGCCTCGGCAGCTGCCTCGAGGGCCGGGCCCACGACGCTGCTGTCCTGCGGCAGGAGAATCAGCACGTCGATGCCCTGGTTGATCATCGTCTCGACGTCCGTCAGCTGCTGCTGGGTGTCGAGGTCGGCATCGGCGTCGGTGTACGTCCCGCCACCGTCCTCGACCGTCTGCTGAATGTTCGGCTGGTCGGTGGCCGCCCATCGCGGCTGCTGGAAGTTGTTCCACGAGACGCCGACGCTGCAGTCGCTCTCGCCACCGCTGCCGCCGCCGGAGTCGCCCGTGCATCCGGCCAGCACCAGGGAGATGATCCCCAGGCTCGCCGCGATCCTCCGAATGGTCATCAAGTGCTCCTCCACACGTTCCCACCCTAGACGGTGAATCCGTTGCCCCGAGAAGGCTACTCCTCTGTCAAGCCCCTCCTCCTCACTGTCATGCGCTCGCCAGCTCCGGTCGGAGCGCTCGCATCGCGGCGAGGCGCAGCGCCGGGTCGGCGAGCAGTGGCTCGAAGGCAAGCTCGGCGGCGCCGATGATCGGTGCACTCACGCCCAGCGCGCCAGGAACGACGCGGACCAGCTCGCGGGCAGCGGGAAGCGCATGGCGCCCGAGCGCCGCGTCGAGCTCGGATGCGGCAAGCGGCTGGATCCGGCCGAGAACCCCACCCAGGACCACGAGCGTCGGATTGAAGATGTTCACCAGCGACGCGATCCCGACGCCCAGCCAGGTCCCGACGTGCGCCACGGCCGCCTGCGCCGCGGGCTCGCCCGCCGTGGCCGCTTCGATGAGCTCGTCGACCGCGGCCGCGCCACCGGTCGCCGGACGGCCGGCCCGGACGAGCATCGCGCGCTCGCCGATCTCGGTCTCCCAGCAGCCGAAGGAGCCGCACGCGCAGGCCGATCCCCCCGGGTTGACGACCATGTGGCCGACCTCGCCCGCGTACCCGGCCGCCCCGTCCAGCGGCTCGCCGCCGACCGTCACGTGGCCGCCGACGCCGACCTCGCCCGCGACATACACGACGTTCGCCTCACCGATCGCCGCTCCCCGGCGATGCTCGGCGAGGCCGCCGAGGTCCGCCTCGTTGGCGATCGCGATCGGCGCATCGGTCCGCAGGGCCGACACGAGGCGCTCGCCGAGCGGCTCGTTCGTCCAGCCCAGGTTGGGGGCCAGGCGCACGAGGCCGTCGCGGCGGCGGACGACCCCGGCGACGGCGACGCCGACGCCCACCAGCCCGTCGTCGGGACCGGACGCGAGCGCGGGACGGGCAAGCTCGACGAGGTCGGCGACGATCTGCTCGAGCGTGACGTGCGCGCGCGGCCGGTCGACCCGGACGAGCGAGTGGATCGCGCCGCCAAGGCCGATGCGGGCTGCGGCGAGCGAGTCGACGTTGACCTCGAGCGCAAGCACCGACGCTCCGTCGGGGTCGGGATGGACCATCGGCGAGGGCCGCCCCGGCGCGCCGTCGGGGGCGCTTGGGGTTTCCGCCAGCAGCCCGCCCCTGACGAGCTCGCCGATCAGGCCGCGGATCGCGGACCGCGTGAGCCCGGTATGGGCAACGAGCTCGGAGCGGGAGAGGGGCCCCCGGAGGTGGACGGCACGGACGATCGCGCTCAGGTTCGAGCGGCGGACCGTCTCGCTGCGCTGGCCGACCACGTCGCGAGGCGTGAGCACGAGGTTTGTGTTCCTCTCATCCAAACGTTGCCGTAGACTCCTCTATCGCCGCGCCACCTGTCAATACGGACGCACCGGAGGATCGTTACGCATGCGACGCCTGCGCTGGGGCGTGCTCTCCACGGCCTCCATCGGCCGCGTGAAGGTCATCCCCGCGATCCAGAAGGCGCCGCACTGCGAGGTCGTCGCCATCGCCTCGCGCGATGCGGGCGTGGCCGCAAGCGTCGCGGAGTCGCTCGGCATCCCGCGAGCCCACGGGTCGTACGAGGCGCTCCTCGCCGACCCGGAGGTCGAGGCGGTCTACATCCCCTTGCCCAACCACCTCCACGCGCAGTGGACGATCGCGGCCGCGAAGGCCGGCAAGCACGTCCTCTGCGAGAAGCCGCTCGCGCTCACGCCGCCGGACGCGGAGCGCATGATCGAGGTGGCGGACCGCGAGGGCGTCCGGCTCATGGAGGCCTTCATGTACCGCCTCCACCCGTCGTGGGTCGCGGCCCGCGAGCTCGTCGCAGCCGGTCGCATCGGCCGCCTGACGGCGGTGCAGAGCTGGTTCAGCTACTTCAACGACGACCCGACGAACATCCGCAACATCGTGGAGACCGGCGGCGGCGCGCTCTACGACATCGGCTGCTACAGCATCAACCTGTCACGCATGCTCTTCGGTGCCGAGCCCGACCGCGTGGAGGGCATGATCGTCCGCGATCCCGCCACCGGCACGGACGTCGTGACCAGCGGGATGCTCCGGTTCGGCGACGGCGTCGCGACCTTCACCTGCTCGACGCGCGCCGAGGACGACCAGCGCGTCCACGTGTACGGCAGCGCGGGCAGGATCTCGATCGAGATTCCCTTCAACATCCCGCCGGATCGGCCGACCCGCATCTTCGTCGCCGCCGGCGGCGACCCCCCCGTCGCGCCGCTCAGCGAGACGATTACGTTCGTCGCGGCCCACCCGTACACGGGCGTGGCCGACGCCTTCGCGGAGGCCATCCTGGAGGGCCGCCCCGTTCCGGTGCCGCCCTCCGACGCCGTCGCGAACCTGCGCGTCATCGAGGCCCTCGTCGCGGCGGCCGAGCCGGCCTGAGGCAAGGCCGGTCGCGCGATCCACGCTGTGCTTCAATGCGGCGCGTGACCCCAGGCAGGCCGAGGCTGCTCGCGCTCGGTGTCGGCATCCCGCTCGTCGCCGCCGGAGCGGCAGCCGTGCTGGTTGGCCTCGGGATGCTGATGCCCGCCGCGTCCCCGCCAGCGCCCCACTTCGTGGAGGAGGCGGCATCCGCGGGCCTCGAGCATCGCTACGACGGCGAGTTCATGTTCTACGTCGGCGGAGGAGTCGCGATCTTCGACTGCGACGACGACGGGCGCCAGGACCTCTACCTGGCCGGCGGCGAGGGGCCCGCCGCGCTCTTCCGGAACGAGAGTCCGGTCGGCGGCGCGCTCGCGTTCACGCCGGTCCCCGGCCGCGAGACCGACCTCCTCGACGTCGTCGGCGCGTACCCGCTCGACATCGACGGTGACGGGATCGACGACCTCGCCGTCCTCCGCCTCGGCGAGAACGTCCTCCTCCGAGGGCTCGGCGACTGCGCATTCGAGCGCGCGAACGAGGCGTGGGGCTACGACGGCGGATCGGCATGGACGACCGCCTTCAGCGCCACCTGGGAGTCGACGGCGACGTTTCCGACGCTCGCGTTCGGGAACTATCTCGAGCCTGCGTCGGTCACCGAGCGCACCTACGTCTGCGACGAGCACGAGCTCGTTCGCCCCGCCGCCGACGGGACGTCATACGCGGCGCCGACGCGGATCGGCCCCGGGTTGTGCACGCTGTCGATGCTGTTCAGCGACTGGGACCGGTCCGGGCGGCGCGACCTGCGGATCTCGAACGACCGGCACTACCACCCGACCGCCCAGGAGCAGCTGTTCCGCGTTGAGCCCGGCGAGGCGCCGCGCGCGTGGACTCGTGAGGAAGGGTGGCAGGCCGTGCGAATCTGGGGCATGGGGATCGCGAGCTACGACCTGACCGGCGATGGCTATCCGGAGGTGTTCCTCACGAGCCAGGGCGACAACCGGCTCCAGACACTCGCCGACGGCCCGGAGCGGCCGACGTACGAGGACATCGCGATCCAGCGCAACGCCACCGCCAGCAAGCCGTACACCGGCGACGTCGACCGGCTCTCGACCGCCTGGCACGCGGAGTTCCAGGACGTGAACAACGACGGGTTCGTCGACCTGTTCGTCTCGAAGGGCAACGTCGAGGCCCTGCCCGACTACGCCGCCAGAGACCCGAACGACCTGCTCATGGGCCAGGCCGATGGGACGTTCGTTGAGGGCGGCATGGAGGCGGGCATCGCGCGATTCGAGCGGGCGCGCGGCGCCGGCCTCGCCGACCTGAACCTCGACGGCCTGCTCGACCTCGTCGTCGTCAACCGGCGCGCGAACGTCGCCCTGTGGCGAAACGTGGGCGCCGGGGATGCCGAAGCCCCCGAGCCGATGGGCAACTGGATCGCCCTGCGGCTCGCCGACGAGGGAGCGAACCGCGACGCGATCGGCGCATGGGTCGAGGTCACCGCCGGTGATCGCGTCCTGCGGCGAGAGGTGACGGTCGGTGGCGGGCATGCCGGCGGCCAGCTGGGCTGGATCCACGTCGGCATCGGCGATGCGGACCGCGCGAGCGTGCGGGTCATCTGGCCCGACGGCGAGGAGGGCGGGCCCATGGACGTCGAGGCGAATGCGTTCGCGATCCTCGAGCACGGTGCCACCGAGGCGACCACGTGGCAGCCACCGGGCGGCTGATGGGATCCGCGGCTCCGGTCCTCCGCGAGGTGTCCCTTCCCGACTTCGGGATGCCGTCGGGGGTGCCCGAGATCCCGACCGCGGTGTACGAGGCGCGGCTGACGCGCCTTCGCGAGCGCGCCGAGCGCCGTGGATACGATCGGGTCGTTGTCTACGCCGACCGCGAGCACAGCGCGAACGCCTCGTACCTCACCGGGTTCGACCCGCGGTTCGAGGAGGCGCTGCTCGTCATCGGCCCGGAAGGCGAGCCCGCCGTGCTCGTCGGCAACGAGTGCTGGGGGATCGCCGGCGCCGCCCCGATCGGCCTGCGGCGCCATCGCTTCCAGGACTTCAGCCTGCCGAACCAGCCGCGCGATCGATCGGAGCCGCTGGCCGACATCCTCGCCTCGGAGGGCGTGGCGCGTGGCGCGCGGATCGGCGTCGTCGGCTGGAAGGCATACGGATCACCCGGGATGAGCGACCTGCCCGCCTACCTCGTCGACGAGCTGCGCGGGCTCGTCGGCAGCGAGGGCTCGGTGGAGAACGCGACCGACCTGTTCATCGACCCGTCGGACGGGCTGCGGGTCATCAACGAGCCGGAGCAGGTCGCTGCGATCGAGTGGGCCAGCTGTCACACGTCGACCGGGATGCGCTCCCTCCTCGCCGGCCTTCGCCCGGGCATGTCCGAGCACGAGGCGGTGGCGCTGCTCGGCTGGAACGGCTGGCCGCTGTCGTGCCACCTGATGCTGACGGCCGGGCCGCGCGCGCGATACGGGCTGCTCAGCCCCGGCGACCGGCGAATCGAGCGCGGCGACCCGTTCACGAGCGCCTTCGGGATCTGGGGCGCTCTCACGTGCCGGGCGGGCTTCGTCGTCGAGGACGCCTCGGAGCTGCCGGAGCCGATCCGCGACTACGTCGACCGACTCGTGGGCCCGTACTTCGCCGCGATCGGCGCGTGGTACGCGGCGCTCCACGTCGGCCAGACCGGCGGCGCGCTGCAGTCGATCATCGACGAGCGGCTGGGCGACCCCTTCTTCGGCATCTTCCTGAACCCCGGGCACCAGATCCACCTCGACGAGTGGGTCGCGTCGCCGATCTTCCCCGGCTCGAGGGTCCAGCTGCGCTCCGGGATGGCCTTCCAGGTCGACGTCATCCCGGCAACGGGGACGGATTACTTCACGACGAACATCGAGGACGGCATCCTCCTCGCCGACGGAACGCTTCGGGACGCGCTCAGGGAGCGGTTCCCGGAGATGTGGTCGCGGATCGAGCGACGGCGCGCGTTCATGGCCGATGCGCTCGGCATCGAGCTGCATCCCGACGTCCTCCCCCTGTCGAACCTCCCCGCCGTCCTGACGCCGTTCATCCTCCGCCCAGACCTCGCGATGTCGTTGCCCGGATGACGGCGCGCCGCGCGCTGACGGTCCGCAGTGAGACGCTCGAGGTCGTCGTCCTGCCCGATGCCGGCGGGCGCATCCATCGGCTCCGTGCCTTCGGCGAGGACCTGCTGCGAACCCCGGACGACGAGGCCACGCACGGCGCGGAGCCCTTCTTCTGGGGCGCCTACGTCATGGCGCCGTGGTGCAACCGTGCCCGTACGGGCCTGATGGAGGTTGCGGGCCGGCAGGTCGGGCTGGAGCCGAACTTTGCGGACGGAACGGCCATCCACGGGCTCGTGTCGTCGGCGGCGTGGCACGAAGGCAGGGACGCTGAGCTCGCCATTGTTCGCGACGCCGGCCGCGACTGGCCGTGGGCCTTCGAGGTGCACCAGGCGACGAGCGTCGAGGCGGACACCCTGACGGCGGCGTATCGGCTCACCAACCTCGATCGCGAGGCCGCGATGCCCGCGGGCATCGGCCTCCATCCGTGGTTCCGGAGCCCGGTCGAGCTGCGGGTCCCCGCCGAGCGCGCCTACGCCTCGAACACGGAGTCGGCACCCCTCGCCGCGCCGGCCGAGGGCGAGCTCGACCTTCGGACCCTGCGACCGCCGGCGAGCGGGATCGACGCGACGATGGCGGCGCTCACCGAGCCGCGGGTCGACCTCGCCTGGCCGGCCCTGGGCATCCGCGCCAGGCTCGAGGTCCAGACCGATGCCGCCGCCATCCTCGTCGCGGTCGCGACGCCGCCGGACCTCGGAGCGATCGCGGTCGAGCCGCAGACCCACGGCCCGGACCCGCTTCGCCGCCTGTCCGCCGGGGAGCCGGATGCACCGATGCTCCTGCCGCCGGGCGCAGCGCTCTGCCTCACGGTGCGCATCACCGTCGAGCGCGACGGGGCGGTCTCGTGACTCGACGACCTCGGCGGCCGGTCGGAACGGCGACGCCGACCATCCCGCCGCGCGTCGTCATCCAGCCGACGCCGTAGACGTCGCGCGTCGCCCCGCCCGGGAGGCGCACGAGCGAACGGCCCGCCCACCAGCCCCGTGCCGCGAGGCGCTGCCACTCGCGCTCGTGCCACGACGGTGGCAGAGCGGTCAGGTCGTTGAAGTACGACCGCCAGAGCTGGCGCGTGGTCCGCTCGTAGAGCGCCGCGGCGCCCGGA
Organism: uncultured bacterium; assembly: GCA_965652075.1. Classification (GTDB taxonomy): domain Bacteria; phylum Chloroflexota; class Limnocylindria; order QHBO01; family QHBO01; genus JACDBZ01. The sequence goes on from CBFGTN010000005.1 coordinate 61,062, forward strand.
GACGCGCCCGTGACGCGGCCCAGGCGATCGCCGGTGATGACCGCGGCGGCCGGGTCCCGCAGCAGCAGGTCGGCGACCGCATCGTCGAGGCCGGCGCCCGCGCCCACGCTCAGGGCGGCCGGGACCGCGAGGCTCAACGGCAGCCCGGCGCCACGGTTGGCGGCGGCGATCAGCGGCCCCCCGCCTGGCCGCAGCTGTCGGTCCGTCGCGTCGGGGCCACGGGTGACGACCGGGACGCGCTCCCACCCGACGTCGTCGATCCGTTCGAGGATGCGCGCCTGCTCGTCGGCATCCGTCGCGCGGAGGACGATCGCGGCGGGAGGCCCGTCCTCGGCGTCGACCCGCGGGCGCGAGACGATCCTGTATCGCTCCGCGGCGGATCGCCGCAGGGCTCGGGCGACGGCGCCGGAGCCGCTCGCGCCGATCAGTCGAGCCTCGGGCGCCCGGTCCTGAGCCTCGGCCATCGGCCGGGGCGTCACGTCGGCCTCCGCCAGGAACGTCCGGATGAGCTTCAGGCTGACCCGGATGCGCGTCTTGACCGTGCCGAGCGGCAGGCCGGTCAGGCCCGCGATCGCGGAGTGGCTCCAGCCGTCGACGAAGGCGAGGCGGACGAGGTGCGCGTTCCGGGGGTCGAGGCGGCCGATGAGCGCCAGCAGCTCCTCGGCCTGCAGCTCGTCCGAGGGACCCGGGGCGAGCGATGGGACGAGAAGGTACTCCTCGGCCCCCCGGGCCGCCCCGCCGGCGAGCCGCGACGCCTCGCGCGCCCGGCGCCGGACATGGTCGATCGCGCGGTTGCGAACGACGCGATAGAGCCACTGGGGGACCGACCCGCGTCGCGCGTCGTAGGAGCGCGCCATCCGCGGCAGCTCCTCGAAGACCTCGTGGACGACGTCCTCGGCACCCATCTCGTCGCCGAGCACGCTGATCGCCACGCCGATCGAGCCGTCACGGTAGCGACCGTAGAGGATCGCCACCGATCCAGGCTCGTCGTGCGCGGCGGCGAGCAGGACATCGGCATCCGATGCCTCCGACCCGCCGGCGATGACGTTCGTATTCGATTCGGTCACGGTCGAGCTCGGCGACAGTGCCATCAGTGGCTCCGGACAGTGAGCCCCCGACCCCCATCATCGGCACCGAGTCAACGGGCGCTTGATCCGCGCCACGACGGGCGGCTCAGTGGGCTCGCGACGCCCCGGGGTGCGGTGCCGTGTTGCGCCGCCGGTCGCCGGCGCGACGGCCGTGGCGGACGGAGACGACGGATGCCTGTGCGGTGAGGCGCTCGACCGCTTCGGTCACCTGCTCGCTCGTCAGGATGCCGGCGGCCATCAGCTCCAGGAGCTGGTCGTAGCGCGCGGCGGCCGCCGTCGCCGGCGGGCGCGTGCGGGAAGGCTTCGCGAGCGCCGGCTCGATCTCCGCGCTCCCGACGAGCACCGCCGACCGGGCCATCACCTCGATGAGCCCGGGACCGCTCCTGCTGCGCTTCGGACGCTTTCGCATGCCCGCCATTCCTTCCGGTCGGGATACGACCCGCCGCCGGCGCGCGGATTGCCGCTCGCCATCCATCGGGCCGCGACGGTGCGTACGGGATTCGACACCGTCCGCACGCCAGGTCGGTCCCGATGACATATGGCCCGGTCGAGATGATCGTCGTCTCGACGCCCGAGCAGCATCCGAGCCCGAGCGTCGTGAAGTCGCTGCGCGCCATCACGGATCGCGACGGGATCCGCATCATCGACGTCGCCTTCGTGCACACCGACGACGCCGGAACGGTCTCGACCTCCGAGCTGGCCGACCTGCCGGACGAGGCGTATCGCCGGCTCGCGCCGATCGTGAGCGAGGTGAGCGGACTGATCGCCGAGGACGACCTGCTGGAGCTCGGCGCGGGGCTCGGCGCGAGCCGCCATGCCGGCGTCTACCTGCTCGAGCATCACTGGGCGCGTCGCATGGACACCGACGTGCGTCGCAGCGGCGCGCGCGTCCTTCTCCACCTCCGCGTGCCGCGCGACGCGGTCTCCGAGATCGCGAGCGTTCGCGCGGATCGCGCGCGCTGAGCCACCTCCGATGCCGGCCCGCGAGGGCTAGGATGCGCCGATGGCCCTGCGAGGGATGACGCTCCCGACCCGCGCCGCGAGGTCCGTGCCCGTCGATGTTTGACAACACCGCCGAGCTGGTGCTGGTGACGATCGTGTTCGGCGCGATCGGCGTCGTCTCGGCGACCCGGTTCGCGCTGTCGGTGCTGATGCTCGCGAGCAAGACCTCGCCGTGGCTCAGGGCCCTCGGCTTCGCGGTCGGCACGACCGCGATCTTCGCGGCGGCGGCGCTGCTCGGCCTCCTGGGAATCCAGGTCCCGGACGATCGCGACGCGCCGAGATTCGACATCGTGCTGGGCGGGGTGATGATCATCGTCGCCGTGGCGATGCTCGTCGCACGACGGCGGCCGCGGCCGGTCGACCCACAGCCCGCCAGGCACCCGTTCGCCAGCGCCGCGGGGATCGGCGCCGGTGTGGCGTTCCAGTCGTTCGGCCGCCTCCTGATCCTGGTGGCGGGCGGCTTCCGAATCGGCGAGCTCAGCGACTCGATCGTGACCGGGCTGAGCGCCGTCGCGATCATGATCGCGATCTGGCAGGTTCCGGTCTGGGGACCGATGGCGCTCTACGTCTTCCGCCGGTCCCGGTTCGACGCGATCGCCGAGCGCGCTCGCCCGGCCCTCGATCACGTCGAGAGCGGACCGTTCGGCGCGATCGTCGTCGCCGCCGTCGGCGCCTACCTCCTGATCCGAGGCCTCCAGGGCCTGTAGCGTCCCGGCCGGCTACGCCGCGCCCCTGGGTTGGACCGACGCGATCCACGCCTTGAGCTGGCGATGGACGGCCGGTGCCCCGACCAAGGGCCCCTCGGGCTCGGGCCAGTCGGACGGGTAGACGAGCGTCGCCCGCGTCTGCCATCCGCCCAGGCCGCCGTGCGACCCGATCAGCTCCTCGAATGCGGCGACCTCGTCGGTCCCCTCGTCCATGCGGCTGATCAGGGCGAGGTCGCCAACGTGCGCGATCTCGTCGAGCCGGCGGAAGTGCACGATCCCCATCGGGCCGTAGCGCGCGAGCGGGTCCTCCCCCGTCACCGCGCCGTCCGCGACGCGATGGCTGCCGCCGCTGCCGAGGACGACCGAGCCGTCCGACTCCGTCTTGACGAGCACGAGCCCGACGCCGTCGTGGGCGACGAGGTCGTCGACCAGTCCGGGGTAGGCACCGTCGATCTGCTCCCTCGTCAGCCGCTCCTCTCCCAGCCCGAAGTAGACCTGCGCGAGGTTGCCGGAGGCGCATACGACGAGGTCGGGCAGCTCATCGGTCGCTGCCTGTCGCTCCTCGCCCATCTGCCCCACCTCGACGACGCCGTTCCGCGTCTGGTCACGCATGACCCGGCGAGCCATGCTCGGCACGGCGCCGTCCGCGGCGCTCACCTCCGTGAGGACGGCGGACAGCTGCCCGAGCTGCTCGGTGTTCGCCTCGGTTGCGCCGATGGCGACCGGGGCCGCCATCCGATCGCGGAGCCAGTCCTCGATGGTCTGCCCGTACCGCTGCCGGAACGTCGCGCCCTGGCTCTGGCCATGGTCCGAGACGATGACGATCCGGTACGGCCGCGGACAGGTCTCGACGAGCTTCTCGAGCCGTCCGAGCGCACGGTCGATCCCCTCGAGCGAGTGGATCGCCTCGATCCGCTCCGGACCGGAGTGGTGGGCGATCTCGTCGTAGTCGAGGAAGTCGACGTAGATCACCGGCGTGCCGCGCAGCATCTGCTCCGTCACGAGCGCGAGGTTCAGGTCGCGCATGACGACGTTCGTCGCGGCGCGCAGGAACGGGTACGTTCCGCCGCGGTGCATCCGCGGCACGATCCCCCGCCGCTCCTGTTGGCGCGCCTGGTAGACCTCCTTGGCCGCCTCACCCAGCGTGCGGACGATCGCTCGCCCCAGGCTGTAGGGGTTGAGGACGAAGTAGTAGAGGCTGCGCGTCGCGCCCGCCTGGTCCTCGTTCACGCCGACCTTGCTCATCGTCAGGCGGCTGACCTTCGCGTCGCCGCTGAACAGGTTGTCGATGCTCGCTCCACCGTCCGCCAGGAGCCCCGCGCCGGAGGAGAGTCGCTTCTCGATCTCCCGCGCGTCCTCCGGGTGATTGGAGACGAGCAGCCGGCGATGCTCCTTCTCGTACCAGCGGAAGGCAGGGATGCCGTCGTTGCTCCCGAGCAGGAGGCCGGCCTGGCTGGCGGACGTCTGCGACGGCAGCAGGGCGGTCCACTCCGTCATCCGATGGCTGCCGCCGCGGATCCACGTCGACAGCGTCGGGAGGTTGCCGGCCCGGACCTGGGCCTGCAGCAGCGGCGCGGCCAGTCCGTCGATCTGAATGACGAGGACGCCCGGGACCTCGCTCGTGACCCGCTCGACATCGTCGCGGATGACCTGGGCGACGGTCCGCGCCGAGAACGAGTCCTCGTCAGACATGCCGATGAGCCCCGCGAGCAGCGTCTGCACCGCGCCGTAGATCAGGGAGGCGACGAGGATCGTGACGAACGAGTCGGTCTGGTACCCCGCGGCGGGCAGGATGAACGCGAAGGCGAGGATGCGAAGCAGCAGGCCGACGAGCGCCACGGCGATCAGCCCGATCGGCAGGGCGACGGCCAGCAGCAGCGGCCGGACGAGGATGTCGACGACGCCGAGGAGGACGACCGCCGTCAGGACGCTGGGGTCGCCCGCTTCGCTGACGCCGGGCGTCAGCCAGGTCGCGATCCCGAACGCGATGGCCGAGGCGAGGATCGACAGGACGACGCGCCACAGCAGGCCGCGCCAGCTCGGGGAGAGGCTGCCGAGCGCCTGCCACTGCGCGCGGTAGAGGCGACCGATACGCGAGAACATCAGGCGGCTCCTCGTCCGAGCTCCGGGAGGTCCAGCGCCTCGCCGGGCGAAAGGATGACGACGCGCGCCGGCAGGTTCCGGCGCCGGACCTCCTCCGCCAGCTGGATCGGCGGCTCGCTCAGGCGGTGGCGGCGCCAGGGCATCGCCATCGGCCACAGGGTGCCCCAGTGGATCGGGATCGCCACGCTCGGCCGGAGGCGGGCCACGGCCTCGGCCGCGCGCTCGGGATTGAGGTGTCCCGGTCCCAGCCGCGGGCCCCAGCCCCACACCGGCAGCAGCGCCACCTCGATGCCGTGCTCGGCGAGGCCGGCCATCTCGTCGAACAGGTCGGTGTCGCCCGCGAAGTAGATCGTGCGGCCGCCCCCGGCGATCAGGAAGCCGATCGCCTCGGCCCGCGGACCCGACGGCGGGCGCATCCCAGAGTGAATGGCCGGAACGGCCCGCACGGTGACGGGACCGAATGCGACCTCCGCGCCAACGGCGAGCTCGGTGACCGATTCGAACCCCCAGCGGCGGATCAGGGCGCCGAGGCCGACCGGCACGACGATCGGCAGGTCGCGAGGCAGGAGCTTCATCGACGGCAGGTGGAGGTGGTCCTGGTGGGCATGCGAGATGAGCACCGCCGCGGGGGACTCCGGCGTGCGCGGCAGCTCGTTCGTCACGCGGCGGATGAAGAGCACGCGCTCGGTGAGCACCGGATCGGTCAGGATGCGTCGGTCGGCGATCTCGAGCAGCACGGTCGCGTGGCCGAGGAAGCGCACGCGGTCGCTCACGCGGAGGCTCGCGAAACGGCCGCGCTCGCGGGCGGCCCGTGTCGGCCGTCCATGGAGGGCGAAACCGGGTCCATCATCTGGGCGCCTCGCTCGGTGGTCTCGCCCCCATAACGATCCCGCGACGCGCCATGGATGCCGCGCGCGCGCGACGGTGCCCCGGCGGGTCGATTGCCCCTATCCTACGCGCGCGAACCAGGTCCGGAGGTCACCGTGG
>CBFGTN010000006.1:0-62306 GCA_965652075.1 uncultured bacterium
CCGAGTATGGCTATGACGTTGAGACGTACACGGACGCGCTGCCCGGCATCGAGCAGCTTACGGCTTCGCGACCTGACCTCATCGTCGTTGACTTGCGCCTCGATCCCGAGCGCGAGGAGTTGACTGGCGGGCAGATCGTTCACTCCGTGAGGTCCGGAACGTCGCTGCGCGACGTGCCGATCATTGTGTGCACGGCCGCTCTGGACGTGCTGCGCGAGACGTGGCCCGAGCTGATGGAGCGCGGCGACATCCATCAACTCGAGAAGCCATTCGATCTCCCGACATTCGAACGAGTGGTGCAGACTGCCCTCAGTCTGGAGCGTCCGGACTTCGGCTCTGGCTTTTCGGGCGAGCAGATTCGCGAGACAGGAGACGTGGGGCGCTGATGGAAGCTGAACGGCGAGAGCGGCTGAACATTCACGCGATCCAGGTCTCACTTCGCTCGGCCCGGCTTGGACTGGCCAAGCAGGACCGTCGGACGACCGAGCGCGGCAACGAGCTGCTCGACCGAGCGCGTCAAAACGCGACCTCGCCGGCGATCCTCGAAGCGATCGAGGCCGTGCAGGATGACTGGGATCGTGGGTCAGCCGTGCCACATGAGGACGAGGCTCAATAGCCGCGTAGTCTCGGGCCCGCCTGTAACCCACCTCCAGATGCGGAGCACTCGCGAGCGGACTGCCAAGCCACGCATACGTCGCTGACCACCGAGCGGAAGGCGGTGGCACGGGCGATGCATCGGCGCACCACCCTTACGTCACCGCAAATGGGGGAAAGCCCGATGACCGACCAGTCCACCACCCTCGACTCCCCGACTACGGGCGAGTCGACCCATCCGCTGGCCGAGACCGGCAGGGAGGCGGGCGAGCGCGCCAGCCACCTCGTCGATCGCGGTGCCGAGATCGGGTTCCGACAGGCCGACCGCGGCCTCGACCAGGCCGTCGACGGCATCGAGTCAGTCGCCGACAGCATCCGACGCGTGTCGCTCGACATGGAGGCCGAACGGCCCCAGATCGCCGAATTCGCGTCCGGCGCGGCCGATCAGGCGGAGGCGATCGCTCGACACCTCCGCGAGACCGACGTGCGCGAGCTCATCGGCAATGTCGAGGACTTCGCGCGGCGCCAGCCGCTGCTCTTCGTCGGTGGCGCGTTCCTTCTGGGCGTTGCCGCGTCGCGCTTCATCAAGGCCGCCACTGGCCCTGGTCAGACCACGCGCTCGCAGCATCTCCAGTCTGGAAACGGCACGAACACCAGTCGCCGGACGACGGGCACCGCCCAGTGGCCGGCGTCCGACCAGGGGTACTGAGATGGCCGAGCCAGCTGATGCCCGGGGCATCGGCACACTGCTCGGTGACCTCGGCCGCCAGGTCAGCACCCTGGTCAAGAAGGAGATCGATCTCGCTCGGGTCGAAGTCACGTCCGCCATCGGCCGGATGGGCCGCGGCGCGGCGCTCACAGGCGCCGGCGGCGCACTCATCTACGCCGGCCTGCTTGTCGTGCTTATCTCGATCGTGCTGATGCTGATCGATGCCGGGCTCGACCCGTGGGCCGCTGCACTCGTCGTGGGCGGAGTTGCCCTGGCCGTCGGCATCGGCGTTCTGATGATCGGCGTGCAGGCGATCCGCGAGACCGATTTCGCGCCGAAGCAGACCGCGGAGACCGTTCGGGAGAACGTCGAGTTCGTCAAGGAGCAGGTGAAGTGACCACGCAACGAAACGAGGACGAGCGGCTCCCTGCTGAGGGCGCCACGGATCTCTCGGATGACACGACGGAGGCAGGCTCCCTGACCGAGGAGGAGCGGGCCGAGGCGATCGAGATCCGGGCCGACATCGAGGAGACGCGCGAAGAGATGGGCGAGACCTTGCAGGAGTTGGGCGATCGGCTCGAGCCCGGACATCTCATGCAACAGGCAAAAGACAATGTCCGCGACGCGACGATCGGTCGGGTCGAGGAGACCGCAAAGGGGGTATCAGACGTGGTGTTGGAGACGATCAAGAACAACCCCATTCCGGCCGCGATGGCCGGCGCCGGGCTGGCGCTGCTGTGGATGAACCGGTCAGATCGCAGCAGCGGTTATCGAACGGGTGCCTATCGACCCGGTGGCTACAGCCAGCCGACGTACGATCGACGCGAAGGGTCGGGTATCGGCCAGAAGGTCGGCGACGCCGCCGGCTCGGTCGGTGACACGGTCGCCGGAGCGGTCGGGTCGGTAAAGGGCACGGCCGAAGATGCTGTTGGCACCATCACCGATGGCGCCGCCCAGACTGCTGAACAGGTCGGATGGCGGCTCGACGAGTTCATGCAGGCGAGCCCGCTCGCGGTCGGGGCGATCGCCATCGGTGCGGGGGTCCTTGCCGGAACCATCCTGCCCGAGACGCAGCAGGAGCGACAGCTTCTTGGCGATGCGTCCCGGCAGGTCGCGGACACGGTCCGCCAGACCGTCGACGACGTCGCCACCAAGGCCGAGGAGACCCTGGACGAGACTGAGGAGAAGATTTCGGTCACGTAGCCAACTCTCGTCACATTTCGAGCCCGGCTCGCGCTCTGCGGGCCGGGTTCGTCGCAATTGGCGGTGACGCTGGTGCCGGGGGTGGGACTCGAACCCACACGGGCTTGCGCCCATCGGTGTTTGAGACCGACGCGTCTACCGATTCCGCCACCCCGGCGAGGGCACGTCATTATAGGAAGCCGATGGCCGACCACCCCGAGCCGACCACTGGTGCCCGCACGCAGCCGCTTCCCGATGAAGCGGCTGTCATCGCACGTGCCTCCGACGGCGATCGGACCGCCTTCGCGCAGCTCATGGAGCATTACCAGAGCGCGTGCTACGGCCTCGCGTGGCGCCTGCTCGGTGACCCGGACCAGGCGGCCGACGCGACCCAGGACGCGTTCATCCACGCCTACCGGGCGATCGGCTCCTATCGCGGCGGCATCTTCCGGTCGTGGCTGCTGCGGATCACCGCCAACGCGAGCTACGACATCCTCCGTCGCCAGCAGCGCCGTCCCGCCGGCCCGCTGCCGGATCCCGAAGAGGGTGCGCCCGAGCTGCCGGACGCAGCGGCGGTCAACCCCGACGTCGAAGCCACGAAGGCCGAGATGTACCGCCATCTCGAGCGAGCGCTTGCGCGGCTGCCGGAAGATCAGCGGATCGCGATCGTCCTGTGCGACGTCTACGGCATGGACTACAACGAGGTGGCGGCGATGACCCAGGCGGCCCTTGGGACCGTGAAGTCACGCATCCATCGCGGGCGCCTGCGCCTGCGCGAGCTGCTCGCCGAGCACCGGGAACTCTTTCAGCGATGATCGCGTCTGTCCCGAAAGCATGCTGATTCCGAACCACCCGCACGACGAGCGACTCTCGGCGCTGGCCTCGGGCGATCCCGAGGTGCTCGCCGATGCCGCGCTGTCCGAGCACGTCGCCTCGTGCGTGCGCTGCACCCAAACGGTCGCCGAGCTCCAGACCCTCCGGGCGTCGCTCGCCGAGCTGCCCGACCTGCAGCCACACCGGCCGCTCCAGCTGCTTCCGCCGGTCGAGGACACCCCGTCGCGGGCGGATGCGCTCGGTGGTTGGGCGCGGCGCTTCTTCGCACCGATGCTCACGGCCGGCGCGGCGCTCGCGCTCGTCGGGATGGTGGGCACGGTCGCCCCGTCGCTGGGCGGCATGGCGGCCTCGGGCGGCGCTGACTCGGGGGCGCAGCTTCGGGAAGCGGCGGAGCCAGCGGCCTCAGACGACCGGGCGCTGGTCGGCCAGGGTGAGTACTCGGCGCCGAGCGCGGAACCCGACTCGGTGTCGGCGAACGACAACGGCGAGGACGGCGAGCCGGCCGCCGAGCCACTGACGTCGGAATCGGGGGAGCGCGTCGACGAGACGAGCGGCGCCGACAACCAGCGGCTCGCCCTCACCGAGGACCGACCGATCTGGCCGATGCTCCTCTTCGCCGGCGTCGCGCTGATGATCGCCGCCGCGCTCCTGCGCTGGATCCTCGCCCCGCGGGCCGGCTGACGGCCTAGAGCGCCAGCCTTCCGGCGACCGCGGCGCCGACGAGCAGCAACACGATCAGCACCCCGGCCAGCAACGCCGCCCAGCCCGAGTCCCTGAACGTCGTCGGCAGCGGCTCCGGCCGTGGCGGGCGTCGGGTCCGCGGGATCGGGACCTCACCCGGCTGGCGGACGGTTCGCGGCGCAGCCCGCGTGTCGGCGGCGGTGGCGCGCCACGTTGCCCACGTCCGTGTCGAGGATGGCGCGACGGGCCGAATCGGCGGACGGCTCGCGGCCCAGTGGCTGCCGGAGGACGCGGCCGGCGTCCCGGCCACCGGGTAGGCATGGTCGAACTCGCGCCGGCGCGCGGGGTTCGAGAGGATCGCCCAGGCCTCGTTGATGCGTCGCATCTGATCGGCGGCGTTCAACGCCTCGGCGCCTTCGTGCAGGTCGGGGTGATGACGCTTCGCGAGCTGCCGATGGGCGCGCGCAACCTGGAGCGGCGTCGCGTCGCGGGAGACGCCGAGGACCGCGTAGGGATCGAGAGTCCGACCGGCCTGCATCGGGCTGATTCTACGGCGGTCGGCAGGTCGCCATCGGTCTAGACTTCATGCTCCGATGCCCGACAAACGCCCCCTGCTGATGCTCATTGACGGCCCGAGCCTCGTCTATCGCGGGTACTTCGCGCTGCCTCCATTGACCCTCTCGGACGGCACCCTGGTGAACGCCGTCTTTGGCTTCCTGCAGATCGTCCTGCGCGGGATGCAGGACGTGAAGCCGGACTACGCGATCGTGTCGTTCGACGTCGGGAAGCCCCAGTTCCGCTTCGAGGCGTACCCCGAGTACAAGCGTGGCCGGCCGAGCATGCCGGACGACCTGCGCTCGCAGTTCCCGATCGTCCGCGAGATCGCGGCGATGATGAACATCCCGATCCGCGAGCTCGAGGGCTACGAGGCAGACGACGTCATCGGCACGCTCACCAAGCAGGCGACGGCCGGCGGGATCGACACGATGATCGTGTCCGGCGACCTCGACGGCCTGCAGCTCGTCGACGACCATGTCCGGCTGCTCACGACGCGGATGGGCGTCGCCGCGACCGTCATCTACGACGAGGCGCGGGTCATGGAGCGGTACGGGCTGCGCCCCGACCAGATGCTCGACTACAAGGCTCTCAAGGGCGACACCTCGGACAACATCCCGGGCGTGCCCGGCGTGGGGGAGAAGACCGCCAGCAGCCTGCTCCAGGAGTTCGCCACCCTCGACGGCATCTACGAGCGCCTCGACGAGGTGAAGGGCAAGCTTCGCGACCGGCTGGCCGAGCATCGCAACTCGGCGTTCCTCTCCCGCGAGGTCGGCCGGATCGTCACCGACCTGCCGGTCGAGCTGAACGTCGAGGAGGCGCGGACCGGCCGATACGACCGCCGTGCGGTCGCCCAGCGATTCCGCGAGCTCGAGTTCCGCTCGCTCATCGACCGCCTCCCGGCGTCGAGCATCGCGCCGACCGGCTACGACTCGCCGGATCAGGACACGAAGGGCGGCCTCCAGCTCAGCCTCGACCTGCTCGGAGGCAAGGCCCCCGCCGAGCCCGCCATCGAGCCGCAGCCGCGTCCCGACGCCGCGAGCGATCCGGCAGGGGCCATCGAGCACGTCGATCCGCGGATCGTCCGCACCGATGAGCAGATGACCGAGCTGTCGGCGTGGCTCGAGGCGCACGGCGACGCGATCGGCCTGGGCTGGGCCGTCGGCGCCGGCCGTCCGCTCGATCGCCAGGTCTTCGGGATCGCACTGGCCGGAGCGGATGGATCGAGCTGGTACGTGCCATGCGACCCGTCGAGCTCCGCCCTCGAGCGCATGCCGGAGTGGTTCGCCAGCGACGAGCCTCGGCGCATCGGCCACGACCTGAAGCAGCTCGTCGTGACCCTCGCCGCCGACCGCGGCATCGAGCTGCGGGGCCGATTCTTCGACACGCTGGTCGGCGGGTACATGGTCAACCCGGCGCTCCGGTCGCAGACGATCGACGACATGGCCGCGACCCGGTTCGGAGCGACGTTACCGGAGCGGCCGCTGAGTGCGGAGACGGGAGCGGAGGAGCAGACGACCGCGCGCCGCGCGGCGGCCGAGGCGCTGACCTCGATCTTCATGGTGCCCGCGCTCGAGCAGGAGCTCGCGGAGGGCGGGCTGGCGGACCTCTTCGACGAGGTCGAGATGCCGCTCCTGCCGGTGCTGGCGCGAATGGAGCTCGCCGGGATCTCGATCGATCTCGAGGCGCTGGAGGCGATGCGCGAGGAGTTCGCCGCGACCCTCGCCGGGCTCGAGGGCCGGATCTACGAGCTCGTCGGGCATGAGTTCAACATCGGCTCGCCGCGTCAGCTCGAGACGGTGCTCTTCGACGAGCTCGGGCTGCCGTCGACGAAGCGGACGCGGACGAGCCGCTCGACGGACGCATCGGTCCTGGAGGAGCTGCGCGACAAGCACGAGGTCATCGACCTGATTCTCGAGCACCGCCAGGTCGCCAAGCTGAAGTCGACGTACGTCGACGCGCTGCCGACGCTCGTCGACGGCGAGGGACGCCTGCACACGACGTATCAGCAGGCGGTCGCCGCCACGGGGCGGCTGTCGAGCACCGATCCGAACCTCCAGAACATCCCGATCCGGACCGCGCTCGGCCGCCGGATCCGTCGCGCGTTCGTCGCGCCCCCCGACAGGCTCCTGCTCGGCGCCGACTACTCGCAGCAGGAGCTGCGGATCCTCGCCCACGTCTCCGGCGATCCGGGGCTGAAGGCGGACTTCGAGGCGCACTCCGACATCCACCTTGCCGCCGCGGCCCGCGTCCTCGGCCTGCAGGCGGACCAGGTCGGCCCGAAGGAGCGCAGCGTCGCGAAGATGATCAACTACGGGATCGCGTACGGGCTCTCGGACTTCGGCCTCGCGGACCGGCTGAAGATCCCGCGCGAGGAGGCACGGGTCTACATCGAGGACTACTACACCGCGTACCCGGGCATCCGGCGCTACACGACCGAGATGAAGATCCTCGCCCGCGACCAGGGCTTCGTCACGACGCTCCTCGGCCGCCGCCGCTACCTCCCGGAGCTGACCGCCCGCAACGGCGCGCTGCGATCGGCGGGCGAGCGGATGGCGATCAACATGCCGATCCAGGGCACGGCCGCGGACGGGATGAAGATCGCGATGGTCCGGCTCGACGCGGCCCTCCGCGAGCGCGAGCTGCGGTCACGGATGCTGCTCCAGGTGCACGACGAGCTCGTCTTCGAGACCGATGCGGACGAGCTGCCCGCCCTCGCGGACCTGGCGGTCGAGGTCATGGAGGGCGCGCTGCCGCTCGACGTCCCCCTCGAGGTCGACCTGAAGGTCGGCGCGAACTGGGAGCAGATGGACCGATACCTCCGTGACGACGGCGCCTGGCGGCGCGTGCCGAAGTCCGCCGGCGACGTCGCCCGCGAGGAGGCCGACGAGGAAGTCGCCGCCGCACTCGCTTCGTGACGAACGAGGCCTCGGCACCGCCCGGCTCGCCGCCGGGCGAGGATTCGGCGTGGGACACCGCGGTCTCGACCGAGTCGCCGTCCCACTTTCGCCCCGACATCGAGGGCCTTCGCGCCGTCGCGATCCTGGCGGTGCTCGCCTTCCACGCGCGGGTCCCCGGGATGGGCGGCGGGTTCGTGGGTGTCGACGTCTTCTTCGTCATCTCGGGCTATCTGATCACCGGCCTCCTGCTGCGCGAGGTATCGACAACCGGCCGCCTGGATCTGCCCGGGTTCTACGCGCGGCGAGTGCGGCGCCTGGTGCCGGCGGCGCTCGTCGTCATCGCCGTGACCGTCATCGCCTCCGCGTTCGTCCTCTCGCCGTTGCGCTTCCCGGGCATCGCGCTCGATGCGGCCGCCGCCGCCGCCTACATCTCGAACTATCGCTACGCGCTGATCGCCACCGACTACTTCGCCGCCGACGTCCAGCCGTCTCCGCTCCTGCACTTCTGGTCGCTGGGCGTGGAGGAGCAGTTCTACCTCGTCTGGCCAGTCCTGCTGCTCGCGTCCGTCCGGCTCCTTCCGGTGCGGCGGGTCTGGATGGTGGTGGCGGCGGTCGCGGCTGCGTCGTTCGCCCTGTCGGTGTGGATGACGGACGTCAATGCGCCGTGGGCGTTCTACTCGCTGCCCACCCGTGCGTGGCAGCTGGCGCTGGGTGGGCTCGTCGCGCTCGGGGTGCTGGCGATGCCCGCGAGGTGGCCGGATTGGCTCGGGGCGGCACTCGGCTGGAGCGGGCTGGGCCTGATCGCTGCGGCGGTGGTGTTCATCGACCCGTCGACGCCGTTCCCGGGGCTGAGCGCCCTGCTTCCCGCCGTCGGCGCGGCCCTGTTCATCATCGGCGGCGAGCGCCAGGTTGCCCGGCCCGCGCGACTCCTCGCCACGAGCGTCCCGCGCTGGTTCGGACGCGTCTCCTACTCGCTCTACCTCTGGCACTGGCCGATCCTGATCCTGGGGCCGATCGTCATCGGCTTGGGCACCCTGCCGGTGCGCCTTGCGCTTGCGGCCCTGTCGATCGGCGTGGCAGCGCTGAGCACCCGGTACATCGAGGGCCGGTTCCGGATCCGCGGCCCGTCGCGTGCCAGCCGGCGCACGCTGGCCCTGGCGCTCGGGAGCTCGGCCGTGATCGCCATCGCGTCGGTTGCCGCGTCCGGCGAGCTGGTCCGGTCGAGTGACCAAGCGCCGCTGCCCACCCTCGGCCCGGTGACCGCCGTCAGGCCGGCGCTGCCCAGCCCCGTGCTCGCCGGCCCGCTGCCGTCCGACCTCGTGCCGACGCTGATCGAAGCCCACCGTGACAACGGCGGCCTGATGGCGGAGGGCTGCGGCACGCCGACCGAGGAGACCGCGCTGCGCGACTGCGTCTACGGGGCCACGGCGGCGACGACGACGGTCGTGCTGTACGGGGACTCACACGCGGCGATGTGGCTCCCGGCGGTCACGAGCATCGCCGAGCAGGCGGGCTGGAAGGTCGTTCCCCTGATCAAACCGGGTTGCAGCCCGGTCGACGTGACCGTGTGGCGCCGCGAGCTCCAGCGGGCGTTTCGAGAGTGCGACACGTGGCGCGAGCTGGCGCTCGCCAGGATCGCCGAGCTGCGGCCATCCATGGTCATCGTTGGCTCGTCGCGCAACTACGACGTCGCCGGAACCGACGGCTCGATCGTCGAGTCCGGCAAGTGGCGGATGTGGCGCGAGGGCTTCACCCGCATGCTCGATGAGGTGCAGCAGGAGACCGACCGGGTCGTCCTCCTCGGGGAGACCCCGCACCATCCGAGCGACCCCCTCGAGTGCCTCGCGACGCGCGGCCTGATCGAGGAGTGCACCGTGCCGCGCGAGGAGCTCGTCAACGCGCGCTATCAGTCCATCGAGCGCGACGCGGCGCGCGAGTCGGGCGTCCAGCTCATCGAGCCGGTGGACTGGCTGTGCCAGCGGACCACCTGCGCGCTCGTGTTCGACTCGTACCTCGTCTACCGCAACCCAGGCCACCTGACGGCGACGATCGTCGCCGTCCTCGCGCCGCAGCTGCGATGGGAGATCGATCACCCGTGATGCCGCCGCGGCCGCGCGAGCAGGCGGACGGGGAGGTCGCCGCGGCGCGCGCCCGGGAGGAGGGGCCCTAGGCGCGCTGCTCCGCGGGTCGTGCCGGCACCGGCTCCGTTCGCGCAACCGCGCCGGGGGACGGTCGTTGTTCGAGTGCCTCCAGCCTCCGCAGGAACGGTTCGGCCTGGAGCTCCAGGAGGATCATCCTCGCCTCGTCCGCGGCGGCCGTTGCGGCAGGGCCGGCGCTGCCGAGCGTCGCGAGCAGGTCGAGATGGCACAACGCAAGGTCGAACCGCAGGCCGAGCTCGCGCCATTGTCGAGCGGCGTCCCTGAACGCGCCCGTGGCCTCGGCGGTCCTGCCCTCGAGGCCGGCGATCACTGCTCCCATCGTTCGCCGGCTTGCCTCCAGTGCCGGTCCGTGCACGCCGCCCCGTTCAAACACACTGAGCGCGCTTCGCGCGCCCTCGACATCCCCCTGCCAGGCTGCGGCGTGCCCGGCAAGCGATGTCGCGACCCCCACGACCGTGACGCTGGCCTCAGCCGCCCGCATGCCGCGATCGAATGCCTGGGCGTCACGCCCCGCGACGAGGTCCTGCATGCCCTGCACGGCGCCAAGCACGCCGATCTGCGACGGGTCGGAGAGGGCGCGCGCGAGCTCGTCGAGCTCGGCGATCGTCGACGACACATCGACTCCTCGGCAGGCGCGAATGATCGGCGTGTCCGTGAGGCTCAACAGGTCCGCAGGCTCGAGGTCGAGCGCACGAAGCTCCGCCTCGCGCTCGAGCGCCCAGTCCCAGTCGCCGGTCCGAGTCGCGCAGGCGATCGCGTTGTTCGTCAGCAGCACATACCACGGCCGGTTGCCCATCCGGCGCGCGATGTCGATCCCGGCTCGCGCTACCTTCAGGCCTCGCCGCGGGTCCGTGATCCACATCGAGTTGCTCAGGTTCAGGTGCGCTCGCATCTGACTGGCGGGAAGGTCGTTCTCCTCCGCGAAGCTCAAGGCGCCGGCCAGGAGGGCCTCGGCCTCGCGCATCCGGCCCATGCTGCCCATCGCCGTGGCCTTCGTGATGAGGCCCTCGGCGATGATGGGCACCATGTCCATGCGCTCCGCTCCCTCGAGTGCCCGATCGGCCCACTCGACCGCGCGCGCGTTGTCTTCGGCGCGCATGTATGCCTGCGCCAACCGTGCCTGGAGGACGACGACGGCCGGATCGGAGCCGATGTCGCCGAGGACCTCGAGCGCTTCCCTCACCTCCGCAAGGCCCTGGTCGATCATGCCGCCCTGCAGGAGGAGCTCGCCGATCCTCGCCGAAGCTCGTGCCGCGGCGGCGTTATCGCCGATCCGCCGCGCGAGCTCGACGGACTCCCTGAGGTGCGCCTGGCTGGCCTCGTAGCGCCCAGCCGCCTGCGCCGCGATCCCCGCGCGATCCAGGAGCTCGACGCGATCGGATGCGTCGGGCGTGACCTCGAGGGCCTGGTCGAGGAACGCCAACGCCTGGTCGTGTGAGTGGAGCGCTGCCGCTCGCTCGGCGGCAGCACGAAGTGCGATGCGGGCCTGGGTCGCGACTGCGGCACCCTCCTCGCCCTCGGGACTCGCTCGATAGGCGTCCAGGTAGTGCGTGGCAAGGACGCCAGCAATCTCGTCGTCATCGAGGCTCTCGAAGTACCGCGCCGCGGCGAGATGTCGCGTCCGGCGGTCACGGCGCGAGAGGGTCCCGTACGCGACCTCCCGGATGAGCCGATGGACGAAGCTGTACTGCCCCCGCTCAGGGGACCGCGGATCGACGTTGAGCTCGAGGAACTCGCGCCGCACGAGATCGCGCAGCTGGGGCTCCAGCGTCTCGGGATCCTGCCCCGACACGGCGGCGACGCCGACGAGCGTGAAGCTCAAGCCCAGCACGGCCGCCTCCTGGACGAGCGCTCGCTCGGCCGGATCAAGGCTGTCGAGGCGGGCCGCGATCAGCGCCTGGAGCGACTCGGGGATCTCCAGGTGCGATAGGTCGCCGACCGGTCGGTACGCACCCTCCTCGGCCGCCAGGCGACCCTCATGCAGCAGCATTCGGACGGTCTCGACCGCGTAGAGCGGGACCCCATCGGCTCGCTCGAGGATCAGGCGGACGGCGGCATCCGGCAGGCCCGGGACGAGGCCGTCGAGGCCCTCGGACATCACCTCGTCGCTGAGCGGCTCGAGCGAGAGCGAGACGGAGTTCCGACGCCCGGCTCCCCAGTCCGGCCGGCGCTCGAGCAGGTCGGGCCGCGCGAGCGTCACGATGAGGATCGGGTGCGAGCGGCTCCATTCGAGGACGTGGTCGATGAAGTCGAGCAGGCCCGGATCGGCCCACTGGAGGTCCTCGAAGAGGAGGATCGTCGGGCCAAGCTCCGCGACGCGCTCGAAGAATGTGCGCCACGCCGCGAAGAGCTCCTCTCGCTCGCCAGCGCGTCCCTCTTCGAGCCCGAGAAGCTGCAGCAGGCGCGGCTCGATCCAGCGTCGTTCCTCAGCGTCGGCGACGTACTCCGCGACCGTGGCGGCGATCCGCTCGCGCGTCGTCGCTGCGTCGTCGGACTCGGCGAGGCCTGCGCGCTTGCGGACCATCTCGCCGAGCGCCCAGAACGTGATGCCCTCGCCGTACGCGGGCGATCGCCCCTGGTGCCAGTAGATGTCCTCGACGACGCCGTCGATGTACTTGTGGAACTCCCAGCCGAGCCGGCTCTTGCCGATCCCGGCGACCCCGACGAACGACACGAGCCGCGCGCGCCGCTCGCGCGCGGTCGCGTGGAGCAGCTCCTTGAGGATGCGCATCTCGGCGTCGCGTCCGACGAAGGGCGGCTCGAGCGCCTCGCTGCGGTTCGCACCGCCGCGCATGGCGACGACGCGATCGGCGCGCCAGGCGCTGACGGGCAGCTCCTTGCCCTTGAGGATCCTTTCGCCCGCCGGTTCGAAGGTGATCGCGACCGATGCGGCGCGCATCGTCCCCTCGTCGACCAGCAGGCTTCCCGGTGGCGCCGCGGACTGGAGCCGTGAGGCGGTGTTCACCATGTCGCCTGCGACCATGCCCTGGCCGGTCGCGCCGATCGTCACGGCGGCCTCCCCGGTCGTCACGCCGGCGCGCAGCTGGAGGTCAGGCGAGTCGACCTGGGTGCCGAGCTGGCGGACGGCGAGGATCAGCTCGAGCCCGGCGCGGACCGCGCGCTCGGCATCGTCTTCGTGAGCCGTGGGTGTGCCGAAGGCCGCCATGACGGCGTCCCCGATGAACTTCTCGACGACGCCGCCGTATCGCTCAATGATCTCGCGCGCCACCTCGAAGTAGCGGGTGAGGAGCTCCCGAACGTCCTCCGCATCACGCGTCTCGGAGAGGGTCGTGAAGCCCACGAGGTCGGCGAACAGGACCGAGACGAGCCGCCGTTCGGAGACCCGTGAGGCAGATTCGCCGGTGGGCGTTTCAGCGGTCGCGGGCTCGGCCTTCGGCTCGGCAAGTGACGCGCCGCACTCGCCACAGAAGAGGTCGCCGGCGGCCGCCGGCGTGCCGCACGCGATGCAGCTCAACGCGAGGCGTGTGCCACAGTGGGAGCAGAACTTCCGGCTGGCGTCATTCGCCGATCCACAGTTGGGGCACGACATGTCGCATGCTCGGGTACGGGGTGGGACCTGTGGCGCGCAATGTACCCGATCCCGTGAATCGGACACACTGCGGGCATGCCGGAGCTTCCAGAGGTCGAGACTGTCGCGCGCGACCTGCAGCGCGCGGTCGCCGGCGCCACGATCACGGATGCGACCGTGACGTGGGACCGAACGATCCGCCACCCGCAGCCACCGGAGCGATTCGCGGCGGAGATCGCCGGGGCCACGATCCGTCGGGTCGGCCGCCGCGCGAAGACGGTCCTCGTGCACTTCGAGGACGGCAGGGTCATGACCGTGGCGCTGCGGATGACGGGCTCGCTCCTGGTGCTGCCGAATGGCGCGGCCCCCGATCCGTACGTCCGGGTCGCCTTCGACCTCGCCGACGGCCGCGAGCTGCGCTACCGCGACGTCCGGAAGTTCGGACGGATCGGGCTCTGGCCTGGCGGCGGCCTCCGGAGCGTCGGCGGCGGCAGGGGGTCGCGCTCGAAGCGCGTCGCGGAGGGCGCGGGCAGGTTCCGGATCGGTGAGGTCTTCAGCGGCCATGGCCCGGAGCCGCTGAGCTCCAGCTTCACCGTCGCGCGTCTGAAGGAGCGACTCGCGCGTCGGAGCGCGAAGCTGAAGACGCTGCTGCTTGACCAGTCGTTCATCGCGGGGGTCGGGAACATCTACGCCGACGAGGCGCTGTGGCGAGCGCGGCTCCATCCGCTGCGCGCCGCCGACACCCTGACCGACGCGGAGGTGCGGCGGCTGCATCGGTCCATGCGCACGGTCCTGCGCCAGGGGATCGCGAACCGGGGCAGCAGCTTCAGCGACTACGTCAGCACCGATGGGCAGCCCGGCGAGAACGCCGAGCGGCTCATGGTCTACCGGCGCACCGACGAGCCGTGCTACCGCTGCGGGAGGCCGATCCGGCGGATCGTCGTGGCACAGCGAAGCACGCACTTCTGCCCGCGATGCCAGCCGGAGCTCGAGCCGGTAGGATCGGCCGGGCCATGAAGGTGATCGGCCTGACCGGCAACATCGGCTGCGGCAAGAGCACGGTGGCCGGGATGCTGCGCGACAACGGGGTGGCGACCGTCGACGCCGATGCGGTCGCCCGCGAGATCCGCCACAACGACGCCGAGGCGCGGGCCGAGATCCAGCGTCGCTTCGGGACCTACGAGGCGGCCGAGCTGGCGGAGGTGGTCTTCTCCGACCCGAACGCGCTGCGCGATCTCGAGGCGATCCTCCATCCACGCGTTCGCGGCGCGATCCGGGCGCGGCTCGCCGAGCTCGCGCAGGGCGGTGTGGCGGTCGCGGCGGTCGAGGTCATCAAGCTCCTCGAGTCACCGCTCGCCGACGGCTGCGACCAGGTCTGGGTCGTGCGCTGCGACGAGGGTGACGCGATCGCCCGCCTCGCGGCGTCGCGCGGGATGGACGAGGCGACCGCGCGGTCGCGGCTCGCCAGCCAGTCCCCGCAGGAGGAGAAGGTCGCCGCCGCCGACGTCGTGATCGACGGGTCGGCGCCGGTGGAGGAGACGCGTCGCCAGGTGGAGCGCGCCCTGGCGACGCTGACCTCCGGCTAGCCTCCGGTCTCGGCGTCGGCCGACTGCGACGGCCCGGGGACCACGAACGGTCGCGGGACCGGGAACCCGAACTCCTCGACCAGCTGGTCGACGGTCGAGCCGTCGGTGTCCGCCGTCCGCTCGTCCTCGGCCGGGCGCAGCGCCATCGTGAACGTCCCGCCGACCGCCACGAGCTCCGCGATCTTCTCGGCGGTCTCGAGATCGGCGCGCACGATGTAGACCGGGCCGGTCCGAGCCAGCAGGGTGATCGACTGCAGCGTGACCTTCGTGGATGGGCCGGGGATCACGGTCGCGGCCTGCTCCTCTGCGCCCTCCTCGGTCTGGCCGACCTCGGGGTTCAGCGGCATCGTGACGATGAGGTCGACCATCTGGCCCGGGACGAGCGTGCCGCCGACCGCGTTCGCGTCGGTCACCGTCAGGCTGACGGCACGCCAGTCCGGTCCGTTCGGGTCGTACTCGGTCCCGGCATCGAGGATCGAGAACGCCTGCCCCTCGGTCGTCGAGGCCAGGACGTTGCGGGTGAGAAGCTGGCCGGCCGCGACCTGGATGCCGACGACGCGGCCCAGGACCTCGTCGAGGCTCCGGAACGCGGTGTCGTTCGTGGCGTCCGCCGCCACGTTCCGGACGGCGACGTCGCCCTCCTCGATCGCCTTGCGGGCCGGGATGTCGCGGGTGGCGACGACGACGGGTCGCATCTCGACCGTGGTGTCGGTCGTCAGGCCGCTGGCCTGCAGCGCGACGTAGACCGTGCCGGCCACGAGGACGGCGGCCACGAGGCCGACCGCGATGTACACCTTCGAACGGCGGCTGTTCCTGTCTGAGTACTCGAGTTCCACGGGGCGTGCGCTCCTAACGGGTTGCTGTCGGGGTCAGGACCACGGCACCAGCCGAGCGCGCTGCGCTCGCCGGAGGGTCGGGTCGTTCGGGTCGGCCGAGATGCCGGTGACGGCGTGGCCGACGATGTCGTTCGAGCTGACGGAGTCGATCTGGAAGACGGCGAAGCCGATGATGTCGACGTACTGGCCACTCGCCGCAGTCGTTGCGACGGTGAAGCGGACGGTCTCGATGTGGGCGACGGGCTGGCCGTCGCTGTTGATGCCGTACCCGCGAATGTTGAACAGGTAGCAGCCCTGGGCCAGGCCTGCGGTGTTGATCGTCAGGGTGGCGGCGGTGCCCGTCCCCGTCGACGGCGCCACCGAGCTCGAGCTGAAGCCGATTGTCGCCATGCCAAGCGGCGTCGGCGTCAGGCTGCACGTGGTGAGCGAGCTGGTGTCCCAGCTCAGCGCGACCGTCGTCTCGGCAGCGGGTCCGCTGCCCCAGTTCGACGTGCTGCTGCCGGTCGACACGCGCAGCGGCAGCGTGATCGTGCCGCCGACGGTCGCGGTCGAGCCGTCGAGGACGGAGTTGTCGAGGCTGAAGTCGCGGGTCGCCTTCACGTCGGCAGCGTCGCTGTAGTCGCCGTCGTTATTCCCATCGGTCTGGACCCGGACGGCGACCGGGACGTGGCGGCGCTGGTAATACGGGTCGCCGGACTCGCCCTCGATCCAGACGGT
Organism: uncultured bacterium; assembly: GCA_965652075.1. Lineage (GTDB taxonomy): Bacteria > Chloroflexota > Limnocylindria > QHBO01 > QHBO01 > JACDBZ01. The sequence continues at coordinate 16,283 of CBFGTN010000006.1, forward strand.
GTAGATCCCCGGCGGGACGGCGTTCGACTGGAAGTCGTTCATGTTCACGACCGTCCCGTTCTTGTCGGGCTCGAAGACGTTCGTCGACCAGGTCGGTTCGGAGATGTCTCCCGCCGCCGGCGGCGTCACCGACGGATCCGGCAGGATGTCGAGCTCGGGATGCCCGAGGGCCGTCGCCCCGGCGTCTCCGATCAGCGACAGCGTGACGGTGCTGTGGAAGTCGGCATTGCGGGAGATCGTCGTCGTCGGGCCGTCGTACGCGGAGACGGTGGTGGACGGCAGAGAGATCTCTGCCGGAGGGCTGATCGTGAAGTCCGGGATCTCCATGACCGTGCTGTCGTAGACGGCGAGCATCACTCGGTCACCGGCTCGGAACGTATCGTCGAAGAGGTGCGGCACGAACGAGGTGTCGTTCCCCGACAGCACCCCGACCTGCGTTGCGCCGGTCGGCGGCGTGGAGACGGGCGGGATCTGCGGGCCCTTGTAGCCGGTGACGAGATACGCGCCCTGCATGTCCTTGAGCGTGTTCTGCGTCGTCCCGGCGGTCACACCGTTGTAATAGGCCCGGCTGTCGATGCTCTCGAAGTTGCGGACGTCGAGCGCGACGAAGCCCCGGAAGCTCGACTCGTTATGGGCCTTGCTGTTCGGTCCGTAGATCGTGAACTGCGGGCCGGGCGCCGCTTCGTTGGCCGGGACCCGCACGTCGTACCCGCGCGGATTCGTCGTGTCGATGGCGCCCGACGTGCTCGTCGCCACGGTCGCCAGGTGGTCGACGAAGCCGGTCCCGGGCCCAGGCGGGTTCGCATAGCGCCGCGCGACGATCGGCACGGCAGGTCCGCCCTGGAGGTCGCAGCGGGCGCGAGCTCCGGTGTCGAGCGACGCGACGCCGACGACCTGCGCGAGCACGGTGCCGACGGTGGCGGAAATCGCGACGCGGACCGTCGTGCCGGCGATGACGATCCCGCTCGCCAGCTCGTCCGCATCGATCGCGCCGCTGCCGTCGAAGTCGGAGTACGACGCGGGCGAGGCGATCGTCGCGGTGGACGCCGATGGCGAGTCCTGCAGGTTCGTCAATGCCACCTGCCGGGCGATCGTCTCGGCATTCGTGTCCGTCTCGCCGGCGATGAGCGCGCGGCATGCGGCCAGGGCGGCCGCATCGGCCGCCGTCTGCGCGTAGCGCCGCTCGGCGACGACCCGGCCCACGTCGATCGCGACGCCGGCGAAGCCGAGGGCAACGATCAGGAGGATCGTGAAGATGACGAGTGTCTGCCCATGCGGCGACGACCGGCGCATCAGTTCACCACCATCGTCGTGACCGCGGTCTGCACGAACCGCCCGTTCGAGTCGTGCGGCAGGAGCGCGCCCATGAACGGGACGACGATGTCCGACCGGTACGTGAGCGTGACCTGGACGAGGCACCCGGTGGGCTCGTCGACCGCGCAGTAGGTGCCGGTCGTCGGGCAGGGGCTCGTGGGCGTGGCCATCGAGGCGCACAGCGTGATCGTCAGGTCGCCGTTGACCCATCGGTCGTGGTAGCCGTCGCCATTCAGGTCCGTCCCGCTGGGGCACGGATCGCTGCTGACGAAGTGCGGCGACGTGGCGGTCAGGAGCCCGAAGGACTGCTTCGCGGCGTCGAGCGCGGCGGTGCATCGGTTGATGTCGTTGTTGGTCCGCGAGGTGCTCACGTCGAACCGCTCGATCGTCGCGGCGCGCGCCGCCTCGCGGGCCGCGTTCGTGAGGGTCACGTTCGCGCCGAAGAGGAGTCCGAACTGCACGATGCCGACGACGACCAGCAGGATCGGGAGCAGGACGAACGCGAACTCGACCAGCGCCTGGCCCCGTCGCGCGCCGCGCACGGCCGGGCCGCGAACGGCACGCGTTCGATCGCGAGGACGGGCACGCGTGAATCTGGGCATCGCAGGCTGAAACGAGGTCGCCGTATGAGTTCCGATGAGGAGTCCCGGGCAGCAGGCGGATCGTAGGAACCGGGTACCGGGACCCGGTATAGGCCGTTGGGCAGTGGCCGAATGGGACGGATGGGGCTGCGGGCTAGAATCTGGGGTCCCATGCCCGATCTCACCGTCCACGCTCCATACGAGCCGACCGGCGACCAGCCGACGGCGATCGCCGAGCTCGCCGCGGGCGTCGAGAAGGGGATGAAGCACCAGGTCCTGCTCGGCGCGACGGGGACCGGAAAGACGTTCACGGCGGCGAAGGTCATCGAGGCGGTGCAGAAGCCGACGCTCGTGATGGCCCACAACAAGACGCTCGCCGCACAGCTCTACCAGGAGTTCAAGGAGTTCTTCCCGGACAACGCGGTCGAGTACTTCGTCAGCTACTACGACTACTTCCAGCCGGAGGCCTACCTGCCCCGGACCGATACGTACATCGAGAAGGACTCGTCCCGGAACGAGGAGATCGACCGGCTGCGCCACAACGCGACGCGGGCGCTCTTCGAGCGGCGCGACGTCGTGATCGTCGCGTCGGTCTCCGCGATCTACGGCCTGGGGGCGCCCGTCGACTACGGCGCGACCGTCATCCAGCTCAAGCGCGGCGGCCACTATCGCCGCGACGGGATCCTGCGGCACCTCGTGGACCTGCAGTACCAGCGCAACGATGCCGCCCTGGGTCGGGCGAAGTTTCGCGTGCGTGGCGACGTGCTCGAGGTCCAGCCGCCGCACGGCGAGTACGTCGTGCGGATCGACTTCTTCGGCGACGAGGTCGAGCGAGTCGTCGAGATCGACGAGCTCACCGGCGAGGTGCTCGCCGAGCGACAGGAGGTCAACCTCTACCCGGCGACGCACTACGTCACGCCGCGCGAGAAGATGCTCGTCGCGATCGACAAGATCGAGGACGAGCTGTCCGAGCGCGTCCGCTGGCTGAACGACCAGGGCCGCGACCTCGAGGCGGCGCGGCTGAACCAGCGCACGAACTTCGACCTCGAGATGATGCGCGAGGTCGGCTACTGCTCCGGCATCGAGAACTACTCGCGCCACCTCGCCGGCCGCGAGGAGGGCGAACGCCCCTGGACGTTGATCGACTACTTCCCGACCGACTTCCTGCTCGTCGTCGACGAGAGCCACATCACGATCCCGCAGGTCCACGGGATGTACAAGAACGACCGGACGCGGAAGGAGATCCTCGTCGACTTCGGGTTCCGGCTGCCGTCGGCCCTCGACAACCGGCCGCTGACGTTCGAGGAGTTCGAGGACCACATGAGCCAGGTGGTCTACATGAGCGCGACGCCGGGCCCGTACGAGACCGAACGGGCCCAGCACGTCGCGGAGCAGTTCATCCGCCCGACCGGCGTCGTCGACCCGGAGATCAGCGTGCGGCCGACGGCCGGGCAGATCGACGACCTGATCGCCGAGATCCGGGCGACCGTCGAGCGCGGCGAGCGCGCCCTCGTCACGACCCTGACGAAGAAGATGGCCGAGGACCTGGCCGACTACCTCGCCGAGCTCGGGATCAAGGTCCAGTGGCTGCACTCGGAGGTCGACACGCTCGAGCGCGTCGAGATCCTCCGTGACCTGCGCCTGGGCGTGTACGACGTGCTCGTCGGGATCAACCTCCTCCGCGAGGGTCTCGACCTGCCCGAGGTCACGCTCGTCGCGATCCTCGACGCCGACAAGGAGGGGTTCCTGCGCAGCGGCGGGTCGCTCATCCAGGTCATCGGCCGGGCCGCACGGAACGTCGGCGGCCACGTCGTCATGTACGCCGACCGCGTGACCGACTCGATGCAGTCGGCGATCGACGAGACGACGCGGCGTCGCGAGAAGCAGACCGCCTACAACGTCGAGCGCGGGATCACGCCTGAGACGGTCATGAAGGAGATCCGCGACATCCACGAGGGCCTGCGACGCGTCGCGGAGCAGCGCGTCGAGCTCGAGCTCGAGGGCAAGGAGCCGGAGGAGGTCGCGGCGATGATGGGCCGCCTCGAGGCGCAGATGAAGGAGGCGGCGCGGAACCTCGAGTTCGAACGCGCGGCCGCGTTGCGCGACGAGATCCTCCAGCTGCGCCGGCTGCGCGAGGAGCTCGCCGCCGCCCCGGGCACGATTCCGGCGGACGTCTACGCCGCGGCCGCGATGGAGGGTGACGCGCGCACGAACGGCCGCGGCTCCGAGTCGTCGCAGGTGTTCAGCACCCAGACCCGCCCGAACGTCATCGCCGCGGGTACGCGCCGTCGTCCGCCGCGCCGGAGACGCCCGTAGATGGCGGGCACGATGCCGCATGCGATCTTCATCGAGACCGATGTCGATGGGCACGGCCTCGTCGGCGCGTACGCCGCCGAGCTGCCCGGCTGCGCCGCGTTCGCATCGACCGATGACGAGGCCGCCGCCGCGATCCCGATGCGCGTCAGCCGGTTCACCGCGTGGCTGAAGGCCAACGGCGAGCCCGCGCCGACCTTCGTCGGCGACAACTGGTACGAGGTGGAGCGCGCCGCCGCGAACGAGGGCCGGCGCGCGGGATTCACGCTCGACGAGCTGCCGCCGTCCGACGAGGAGTTCGCGACCTGGCTGCGCTGGCTCGAGCTGGCGCGCGAGGAGCTCGCCGCAGTCCTCGACGAGGCCGATCCCACCGTCGCCGGCCCGCTGATCGAGGCGATCGAGCGCCAGGACGTCGCCTTCGTCCGGGACCTCGAGCACGCCGCGCCCGAGCTGTCGACCGATCCGGTCGACCGCCTGTACGCGGCGCGCGATGCCCTGACCGACGCCTTCGCAGCCGCCGGCCCGTACCGCGACGGGGTGCGCCGGATGCTGCGCCTCGCGATCGCCGACGACCTCCGGGCCGCCGAGGCCCTGCGCGAGCGCGCGTGATCGATCTGGCGACCGCGGAGCCGAAGCGGCTCCGCCACGTCGGCGAGTGGCCGACCCCCGTGCCGCGCCGCGCGCCGCCGGGCACGGAGCTCCGCGCGCTCCAGGACGCGATGCCGCGCTGCGAGGACGGCGCCACGCCGGTCCTGTCCGGCGACGGGTCCGAGCGCGCGATGCTCATCGGCCAGGCGCCAGGCTGGCGGGAGATCGAGACCGGCGTGCCATTCGCATGGGATGCCGGGAAGCGGCTGTGCGGGTGGCTCGCGGCGGCCGGGATCGAACTGGCCGACTTCCGCGGGCGCTGGTACGCGACGTCCGTCGGGAAGTGCTACCCGGGCCGCGCGCCCGGATCGTCGGTCGATCGCCCGCCGTCGCGCGCGGAGATCGCGCGGTGGGCGCCGACGCTGCTCGAGGAGGTGCGCCTCGTCGCACCGGCGATCGTTCTCCTCGTCGGCGGGACGGCCCACCGCTTTGCATTCGGCCCGGCGGCGCGGCTCGACGACCTCGTCGGCCGTGAGCTCACCTGGGAGGCGGCGCCCGGCGCATCGGTCCTCGCCCTCCCGCATCCGTCCGGCGCATCCACGTGGCTGAACGACACCCGCCGCGTCGAGCTCTGGCGTTCGGGGATCGGCCTGCTGCGAACGCGCTGGGCGGAGCTGAGGGAGTGACGCGTGAGCTGCGCATCGGCATCGGCCTGCTCGTCGCGCTTGGTGCGTTCGTCGCGCTCATGCTGGTCGTGGGCTCGATCGGCGAGCCGCGCGCCGACGTCGTCCCGCTCACCGTCGAGGAAGCGCTCGGCGGCCCGGACCGATGGGGGAGCGACGAGCTCCACGTCGCGGGCTGGTACGCGGAGCTGGACGGCGACTGCGTGGGGGACACCGGCGGCGCGGATCCATCGGTGGCGTGGCTGCAGCGCGACTGCCCGCTGCGCGTGCTCATGCCGCAGCAGCCGGCGCTCGACGTCACCCAGGAAGAGCTCCTCCGCGACGGGCTTCGGCTGGCCGCACCGCTCGGAAACGCCTTCCCGTCGCGGGCAGAGCCGGGCGGCCCGAACCTGCGCGGGCAGCAGCTCGTGTTCGTCGGCCATTTCGCCGACGCGGCCGCGGACCGCTGCGTGGCCGAGCGTGCGGAGCGCTGTCGCTCGACACTGGTGGTGAGCGACTACGACGAACGTGTGCGCTAGCTTCCGGTCGTCATGTCGAGCAGCCCGGCCTGGCGCGCCCGCCGCATGAACCAGGCGAAGGCCGCGAGCGAGAGCGGGACGGCGATGGCCGTCGACACGAAGAGGAACAGCAGGACCAGCGGGTCGGGGATCTCGCCGATCGCGCCGGGCGAGCCATGCCCGAGCAATCCGCGTCGCGACGCCTCGAGCCACCAGGTCGTCGGCATCGCGTACGCGATTGGCTGGACCGCTGCGGGAAGGACGTCGACCGGGAAGATCGCGCCGGACACGAGGTACAGCGCGCCGGCGATCGCCTCCGGGTAATTCCACGCCTCCTGCCGCAGCTGGAGGCACCAGCCGGCCATGAAGATGCCAAGCGCCATGACCGCCAGCACCCCGAGGATCGTGGCCGGGATCAGGTACAGCCAGCTCACCTCGAGGTCGACGCCCAGGAAGAAGACGCCGACCCCGAGCGTCAGCGCCACGGCGACGAACGAGATCAGCACGCGCGCGAGCGAGCGGCCGAGGAGGAACGGGAAGAGCGACGGCGGGGTGACGACGACGTACTTGATCATCCGGTAGCGCTCGCGATCCTCGAGGATCGACTGCACCAGCCCGGCCATCACGCCGAAGACGACGTTCCAGAGCGCGGCGCCGACGATGATGAACTGCAGGATCTGGCCGCCCTGGCCCCCGCTGATGACCTGGACCATCACTACGAGGATCAGCGCCGCCGCCAGCGGCTTGATCAGGGTGTAGATCGCGAAGAGGAGCGGGTCGGACCAGTTCGCCTCGACCGCCCAGCCGAGGCCGATCGCGGTCCGGAAGCTTCGCCATGCATCGGCGATGGTCACGCCGCGGACCGAGGCCGCCCGATCGGTCACTGCCATCGGAGCGTGAGCCTCCCCTCGCGCCGGGCGAGCCGCTCGAGGTACCCGAGCGCGAGGCGTGCAGCGACGAGGAAGACGACGCCCATGACGGCCAGGATCGCGATCTCGACGTTCACCGGCAGCACGCCCTCGACGCCGCTGCCGGCGAACGCGAGCTGGCGCATCGCGTCGAGCCCGACGGCGAGTGGCAGCACCGCGATCGCCATCGCCGCGACCGGCCCGATGGCGCGCAGCGGGAAGTTCACGCCGCCGAGGAAGTAGATCGGCTCCTGGAGCAGCTGGGCCAGGTGGAATCCCTCGCGTCCCCACATGAGGAACAGCGAGGCGAAGAGCATTCCCATCCCGTACAGGGGGACCATCGTCAGCAGGAAGACGCTCGCCAGGAGCCAGGGCTCCTGGATGTCGTACGTCACCCCGTAGAGGATCGAGCCGATCCCGATGACGACGAGCGCTCGGGAGCTGGTCATGACGAGGCCGCCGATGGCCATGCCGGCCAGGATGCTCATCAGGTGCATCGGCGCGGAGAAGTAGAGCTCCAGGTTGCCCTGGTCCTTTTCCCAGTAGAACTGGGCAGCCATCATCCACACGACGTTCAGCCAGAACGCGGTCATCGCCCCACCGACGACGACGAAGCCGATGAACTCCTCCGGCGCATCCAGCGCGCGGTAGACGAAGACGAACGCGCTGACCGCCAGGAAGGGCAGGAGGATCTCGAAGAAGATCCATGACGGCTCGCGCGTCAGGCCGATGATCCGCGGATACGCGCGCCCGATGATCGCCCGCAGGTTGACGCGGATGAGCCGGCCCGTGGACCACTCGGCGGCCTCGCGCGGCGTGGTCGCCAGCCGGCCATACGTGCTCACGACGGTGACTCCCCGTCCTCCTCGCCGAATCCGCGCCCGACAAGCTCGACGAACACGTCCTCGAGGCTCGGCTCCGACTTCGCGAGCCCGACGAGGTGAGACCCACGCTCGGCGACGGCGGTGACGACGCTCGTGAGCGCCGAGTCGTCTGCGAGCGCCACCTTCAGCGCGACGCGGTCCGACGCGGCGCCATCGCCGTCACCATCGACGTCGGCGGGGACGGCCGAGAGGACGCCGGGCAGCTCGCCGATGCCGGCCAGGCCGCCCTGGGCGGGCAGCTGGTCGAGCTCGATGCGGAAGATCGATTCCGCCTGCACGCGCCGGCGTAGCTCCTCCGGCGTCCCGAGCGCCAGGATCCGCCCTCGGTCGACGATCGCGATCCGGTCGCACAACTGCTCCGCCTCGACCATGTAGTGCGTCGTGAGCAGGACCGTCCGCGCGGCGGACTCGGCCTTCCATGCCAGCGTATGGTCGCGGAGGTCGCGGGCCGCGGCGACGTCGAGGCCGAGGGTCGGCTCGTCGAGGAAGAGGACCCAGGGGTCGTTCAGCAGGCCGCGCGCGAAGTTCAGCTTCTGGCGCTGCCCGGTCGACAGCGTGCGGACCTTCTGGTCGCGCTGCTCGGTCAGGCCGGTGATCTCGATGAGCTCATCGGTCCTGCGCCAGCCGTCGCGCTGCGGGAGCCCGTAGAACTGGCTGAACATCCACAGCTGCTCGCGGGTCGTCAGCAGCCCATAGCCGGACTGCTCGCCGCCCGACACCATGTTGATGACGCGCCGGATCTTCGCGGTCTCGTCCACGACGTCGAAGCCCGCGACCCGGGCGGTGCCGCTCGTCGGCAGCAGGAGGGTCGTGAGGATCTTGATGAGCGTCGTCTTGCCCGCGCCGTTCGGGCCGAGCAGCCCGAAGAACTCGCCCGGCTCGACGTCGAGATCGACGCCGCCGAGGGCGGTCACGGGCTCCGGCTTGGCCTTGTAGACGCGCGTCACGGCGCGCGCGTGGATGGCGAGTTCGTCAGGCGTGTCGGACATGGTTCCCCACGGCGCATGGCCGATCGGCGGAGGGTGGGCGGGGTCCGGATGGTAGCACCGGGATCGGCGTCGAGGGAACCGTCGGGGCTCGGCGGAACGCCGGTCGCCTCAGTTCAGCGAGTCCTCGCAGCCGTCTTCGGGACCGTGGTTGCAGTCGACCGACAACAGGTGCGCGCCTGCGATCGACAGGAGGGCGGAGCACACGGCGTCCTCTTCGCTGCGACGACCGAACTCGAGCGACTCGAGGGCCAGCTCGACGCGGGCGGAGAGCGTGGCGCTCATCGACTCATTGGCGCCGAACGTGCGCCACATGCCGTCGTCGTCCCAGATGACGATCCCGTATCCCTTGACTGCCACCGAGAACATTTCGCGACGTGCCCCGGAAGTACTAGTGGGTCCTGGTACAGCATGCCGCGAGCCGCGCATCGCGCCAAGTGTGCGGGACCGCCCAGTTCCGCACCTAGCCGCCCAGCCGGTGCACGTCAGCACCGACCTCGTAACCGTTGGGGGAAGAGCGGCAACGCGTGGAAGCGCTCTCTTGACCAACCGGCCTAGAATGCTCCCGTGACCGTGAGAGCGCTCTCACACGAGCCGGACAGCGGCGCGGTGACCCTCGAGGAGGTCGCGCGCGAGGCGCGCGTTTCGCGCGCGACGGCCAGCCGAGTCGTCAACGGCGACCGACGGGTCAGCCAGCCGGCGCGGGAGGCGGTCCAGGCGGCCGTCCGCAGCCTCGGGTACGTGCCGAACCGGGCGGCGCGAAGCCTCGTCACCAGGCGAAGCGACTCGGTCGCCGTCGTCATCCCGGAGCCGAGCGGGCAGCTCTTCGGCGACCCGTTCTTCCCCCGCATCCTCCGGGGGATCAGTGACGCGCTCGACGAGGAGTCGATGCAGCTGATCCTGCTCATGCCACAGGCGCGGACCGATGAGGACCGCGTCGAGCGCTACCTCGGCGCTGGGCACACGGACGGCGTCATGCTCATCTCCCTCCATGGCGCCGATCCGCTGCCCGCCGGGCTGAGACGGTACGGGATCCCGATCGTCGTCGGCGGTCGGCCACCGGCCGACGGCATCACCTACGTCGACGTCGACAATCGCGCGGGAGCCGCGGGCGCCGTCCAGCACCTGGCCGACGAGGGGCGGAAGCGGATCGCGACGATCGCCGGACCACAGGACATGGCGCCGGGCGTCGATCGGCTGCTCGGCTACCACGACCGCCTGGCGGAGGCCGGGATCGGCGCCGACGCCAGCATGGTCGAGATCGCGGACTTCACCCACGACGGCGGGCGCGCGGCGATGGAGCGGCTGCTCGAGCGGCATCCGAGCCTCGACGCGGTGTTCGTCGCGTCCGACCTCATGGCCGTCGGCGCTGTCGCGGCGCTGCGCGCGGCGGGTCGAGCGATCCCGGACGACGTGGCCATCGTCGGCTTCGACGACTCGCAGCTGGCCCTGACGACCGAGCCGAGCCTGTCGAGCGTTCGGCAGCCGATCGAGGAGATGGGTCGCGAGATGACGCAGCTGCTCATGCAGGAGATTCGCTTCCCGGGTCGCGCGCCGCGCCGCGTGATCCTCGACACCCAGCTCATCGTGCGCGGCTCGAGCGGCCGATCGGCCTAGGCAGCGGGAGATCACGGAGGAAGGGAGCGCATGCATCGACGGAGTCTCATCCTGCGAAGGTTCGGCGAGTTGAGCTTCGGCCTCGGCTACGTCGAGGACGGCGTCTGGATCGACCATGCCGCGGCCGCGGCACGCGGCGTGGACCTCGCCGCCGACGCGTCGCCGGCCGACCTGGCGGCCCTCGAGGCGATCCATGCCTGGTTCACGTGCTGTGACGGCACCACGATCACGCTCGCCGACGCCGAGGAGCGGCCGACGCTCGTGGCGATCGCCGGATCGGCATCCTCATAACCTCGAACGACACGACGCGAGACGAGGATCCGATGTCCACGCCGTCCGTCAGCGCGCGGCCGCTTCGCGAGCGCTTCCCCGCGGACTTCGCCTGGGGGGCTGCCACATCGGCGTACCAGATCGAAGGCGCCGTCGACGCCGGCGGGCGCGGTCCGAGCATCTGGGACACGTATTCGCACACGCCGGGTCGGACCGAGGACGGGGGAACCGGCGACGTTGCCTGCGACCACTATCACCGCCTGGCCCAGGACCTCGACCTCATGCGGTCCCTCGGCCTCGGCGCGTATCGGTTCAGCGTCGCGTGGCCGCGCGTCCAGCCGACCGGCAGCGGACCCGCGAACCCGGCCGGGCTCGACTTCTACGACCGGCTCGTGGACGGGCTCCTCGAACGCGGAATCGACCCGTGGCTGACGCTCTTCCACTGGGACCTGCCGCAGCCCCTCGAGGATGCCGGTGGCTGGCCGGACCGAGAGGTCGTCGGCCGCTTCGCCGACTACACCGCCATCCTCGCGGACCGATTCGGCGACCGGGTCCGCAACTGGCTGACGCTGAACGAGCCGTGGTGCATCGCGATGCTCGGCTACGGGATCGGGCGTCATGCGCCGGGCCGGCAGGACTGGCCGGCGGCGCTGCGCGCCGCCCATCACACGCACCTCGCCCATCGCGCGGCCGTCGACGTCATCCGGGCGGCCGTGCCGGGGGCGCGGATCGGCATCCCGTTGAACCTCCATCACGTGGAGCCCGCGAGCGAGACCGATGCGGACCGCGCCGCAGCCCGCCTGCACGACGGCACGGCGAACCGCTGGTTCCTCGACCCGGTGCTCGGTCGCGGCTATCCGCGTGACGTCGTCGAGATGTATGGGCGGATCCTCGACGGGGTCGACGTCACCGAGCTCGACGGCGGCACGCCGGCGATCGACGTCCTCGGCATCAACTACTACACGCGCCACGTGGTCGGCGCGCCCCGTGACGGTGAGGTCGTCGACGGACCCGAGCCCACCGTCATGGTCGCCGGCGGGCTGCCGGTCACCGAGATGGGCTGGGAGATCCACGCCGACGGCCTGCGGCTCCTCCTCGAGCGCATCCAGCGCGAATACGCGCCGCCGCCGCTGGCGATCACGGAGAACGGCGCGGCCTTCGTCGACGTCGTCGGTCCGGACGGATCGGTCGATGACGAACGGCGGGTGGCGTACTACCGCGATCACATCGCCGCGACCGCCGACGCGCTCGATGCGGGCGTTCCCGTCGAGGCCTACTTCGCCTGGTCGCTCCTGGACAACTTCGAATGGGGGTTCGGGTACACGAAGCGGTTCGGCATCGTCCACGTCGACTACGAGACCCAGCGGCGGACGCTCAAGGCATCCGGCGCCTGGTATCGGGACCTGGTCGCGCGGTCAGGCTGACGGAGCGGCTTCCAGGGTCACCCCCTCGTCGTCGACGGGCCAGAAGAGGGCGCCACTGGCAAACCCCCCGGCAAGGACGATCAGCGCGACGTCGGGAATCGGCCGGAGGGCCACGAGGAGCTCCAGCGCGGGCCCAGCTGACGCGCCGAGCAGCCACCACCAGCCGCCGGTGGCGAGGGTGGTGACCGTCGCACCGCAAGCGATCAGCACCTCGGGAAGCGGCGCGCGCGCGGTCGTGGCCAGAACGGCGGCGATCGCCAGCGCTCCCGTGGCGATCACCCCGAGGCCAGCGGCAATGACCCAGGGCAGATACCCGACGCCATCCGCGCTGGTGGCCGTCGCCGTCGTCGCGAGCGGCGCGGCGGCCGACAGGACCGTGACGAGTCCGATGCCGACCGCGATCGCGACGCGCGGGCCACGCACCGGAAGCGATTCCGATCGCCACAGACCGACGGCAAGCGCCGCGAACCCGATCGCCGACGCCATGGTGCCGACCAGGGTGACGATCGGGAGCGCGGACTGGACCACGTCGATCGACTCCGTCGTTCCGAGGACGAACAGCCCGAGGAGCACTTCGCTGACGACCGCCAGGACCCCGGCGAGTGCCATGAAGATGACGCCGGTGACGAACCATCTACCCGCGGCGGGCCACCGTCCGGCACCGATCACGACGCCGGCGGCGACGAGGAAGGGGAGGGCGAGCTCCAGGGCGCGCACGAGCCGGTCCGCGGTGACGTACCAGCCGGCGATCGGGAAGTCGCGCGCGAACGTACCGATCGCGACGGAAACCGCAGCCATTGCGACGAGCAACCAGGCGCTCAACGGCACCCTGATCGGCCGCGTCTCGCGGATCACCCCGTCCTCCTCGATCATCTCCGCCGTGCTCCCTGACTCGCGGTCTCGCGAGCCATCATCATCCCGCCCGACGTTCGGTGGCAACGCCCGGATTCCCGCCAGCACTCGGCATGAATGCGCCGGAGACTGCGAAGGGCATGGCGGTGAGCACGTTCGAGACAAACCGAACAGGCGTTCGTATCGGTCCCGAAACTGTTAGCATTGGCGACCGCATGCCCTCCGACAAGATCGTCGTTCGCGGTGCCCGCGAGCACAACCTCAAGAACCTCGACGTGGAGATGCCGCGGGACCGGCTGATCGTGATCACCGGCCTGTCCGGCAGTGGCAAGTCCAGCCTCGCCTTCGACACGATCTACGCCGAGGGCCAGCGCCGCTATGTCGAGAGCCTGAGCGCCTATGCGCGCCAGTTCCTGGGGCAGATGGAGAAGCCGGACGTCGACCAGATCGACGGGCTGTCACCGGCGATCAGCATCGACCAGAAGGGCGCGAGCCGGAACCCGCGATCGACCGTCGGCACGGTCACCGAGATCTACGACTACCTCCGACTCCTGTTCGCCCGCATCGGCCGAATGCACTGCCCGATCTGCGGCCGCGAGATCGAGCGCCAGACCGTCGAGCAGATGGTCGACCAGGTCTATGCCTGGTCCGATGGGACGCGGGTCATGCTCATGGCGCCGCTCGTCCGCGACCGGAAGGGCGAGCACGAGAAGCTGTTGGCCGGCGCCAGGCAGGCCGGCTTCGTCCGCGTCCGGGTCGACGGCCAGCTGCGCGATCTCGACGAGGACATCCAGCTCGACAAGAAGTACAAGCACTCGATCGACGTCGTCGTCGACCGCCTTGTGGTCCGCCAGGCCGATGAGGACGGCGCGCCGCGGCCGGATGCCACCCGGATGGCCGACTCGATCGAGACCGCGCTGCGCCTGTCGGAGGGCACGCTCCTCGTCCACCTGCCTGACGCGCCACCGAAGGAGCGCGATCAGGTCTTCAGCGAGCGCTATGCGTGCCCCGAGCACGGCGGATCGTTCGAGGAGCCCGCGCCGCGGAACTTCAGCTTCAACTCGCCGCACGGAGCCTGCCCCGACTGCACCGGGCTCGGTTCGCGGCTCGAGATCGACGCCGATCTCGTCCTTCCGAACGACGAGCTCTCCGTCGACGAGGGCGCGATCCTGCCATGGCGGCGGATGGCGGCCACGGAGAGCTGGTTCGCGAAGATCCTCGAGGCCGTCGCGGAGCACTACGGGTTCCGGACCGACGTGCCCGTCCGCGAGCTGTCGCCGGAGGCGCGCCAGATCCTGCTGTACGGCAACCGCGGCGAGCGGGTCGACGTCAAGTACCGCGCCCGCAACGGGAACATCCACACGTTCAAGACGACCTTCGAGGGGGTCATCCCGAACCTCACCCGGCGCCATCGCGAGACGGGGTCGGAGGCGATGCGGACCGAGTACGAGCGGTACATGACGAACAAGCCGTGCCCGAGCTGCAACGGGATGCGGCTGAAGCCGGAGTCGCTGTCGGTCACGATCGGCGGCAAGAACATCATCGAGACGACGCGCCGCTCGGTGACCGATGCGCTCGCCTGGTACGACACGCTCCCGCGCCGACTGAACGACCGCGAGAACCAGATCGCGCGCCAGGTGCTGAAGGAGATCCGCGCGCGGCTCGGGTTCCTGGTCGACGTCGGCCTCGACTACCTGACCCTCGACCGCGCGTCGGGCACGCTGTCGGGCGGCGAGGCCCAGCGAATCCGGCTCGCGACGCAGATCGGCTCGTCGCTCATGGGTGTCCTGTACATCCTCGACGAGCCATCCATCGGCCTCCACCAGCGCGACAACGACCGCCTGATCGCGACGCTCGTCCGCCTCCGCGACCTCGGCAACACGCTGCTCGTGGTCGAGCACGACGAGGAGACGATCCGGTCGGCGGACTGGGTCATCGACATCGGTCCGGCGGCGGGCGAGCACGGCGGGAGGCTGATCCACTCTGGGCCGCTCGACGAGCTGCTCGACAACCGCCGCTCGATCACAGCGGCCTATCTTCGCGGCGACAAGGCGGTCCCGGTGCCGAAGCGGCGAAGGAATGGCAAGGGCGAGTCGATCGTCGTCCGCGGAGCTCGCGAGAACAACCTGAAGGCCATCGACGTCGCGTTCCCGCTCGGCCGGTTCGTGGCGGTCACCGGCGTCAGCGGCTCGGGCAAGTCGTCACTCGTCAGCCAGATCCTCCATCCGGCCCTCGCCCAGCGGATCTGGGGATCGCGCGAGCCGGCGGGGAAGCACGACCGGATCGAGGGGATCGAGCTGATCGACAAGGTCATCGAGATCGACCAGTCGCCGATCGGTCGAACGCCGCGATCGAACCCGGCGACGTACACCGGCCTGTGGGGCCCGCTGCGTGAGCTCCTCGCCGCGGTCCCCGAGTCGCGCCTGCGCGGCTACAAGCCGGGGCGGTTCAGCTTCAACGTCAAGGGCGGCCGCTGCGAGGCATGCGAGGGAGCCGGCATCGTCCAGATCGAGATGCACTTCCTGCCCGACGTGTACGTGGCATGCGAGGTCTGCAAGGGGAAGCGCTACAACCGCGAGACGCTCGAGATCCACTACAAGGGAAAGAACGTCGCCGAGATCCTCGAGATGACGGTCGAGGAGGCGCTCCGCTTCTTCGAGGCCGTCCCGTCGATCCGCACGAAGCTGCAGACGCTCGCCGACGTGGGGATGGGCTACATCCATCTCGGCCAGCCGGCGACGACCCTGTCCGGCGGTGAGGCGCAGCGCGTGAAGCTCGCCACCGAGCTGAGCAAGCGGGCCACCGGGAAGACGTTCTACATCCTCGACGAGCCGACGACCGGCCTCCATTTCGACGACGTCGCACGCCTGCTGAACGTCCTGTCCCGACTCGTCGACGCCGGCAACACGGTCGTCGTCATCGAGCACAACCTCGACGTCATCAAGACCGCGGATTGGGTCGTCGACCTTGGGCCGGAGGGTGGCGACAAGGGCGGCGAGCTCGTGGCTGCCGGCACCCCGGAACAGGTCGCGCGGTCGCCGAAGTCGTACACCGGCCGCTACCTGCGGCCCGCCCTCGGCATGACCGATGCGCCGGCGGAGCCTTCATCGCCGCGCCGACGCCGGCGCGAGCCGGTCGCCGCCGCGAGCTGATCGTCACTTCACGTCGTCGAGAGGCCCATCTCGGCGAGGAACGGTGAGGGCCGCGCGGGGTCGAAGGCGAGGACGAGCCGGCGCGTGGCGCGGGTGACCGCGACATACGCCAGCCGGCGCTCCTCCTCCATCGCGCGCGCGGGATCGTCGGCGTCGACGATCGACCGGCGGTTCGGAATGCGATCGGCTTCGAACCCGATGAGCACGACCGTCTCCCACTCGCGGCCCTTCGAGGCGTGGACCGTCGCGAGCTCGACCGGCGCATCCGGGTCACGCAGGCCGGCGATCCTGGTGCGGGCCGCCGCGTAGGCATCGCAGAAGGATTCCACCGTGCGAAAGCCTGTCGCCCAGCCGAGGAGCGCGTCGAGCGCCGCGTGGTCCTCGTCCGAGAGGAGGTCCCCGGACGCGCTTCCACGATCCCAGCCGCGCGCCGACCGCAAGCGTCGAAGGACGTGGAACGGATGGCCGGGATCGTCGGTCCCACGGGCCGCGGCGACGAGGTCGAGCAGCGGCTTGGCCTCGATGAGCGGCGGAACCGCCGCGGTGTGGCGAATCCCGGCGCGGACGAGCGAGTGCAGCATCGGCACGAGCTCCGACCGCGTCCGCGACAGGAAGCACAGGGGGCTGCCGGTCCGGTCGGCGCTTGCCGCCATCCGCACGACGGTCTCGGGCCACCTCGGATCCGCGCTCGACCGCGCCTCGAGCGCCATGGAGTCGCTCCCGACGCCGTCGGGAGCCCGGATCGGCTTCTCGAAGCGTTCGCGATTGACGGCGACCATTCGCGCGGACGCCTCGATCACCTGGCGCGGGCACCGATAGTTCGTCGCGAGCATCACGCGCCGCGCGGCGGGGTAGTCGCGCCCGAAGCGCAGGATGCGGCGGACATCCGCGAGCCGCCACGCATAGATCGTCTGGTCGTCATCTCCGACGACGAAGAGGTTGTCGTCCGGAGCGGCCAGGAGCCGCACGAGCCGGAGCTGCGCGGCGTCGACGTCCTGGAACTCGTCCACGCAGACATGCTCGAAGCGAGACTGCCAGCGCAAACGGAGGCTCGCGTCGGTCTCGAGGAGGCGCGCGGCCCGGACGACGAGATCGTCGAAGTCGACGGCGCCACGCGCCCTGAGCAGCTCCTCGTAGGTCCGCAGCACCGCCGTCGCCTCGGCCGGCGGCGATCGGCCCTCGACCTTCCAGGCCGACAGCCAGGTATCCAGCTGGGCGGGGTCGGGCGGCGAAGCCGAGGCGTTGGCCGTGGCATGACGCCGGCGTGCGGCGCGCAGGAGCGGGAGGCGGTCGGCGAGGATGTTCGTGCCCTCGCCTGCGTCGAGCAGAACCTGGCGAGCGAGCGCGTGGAGGGTCCGGATCTCGATGTCCGCGGCGCGCGGCACCTGCGCGCCCAGGCGACTCGCGACGCGAGTGGCCAGATCACGGGCGGCGTCGCGGTTGAAGGTGACCACGCAGATCCGGGCGGGGTCGACACCCCGCTCGAGGAGCACCGCGAGGCGCGCGACCATCGTCGTCGTCTTTCCGCTGCCTGCCGGCGCGATGATCTGCGCAGGGCCGTTGGGCAGGGTCGCCGCCGCGCGCTGCTCGGGGTCGAGCGCATCGAGGATGGGTCCCAGGTCGATCCCGGCATGGGTCGCGACGGCGGTCTGCATCGGCCGATCCTGCGGCCGCAGCGGTTACCCACCGCTTACGCCCGGCTTAGCCCGGTGACATGGCGATCGGTTCGGCCGTCAGGAGAGCCGAAGCCCTATCCTGTTGCCGCCCAAGCGCGACCGGAACCCAGCCGCAGCATGAGACCCAGGTGACCCGAGACCACGCACAGCACCAGAATGACCTGCCCTACGACCGCGAGCTGATCCGCTCGGGCACGGCCTCGCAGCGGGGGAGCAGGCGCCAGCAGGCGCTCGATCGTCGGCCGGCTCAGCGACAGGGCACGCGGCGCCCACGGTCCATCCTCAAGGTCATTCGGAATGTCCTCCTCCTCGCGCTCGTGGCGGTGATCGTCGGGGGCGTGCTGCTCGGCGTGCGCGCGGCCGCCTTCAACGCGACCGTCTCCACGGCCTCGTTCCCGTCGACGCAGCTGCTGTTCCCGCTGGGCGGCAGCGACCGCGTCAACATCCTGATGATCGGCTACGGCGGTGCCGGTCACGACGGCGCGTATCTGGCCGACTCGATCCAGATCCTGTCGATCGATCCGGAGACCGATACGACCACCACGATCCCCGTCCCGCGCGACCTCTGGATCGAGGGCATCGCCGCCTTTTCGCAGAACGGCAAGGTCAACGAGGTGTTCTCCAGCGGCGTTGTCAACGGCGGCGACGGCACCGACGGCCTCGACGCCGGGGGCGCGTTCATGGCGGAGGTCCTCTCGACGGTCACCGGCCTCCAGATCGACCACTGGCTGTCGATCGACTTCACCGGCTTTCGCGAGATGGTCGACGCCGTCGGTGGGGTGACGATCAACAACCCGGTCGGGTTCCGATACACGACGAACGAGCAGCAACACCGAAACGGACGATGGCCGACGGGCCACTTCCGGCGAGGCGAGCTCCACCTCGACGGGGCGCAGGCGCTGGCCTATGCCCGCGCGCGGTACACGAGCAAGGTGGAGGAGTCGACCGACTTCGCGCGCTCGGTCCGCCAGGCGCGAATCCTCGCCGCGCTGAAGGCGAAGGTCGGAGACGGGGGGATCGGCGCGATCGTCCCCGGTCTCGGGCTGATGGACGCGATGGAGGGCCGCGTCCGAACCGACCTGTCGGTGATCGACCTCTTCCTGCTCTCGTCGCACCTCAGCAGCGATCGGCGCATCGAGCTCAGCGAGGGCCCGGTGCTGACGGCGACGACGAACACCGATGGCCAGTACATCCTGATTCCCACCGGCTGGACGGGCCCCGGCGACTACGACGGTCTCCAGGCGTACCTGACCGACGAGCTCGCTCGCGCTCCGGAGCCGTCTCCGTCCGCGTCCAATGCGCCGTAGGCGGCGCCTCGGCGTCGCCGACCTCCCGCGCCTGATCCTCGGCGGCGTCATCGGCCTCGCCGGCCTTTTCTCGGGCCGATACGCCCGCGTCGAGGGGGCGCATGCCCTCGTCGTCGACGGCGACGGACGCATCCTCGTCGTGCGGCCGACCTACCTGCGGGAGTGGATGCTGCCGGGGGGGCGAGTCGAGCGCCACGAGACGCCGCACGCGGCCGCGATCCGGGAGACGCTCGAGGAGACGGGGCTGGAGGTCGCGCTCGACCGCCTCGTCCTCATCGACGCGCACTCGCCCCGCGGGACCTCGTTCGTGTTCGCGGCCGACGTGACCGGAGGCGAGCTGGAGCCGCAGCTCGGCGAGATCGCCGAGGTCGGCTGGCTCGATCGCGACGAGATCGCGCGCACGTCGCCCGGCCTGCACCAGCTGCTCGGCGCGATCGATCGCGACGCCCGGTACCTCGGATTGTCCTGATGGGGTGCGGCCGCCGGGCCGAGCCTAGAATCGATCCATGAGCCCGCAGCGCGCCCTCCCCGAGCCGCTGCGTGCCGTGCTGCGACGGCTCCCGACCGGGCCGGGCGTGTACCTGATGAAGAACGCGAACGGCCGGGTGCTGTATGTCGGCAAGGCCGATGCGCTTCGCAACCGCGTCCGCTCGTACTTCGGCGAGCGGCCGCCGGAGGACGTCCGGATCAGCCGGATGGTGACCGAGGTCGCGGACGTCGACTACATCGTCACCGACACGGTCAGCGAGGCGTACCTCCTCGAGAGCAACCTCATCAAGGAGCACCGGCCGCGCTTCAACATCCGGCTCCGGGACGACAAGAGCTACCCGTTCGTGAAGATCACGCTCGGCGAGGACTTCCCGCGGATCGTTCGGACGCGGCGCCTGGTGCGCGACGGGAGCCGCTACTTCGGCCCGTACGCGTCGGCCTCGAGCGTCGACGAGACCCTGAAGCTGCTCCGCAAGATCTTCCCGTTCCGCACGTGCAACCTCGAGATCCCCGAGGGCAAGCGCGTCCTCGAGCGCCCGTGCCTCCTCTACTTCATCAACCGCTGTCAGGGGCCGTGCATCCAGGCGATCGAGAAGGCTCCCTACCGCAAGACCATCGGACAGATCGTCGACTTCCTCGACGGCCGGCAGGAGCCGATTGCGCGGCAGCTGCAACGCGAGATGCGGGCGCACAGCGAGGCACTGCGCTACGAGCAGGCCGCGGTGGCGCGCGACAAGCTCCGCGCCGTCGAGCGGACGATGGAGCAGCAGAAGATGGCGGCGTTCAGCCGCGCCGAGCACGACGCGATCGGCATGGCGCGGGAGGAGGACGAGGCCTGCGTCCAGGTCATGCAGGTGCGCACCGGCAAGCTCATCGGCCGCGAGCACTTCATCGTCGAGGGCGCTCGCGACGTCTCCGACGCCGAGGTCCTCGGCTCGTTCCTGCAGCAGTACTACGCGACGACCGACGCGATCCCGCGCGCGCTCCTCGTGCCCGTCATGCCGATCGATGCGGACGACCTTGCGGCGTACCTCGCGGACCGGCGCGGCGTCCGCGTGACGATCTCCGTGCCCGAACGCGGGGAGAAGCGGCGCCTCGTGGCCCTCGCGACCCAGAACGCCGTCGAGGCGCTCGAGCGGGAGCGCACCGAGTGGATGGCGGATGCCGCCCGCCGGGATGAGGCGCTCAACGAGCTCGCCGATGCCCTGGAGCTGCCGAAACCGCCGGAGCGGATCGAGTGCTACGACATGAGCAACATCCAGGGAACGGCCGCGGTCGGCTCGATGGTCGTGTTCATCGACGGCAAGCCCGAGCCGCGCGAGTACCGTCGCTTCCGGATCCGCTCGGGCGACACGCCGGACGACTTCCGGATGATGGCCGAGGTGCTCCGACGCCGCTTCAGCCGCGTGGCGCGGCTCCGGACCGAGACCGGCGCGCTCTCGCTGGCGGCGGTCGGGGCGGACGAGGCGCCGGAGGGGGAGCGGGAGGACCGCGGGCTCGACGACCTCGATCCCGACGCCGGCCCGATCGACGACGACGCGGCGGCGCGCGCGCGGCGTGATGCGTCGTGGACCGTGCCGAACCTCGTGATCGTCGACGGCGGCAAGGGGCAGCTGTCCGCGGCCGTCGGCGCGCTGACCGAGCTCGGTATCACCGACGTGCCGCTGACCGGCCTCGCGAAGCGCTTCGAGGAGCTGTTCCTGCCCGAGCGTTCCGCCCCGATCGTCCTGCCCCGACGGTCGCAGGCGCTCTACCTCGTCCAGCGCATTCGCGACGAGGCGCATCGGTTCGCGATCACGTACCACCGGGACGTGCGCGGGAAGCGTGCGATGCGCAGCGAGCTTGACGACATCGCCGGCATCGGCCCCGGCCGGAAGAAGGCGCTGCTCAAGCGATTCGGGTCCGTGCGCCGGATCCGGGAAGCGACGATCGACGACGTGGCCGCCACGCCCGGCATCAGCCGCGACCTCGCCGAACGCCTGAAGGCGCACCTCGCCCGCGAGGGGATGCTCGCCTAGCACCCCTCCGGCATCGGCCGGGAAACTCGCTATACTCTGCCGCGCCCGCCGCTACGAAGCGGCGTGTTTCGTGTCCGGGGCGCTCGCCGCCCAGCACGACATCCCGACCGATTCGAGGGACCTTCGTCAGAGCATGAGCTGGCGTCGCATCGCTCCGTGGGTGATCGGAGTGGTCGCCCTGGTGGCGATCTTCATCAACCTCCCGCGCACGACCCTTGGCCTCGATTGGCTCCCGACGGAGATTGCCGGCGTCGAGTTCAAGACCGTGCTCGGCCTCGATCTCAAGGGCGGCGTCCAGGTGACGCTCAAGGCCGAGCCGACGAGCGACGAGCCGATCCAGCCCGCCGACCTTGAGACTGCACGGTCGATCATCGAGCGACGCGTGGCCGGGATCGGCGTGAGCGAGCCCCAGGTGCGGACCGAGACCGCGGGCGACGGCTCGCAGCTGATCGTCGTCGAGGTGCCGGGCGTCAGCGACCCACAGCAGGTTCGCCGGCTCGTCGGATCGACCGGCCAGCTCCAGTTCATCGACCCGCTGGCCCAGACGCTCACCGACGACCAGGACATCAGGCAGCTGATCGAGGACGGAAGCGTGAGCGTCCTCTTCGACGGCGGCGAGATCGACGTCTCGAGCGTCACGCCCGCGGTGGACGGCAACATCATCGGCGTCCAGTTCTCGCTCAGCGATCGCGGCAGCGACATCTGGTGCACGTTCACCTCGGCGAACGTGGGCCTGCCGGGACCGATTGCGCTCGACGGGCGCGTGATCACGACGCCGACGATCCAGAACCCGATCTGCGGCGGCCAGACGATCATCACCGTCGGGCCGTCGACGCAGGCGAACGAGGCCGAGCGGACCGAGCTCTACAACACCCTCCGCTTCGGCGCGCTCCCGGTCTCGCTGCAGGAGCAGGAGGTGCGCGACGTCGACCCGACGCTCGGCGCGAACTTCCTCGTCCAGGCGCTCATCGCCGGGGCCGTCGGCCTGACGCTCGTCCTCGTCTTCATGATCGCGTACTACCGGTTGCCGGGCGTCCTCGCCGCGATCGCTCTCGTCTTCTACACGCTCGTGGTGTACGCGATCTTCCGCGTGATCCACGTGACCCTCACGCTCGCCGGCGTCGCGGCCTTCATCCTCTCGATCGGCATGGCGGTCGACGCGAACATCCTCATCTTCGAGCGGATGAAGGAGGAGATTCGCGCCGGCAAAACGCTCGGCCCGGCGATCGAGGCCGGCTTCAACCGCGCCTGGTCGAGCATTCTCGACTCGAACGTTGCGAGCCTGCTCGTGGCGGGCTGGCTGTACTGGCAGGGCACGACGGTCGTCCGCGGGTTCGCGCTCGTCCTGATCATCGGTGTGCTCGTCAGCATGTTCAGTGCGGTCACCGTCACCCGCACGATGCTGCGGCGCGTGATTCGTACGAGCTGGGGCCGGAACATCGAGCTCTATCACGTGGAGCGCTGACCGATGTACGACATCGTCGGCAAGCGCAACTGGTACTTCGCCCTCAGCGCGCTCCTCACGATTCCGGGGCTGATCTTCATCCTCCTGGGCGGGCTGAAGCCGTCGATCGACTTCACCGGGGGCACCGAGTGGGAAGTTCGCTACGCGGACGAGCCGACGGCCGGCGAGATGACCGCGGCGCTCGAGGAGCTCGGGTTCGAGAACGTCGTTGTCACCGAGCTCCCGGACGGGTATCTGCGGATCCGGACCGAGCCGATCGACCTGCTGCCGGCGCAGCTGCCGGAGCCGGTGCCGTCGGGATCCGTCGAGCCCTCGGCGAGTGCCGGGCCGTCCGCGTCTGCCGGCGGCAGCCAGGCCGCGTCGCCGTCCGCCGAGCCGTCACCATCTGCCGAGCCGACCGCGAGTCCCGGGACGACTCCGCCGCCGATCGCCACGGGCACCGAGTTCGCGGACCTGCAGGCCGAGCTCGTGTCCCGCTTCGGGGAAGGCGATCCACGATCGGTCCGCACCGTCGGCCCGATCATCGGCGGCGAGCTGATCCGGAGCTCGGCGATCCTGATCGTCATCGGCGAGCTGTTCATCCTCGCCTACCTGTGGATCCGGTTCGGCTTCCGATTCGGCACCGCGGCGATCATCGCGCTGCTTCACGACGTGCTGCTCGTCGTCGGCACGTTCGCCATCCTCGGGTACTTCTTCTTCCTCGAGTTCGACGCGCTGTTCGTGACCGCGCTGCTGACGATCATCGGCTTCAGCGTCCACGACACGATCGTCGTGTTCGACCGGATCCGCGAGAACCGCGTGCGCCATGCGGGGGAACCCTTCGGCGCGATCGTCAACCACTCGATCCTGCAGACCGTCGGCCGCTCGATCATCACGTCCCTGACGGTCGTCATCACGCTCGGCGCCCTGCTCCTGCTCGGGCCCCCGACGATCCGGACCTTCACGCTCGCGCTGCTGCTCGGCGTGGTCAGCGGCACGTACTCGTCGATCTTCAACGCGAGCCAGATCCTCGTCGCCTGGGACGACTGGGATCAGCGACGCAAGGCACGCGCGAGGGTCGCGGCACGCGCCTGACCCGGTAACGGATCGGTAAGCGGCGCGCACGTCGCCGGGGCTACGATGGCGCCGTGATCGCCCCGAGCCTCGAGTGGCTCCTGCCCGAGCCGGTTCCGGATCCGCCGGCCTTCACTGGTTTCGGGGCCCCGGTCGCGACGCTCCTGGCCCGGCGCGGCTTCCGCACCGACGACCAGCTCCAGCGCTTCCTCTCGGCCGGCGCCGGTGCCCTGCACGACCTGTCCCGCATGGCCGATGCGGAACGCGCGCTCGACCGGATCGACGCGGCGCTGGCGTCGATGGAGCGGATCGCGATCTGGGGCGACTACGACGCCGACGGCATGACCGCGATCGTCGTGTGGGTGACCGCGCTGCGCCGGCTCGGGGCGGACCCGATCCGGTACGTCCCGTCGCGCCTGGCCGAGGGGTACGGGCTGTCCGAGGCGGGGATCCGCGACCTCGCCGAGCGGGGCGCGACACTCGTCATCACCTGTGACTGCGGGGTCTCCAACGCGCGCGAGGTCGAGGCCGGGCGGGCCGTGGGCGTCGACGTCGTCATCACCGACCACCATCTGCCCCCGCCCGTCCTGCCGGCCGCCGCGGCGGTCGTCGATCCGCATCGGCCCGACTGTGCCTATCCCGACCCGGACCTGACCGGCGCCGGGCTGTCCTACAAGCTCGCGGCCGCCCTCCTCGACCGCCACGGCGTGGCTGCCGACGGCCTCGCCGCGGTCGCGGCGATCGGCACGGTCGCCGACCTGGCGCCGATGACCGGCGAGAGCCGCGCGATCGTCCGGCTCGGCCTCGAGGAGCTGGCCCGCAGCGAGCATCCCGGCCTGCGCGCGCTCGTCGCTCGCGGCGCCGACGTCCCGTCGCAGCCCACGGCCCGGGACCTGGCGTATGGCGTCGTCCCGCGGATCAACGCCGCCGGACGGATCGCCGACGCGGAGCTCGCGATTACGCTGATGCTCGAGGAGGACGCGCTCCGCGCCGATGCGCTCGCCGACGAGCTCGAGGCCGTGCACGAGCGGCGTCGCGAGCTCACGAAGCACGCCGTGGATGCCGCGCGCCTGCTCGTCGCCGACGACGGGGGCACCGGTCCGCTGCTGGTTCGCGAGGACACGTGGGCGCCCGGCCTCGTCGGCCTCGTCGCCGGCCGCCTGGCGGACAGCCTGGCCCGGCCGGTCGCCGCCGCGACGCTCGTCGCCGACGAGGTCCGCGGCTCGGTGCGTGCCCCGGCCGACTTCCACGTCGCGAGCGCGCTCGAGGCGTGCGCTGCGCTGCTCACGAAGCGCGGCGGACATGCCGCGGCCGGCGGATTCAGCCTCCTGCCGGAGTCGTGGGCCGACTTCTCCGCGGCCTTTGGCGCGTTGCCACGGCCCTTTCCTGCGGAGCGGGCGGCCGAGGCGGAGCGGCCCGGGCGCGTCGTCGTCGACCTCGTCCTGCCCGCGCGGCTGCTGGACTGGGCGCTCGCCGA
The DNA here is from genome assembly GCA_965652075.1 of uncultured bacterium. Classification (GTDB taxonomy): domain Bacteria; phylum Chloroflexota; class Limnocylindria; order QHBO01; family QHBO01; genus JACDBZ01. Next base: position 41,837 of record CBFGTN010000006.1, read on the forward strand.
TCAGCTCGAGCGCCTCGCACCGTACGGCCCGGGGCACGTCGAGCCCGTGCTCGCGGTCACGGGGATGCTCGTGACCGAGGCGCGGCGCGTCGGCGCCGCCGAGCAGCACCTCGCACTGCGGATGCGCCGCGGGCTCGAGACGTTCGACGCGATCGCCTTCGGGCTCGAGCCGGAGCGCCCGCTGCCCAAGCCGGCGGACGCCGTCGATCTCGTCGGGACGCTCGAGCGCGACGACTTCAACGGGATGCCGCGGTTGCGGCTCCGAGTCCTCGACTTCGCGCACCAATCGGCGAGCCCGCTGATCGCGCGACGCCTGCCGCCGGCGCTGGCGCGAGCCGGATGAGCGACACCGCCCTCGACCGGCTGCGCGCACGTCGCGCCAGCGTCGGGTCGCCCCTGTGCCTGGGGATCGACCCGCGACCGGACGCGCTGCCCGACGGCCTGCCGCCGACGGTGGACGGGATCGAGACGTTCGCTCGCGGGCTCATCGGTGCAGCCGCGCCGCACGCGTGCGCGGTGAAGATCAACGTCGCCTTCTTCGAGGCCTTCGGCTCGGCCGGATGGGCGGCGCTCGAGCGTGTCCGCGCCGACGTGCCTCGAAACGTCCCGTGCATCCTCGACGCGAAGCGCGGTGACATCGACACGACCGCCGAGCGCTACGCCGCCGCTCTGCTCGGGCATCTCGACGCCGACGGCGTCACGCTCTCACCGTACCTCGGGGAGGACGCGGTCGAGCCGTTCCTGGCGACGGGGGATCGGCTCGTCTACCTCCTGGCTCGGACCAGCAACCCGTCCGCTGGCCGATTCCAGTCGCTCGTCGCCGACGGCACGCCGATCCACCTGCACGTCGCGCGGTGGGCGGCCGAGCGGTGGCCGGACGGTCGCGTCGGCCTCGTCGTGGGCGCCACCGCTCCCGACGAGCTCGAGGAGGTCCGGCAGGCGGTCCCGGGGCCGGGATTCCTCGTGCCCGGCGTCGGCGCACAGGGCGGAGACGCCGAGGCGGCCGCCCGCGCGGCCGATGGGACCTGGGCGCCGGGGCTCGTGAACGTCTCGCGGGGCATCGCGCTCGCGTCGTCGAGCTCGGACTGGGAGGCGGCCGCGGGCGCGGCCGCATCGGCCCTCGCGCGTCGATTGGCCGGTGCGGTGCTACACTCGACGGCCAGCCCCGTTCGTGCGGCAGAGATCGGAGGTTCCTGAATTCAATGCCGATTCCCGGACCTTGGGAGCTCATTCTGCTGCTGGTGATCGTCCTGATCATCTTCGGCCCCGGCAAGCTGCCTGACATCGGCAACGCCGTCGGGAAGGGAATCCGCGAGTTCCGCAAGGCATCCAACGACCTGGAGGAGTCGGTGCGCGGCGAGCCCAAGCGGCCCGCAACGCAGCCGGCGGAGGAGCCGCCTCCGGGCGACGGTTCGGACCGAACCCACTGAAGGGGGTGACGGTCGGGCTTCGACGCCCGCGTGACGTGACGCGTCGATCGCGATGACGGTCGACGAGGCCACGATGAGCCTCCTCGAGCACCTCGAGGAGCTGCGCAGCCGCATCATCGTCATCGTCATCGCCGTGCTCGTCGCGGCCGTGGCCGGGTTCTTCCTGGCCGACCCGATCATCGCGCTGCTGCGCGCGCCGCTCGAGGACAGCGGCGGGGAGCTGATCCAGACCGGTGTCGGTGAAGCCTTCGGCGTCCGGATCCAGCTTTCGCTGATGACGGGCATCGCGTTGGCGATGCCCGTGATCCTCTACGAGGTCTGGGCCTTCATCACTCCCGGCCTGACGCGGCCCGAGCGCCGTCTCGTGTGGCCGCTGCTCGTCGTGGCCGTGATCCTCTTCGCGGCGGGCATCGTGCTCGGCTACCTGCTGATCCCGCTCGCCGTCGGGTTCCTGCTCGACTTCGCCATCGAGGGCGTCCAGCCGCTCATCGGCCTGGGGGACTACATCGGCTTCGTCACCCTGTTCCTGCTGGCGTTCGGGATCGCGCTCCAGTTCCCGGTCGTGCTCTACCTCCTGGCCCGGGTCGGGATCCTGAGCTACGCCTTCCTCGCCGGCCGGCGCCGCTACGCGATCCTGCTCATCGCCCTGTTCGCGGTCGTGATCACCCCCGGCGACATCGTCGTCGGCTCGCTGACCCTGGCGCTCGTCATGTACGGCCTCTTCGAGGTGACGCTCCAGCTCATTCGCTTGATGGGCCGATAGCGATCCGTGCCCGGCTCCGTCCTGCTGCTGACCGACGCGCGGATGGACGCGCACGCCGAGCCGGGCCACCCGGAGCGGCCCGCCCGACGCGAGGCGGCGGCGTGGGGTGTCCGCGACGCGACCGATCGGCTCGTCGAGGAGACGCCCGAAGCCGCCACGGACGCCGACCTCACGCGCGTCCACGATCCGGCGTATCTCGAGCTGCTCGTCGAAGCCGAGGCGCGCGGCGGCGGCTGGCTCGATCCGGACACGTACGTCGTGCGGGGGTCACTGCTGGCCGCGCGGTTGGCGGCCGGCGCCACGCTCCGCGCGGCGCGCGCCGCCGCCAGCGGCGAGGCGACCGTCACGGTCGCCGCGGTCCGACCGCCGGGTCATCACGCCGGACGCCAGCGGGGGAGTGGGTTCTGCCTCTTCAACAACGTCGCGGTCGCCCTCGCCGGGCTGCGGGCGGACGGGGCCGCGCAGCGCATCGCGATCGTCGACTGGGACGTGCATCACGGGGATGGCACGCAGGCGATCTTCCACGGGGACGGCGACCTGATCTACGCCTCGACGCACCAGTACCCGTTCTATCCGGGGACGGGACCCGCCGGCGACGATGGCGGCGGCATCGCGAGGAACCACCCGCTGCGGGCCGGCGAGGGCGATGACGCCTTCGTGGCGGCGTGGCGCGACGAGCTGCTCCCCGCCGTCGAGGCCTTTCGCCCCGCGGCGATCATCGTCTCGGCCGGCTACGACGCGCACGACTCCGACCCGCTCGCGGAGCTGGCTGTGACGGACGCCGGATACGCGGAGGTGGCACAGGCTCTCGGCGAGACGGCGGCACGTCTCGGGATCCCCGGCGTCGCCCTCACGCTCGAGGGCGGGTACGACCTCGACGCGTTGCGCGCCTCCGTCGCGGCGAGCGTTCGGGGCCTGCTCGCCGGCCAGGAGCGAGCGTGAGCGCGGCTATACTCGAACGCGATCGAACACTGGAGGGGATCGTGGCGCGCACCACGTCCACCGAGACCGCGCCCGATCTGCGGGCGAGCCCCGAGCGGGGAGTCGTCCCGGCGCGCGCCGATGCCGAGCTCGAGCATCTGCTGGTCATCAGCGGCCTCTCGGGTGCGGGCAAGAGCCAGGCGGGCAAGGTCTTCGAGGATCTCGGCTACAACGTCGTCGACAACCTCCCCGCAGCGCTGCTCGAGAATTTCCTCGACCTGCGCCGGCAGGACCGCGACCGATACCGGCGGTCGGCGCTCATCCTCGACATCCGGGCCGGCGACCCGGCGCCGGCGATCGAGCGGGCGGCGACGGTGCTCGACGGCGACCGGCCCGGCTTCGAGGTGATCTTTCTCGAGGCGAGCGATGCGTCGCTCGTGAGCCGATTCAGCGAGACTCGCCACCGCCACCCGCTCGCGACGCGGACGGGAGTCGAGTCCTCGATCGCGGAGGAGCGTCGGCGTCTGGCGCGCACGCGCGAGCTTGCCGACCACGTCGTCGACACCACCGGCCTCTCCATCGGTCAGCTGAAGGACCGGCTCTGGTCGCTCGTCCCGCATGCCGCGACGACGAACGAGCTGCGGGTCGACATCGTCTCGTTCGGCTTCAAGTACGGCCTTCCCCTCGAGGCCGACCTCGTCTTCGACGTCCGGTTCCTGACGAACCCGTACTGGGATCCGGAGCTCAAGCCGCTCTCCGGCCAGGATCCGAAGGTGCGCGACTTCGTGCTCAACCAACCGACCGCGAACCGATTCCTCGAGCTCGTCACCGAGCTCATCCAGCTGACCGCTCCCGCCTACCGCGTCGAGGGCAAGGAGCAGCTGCGCATCGCCCTCGGATGCACCGGGGGCTACCACCGCTCGATCGCATTGGCCGAGGAGCTCGCGCGGCGGCTGGGTGAGGTGCCGGACGTGTCGGTCAGCGTCTATCACCGGGAGCTCGAGCGATGAGGCGACCGCCGATGCCGCGCTGGCTGTACCCGGGGATGCACATCAAGCGCTGGCTCCTCGTGCTGTTCGCCGGCATCGCGTTGCTCGGCCTCGGCGCCGCCATCTTCCTTCGAGACCTGTACCGCACGAGCGCCGCACCCGAGATCGCGATCATCTACTGGCTGACCGGCGCCTGGCTCGACCCGCAGGTCCGCGCCGCGATCGTCGCCGCCCTCGGGCTGGGCCTGACCGGGCTCGGGATGTGGGGCCTGATGCGCTCGGTCATCTCGCCGTTCGTCGGTCGCAACGACAGCGTCCTCGAGGTCCTGTACACGAAGCGCTACCTCGCTCGCGGCCCGCGGATCGTGGCCATCGGCGGCGGCACGGGCCTCTCGACCCTGCTCCGAGGGCTGAAGGGCTACAGCGCGAACATCACGGCGGTCGTCGCCGTGGCCGACGACGGCGGCAGCAGCGGTCAGCTGCGCCAGCAGCTCGGGATCGTCCCGCCCGGCGACATCCGAAACTGCATCGCCGCCCTTGCCGACGCCGAGCCGCTCATGACGCAGCTCATGCAGTACCGCTTCCCGGCGGGCTCGGGCCTCGACCACCACGCGTTCGGCAACCTGTTCATCGCCGCGATGACCGCGGTGACCGGCGACTTCGAGGAGGCGGTGCGCGAGTCGAACCGGGTCCTCGCCGTGCGCGGGCAGGTGCTGCCGGCGACGAGCGTCCCGCTCAACCTCTCTGCGCGCCTGGGCTCGGGGCGCACGCTGACCGGCCAGGTCGCGATCGCGACGGCAGATGCGCCGATCGAGCAGGTGTTCATCGAGCCGGCCGACGTGCGGGCCAACGGAGAGGCCCTGGAGCGCATCCTCGAGGCCGAGATGATCGTCCTCGGGCCGGGCTCGCTGTTCAGCAGCGTGCTGCCGAACCTGCTGATCACCGACGTGCGCGACGCACTCGCAGCGGCCCCGGGCATGAAGGCGTACGTCTGCAACGTCGCCACGCAGCCCGGCGAGACGCAGGCGATGTCGGCATCGGAGCACCTCGAGGCGCTGTTCGCGCACGTGGGGGACGATCTCATCGACTACGTGATCCTCAACCGCAACACCGATGCCCGCCGCCCGGAGGGATGGCGCGCCGAGCCGGTGGAGGTCGACGTGCGGCGGCTCGAGGAGCTGCCGGTCGTGATCGTGGAAGAGGACGTCGTCGACCTGTCGAACGCGCATCGCCACGACCCCGCCAAGCTCGCCGCCGCGCTCATGCGCCTCCTGCAGGAGGATCGGATCTCGCGTCCGCGATCGCGGCGCATCGGCCGCCAGGCGGCCACCGCCTCCTGACCGTCGCGGTGCTCCTGGCCGGCGAGGTCAAGGGCGAGCTCGCGCGCATCCAGCCCGCCCGAGCGTGTGATCGCCGAGCCGAGCTCATCGGCCTGCTCCTGGGCTCGTCCGGCGGCTCGCTCCGCACCCTGGACCACGCGACGGCTCGGACGGCGGTTCACCTCGCGAGCTCGCTCGGGCTGTCGGTCGAGTCGCCGCGTGCCCTGTCGCCCGATCGTGCCGGCGCCGGCGCGCGGCACCACCTCGTCGTCGACCTCGACCGGGATGCGCTCGGGGACTGGTCGTGGGAGGCGGCGCCGGCGTGCGACCGCCGGTCCTTCCTGCGGGGCGTCCTCCTCGGCACCGGGTCGATCTCGTTCGGCGCGAGCGGCCCGCACGTGGAGTTCGTCCTCGACGATCCGGACGCGGCCGGTGAGCTTCAGGCATCGCTCGCGTCGCTCGACGTCCGCGCGCTGCGCAGCGAACGACGGGGGCGGCACGTCGTCTACCTGAAGGGCCTCGACGAGATCGTCGCCCTCCTGCGTCTCGTCGGCGCGAATCGCGGGGTCCTCGAGCTCGAGACGCACCGGGTTGGGCGCGAGGTGCGCGCGAGGCTGAACCGACTGATCAACGCGGAGGAGGCGAACCTCGGCCGGACGGTGCGTGCCGCGGACCGCCAGCTTACTGCCATCGACCGGCTGGAGGCCGATGGCGCCCTGCCCGCACTGGCACCGGCCCTCCGCGAGACCGCGGCGATGCGCCGCCGCATGCCGGATGCCGATCTCGATACGCTGGCGGCGGCGCTCGGCGTCAGCCGATCGGCCGTGAACCATCGCCTGCGCCGGCTCGTCGAGCTGGCCGACCCGGAGGAGGACTGATGCGCCGACCGGTCGTGGCAGGCAACTGGAAGATGAACCCGCCGACGCGTGCCGAGGCCGTGGCGCTGGCCGAGGCGGTCGAGACCGTTGCCGTCGAGGAGCCCCTGGTGACGACGGTCGTCTGCCCGCCGGCGATCTGGCTGGCCGAGGTCGCCCGTGCCGCGCCGAACGTCCACGTCGGCGCGCAGGACATGCACCCGGAGGAGCGCGGCGCGTTCACCGGCGAGACGAGCCCGCTCATGCTCGACGGGCTCGCCACCTTCGTCATCCTCGGCCACTCCGAGCGGCGGCAGTACAACGGCGAGACCGACGAGTCGGTCGGCCGCAAGGTCGCGAGCGCCGTCGCGCACGGCCTCCGGCCGATCGCGGCAGTGGGCGAACGGGCGGACGAGCGCCGAGCCGGGGAGACGGAGGCCGTCGTCGAACGCCAGCTGCGCGCGGCCATCGCCGGGCTCGACCGGCTCGCCGGCACGGGGCTGGTGATCGCCTATGAGCCGGTCTGGGCGATCGGCACCGGCGACGCCGCCACCGGCGACGACGCGCAGGCGGTTGCGGCGGGCATCCGGGACATCCTGCGCGAGCTCGACGCAGTGGCGGCGGACGAGATCCCGATCCAGTACGGCGGAAGCGTCACCGAGGGGAACGCGGCCGAGTTCTTCGGGCAGCCGGACATCGACGGCGCGCTCGTGGGCGGCGCCTCGCTCAAGCCGGAGGCATTCGCCGCGATCCTGCGTGCCGCCGCCGCTGCCGGTCGCGCGTGACCGTCGTCCTCGTCGTGCTCGACGGGTTCGGGCTGAACGACGATCCATCGCGCAACGCCCTGCTGTCCGCGTCGATGTGGAACTGGAACCGCCTGCTCGCCGAGTGGCCGCACTGCCGGCTCGCCGCATCGGGCGAGGCGGTCGGCCTGCCGCCGGGCCAGATGGGCAACAGCGAGGTCGGCCACCTGAACCTCGGCGCCGGCTTCCGGGTGCTCCAGGACCTGCCCCGGATCAACGCCGCGATCGAGGACGGGTCGTTCTTCGCCAACCCCGCGCTCAACGCGGCCTGCGAGCGAGCCGCCGCCGCTGGCTCGAGGCTGCACCTGATGGGACTCGTCGGCCCGGGCGGGGTGCACGCGGTCGACGAGCACATCGTCGCGATGGCCGAGCTCGCGCATCGGTCGGGGCTGTCGCCCGACGCCGTCCGCCTCCATGCATTCACCGATGGCCGCGACACGCCGCCGCGCTCGGCCGATGCGTTCCTCCCGGAGCTCGAGTCGCGCCTCGCGGGACAAGCGACGCTCGCGAGCGTCACCGGCCGCTACTGGGCGATGGACCGCGACCGGCGCTGGGACCGGACCAAGCGCGCGTACGACGCGATCGTTCACGGCGCCGGGCTCGGCGCCGCGACCGGGGCCGCGGCGATCGCCGACGCGTACGAGCGTGGTGAGGGCGACGAGTTCATCCAGCCGACGATCGTCGGTGATGCGGTCCTCATGGAACCCGGCGACGCCGCCATCCACCTGAACTTTCGGGCCGATCGCGCTCGCCAGCTCACCCACGCGCTGGCGCAGGGCTCGTTCGACCGATTCGACCGAGACGGCGCGGGCGCGTTCGACGTCACGACCCTGACGGAGTACCAGGCGCCGGACGAGCTGCCGGTGTCGGTCGCGTTCCCGCCGCTCGTCATCGACTCGCTGGCGGCGCATCTGTCGCGCCTGGGGAAGCGACAGCTCCACGTGGCCGAGACCGAGAAGTACGCGCACGTCACTTACTTCTTCAACGGCGGCGTGGAGGAGCCGTTCGCGGGAGAGGACCGGATCCTCGTGCCCTCGAATCGCGAGGTTGCGACGTACGACCTGGCGCCGGAGATGAGCGCCGTGCCGATCACCGATGCGCTCGTCGACGCGCTCGGGCGTCACGAGCACGACTTCATCGTGGCGAACTATGCCAACGCGGACATGGTCGGCCACACCGGCGTGTGGTCCGCGGCGGTCGAGGCGGCCAACGTCCTCGACGCCTGCTTCGGGCGGCTGTCCCGAGCCGCGCTCGGGGAGCGCGCGACGCTGGTCATCACCGCCGACCACGGCAACATCGAGGAGATGCGCGACGAGGACGGCAGCCCGCAGACGAAGCATACGACCTCGCTCGTGCCCCTCGTCCTCGTGTCGGAGGAGCATGCCGAGGCCCGCCTCCATGACGGCGAGCTGGCCGACGTGGCGCCGACCCTCTGCCAGCTGCTCGGGATCCCGGCCGGGCCGGAGATGACCGGGCGCTCGCTCATCGACGGCTGAGCACTCCATCATCGGTGCCTCGCGCCGGGCCCGGACGCCTCTGCTAGACTGCGCCGGCCCATGGAAACCGCCATCCTCCTCGCCCAGATCATCCTGGCCATCGCGCTCATCGCATCGATCCTGCTGCAGCAGCGCGGGACCGGCCTGGGCGGCGCGTTCGGTGGGGAGGTGACGGCCTACCGCAGCCGGCGCGGCATCGAGCGGACGCTCTTCCGCCTGACGATCGTGCTCGCCGTCCTCTTCGTCGCCTTCAGCCTCCTCAACCTGCTGCCACAGGTCTGACCGGAGGCCCGTGCTATCATCGGGCCACGCACTCGGAATTCGTTCCGGGTGCGTGCGTGCCGAGGTGGCGGAATTGGTAGACGCGCATGGTTCAGGACCATGTGACCGCAAGGTCGTGTGGGTTCAAGTCCCTCCCTCGGTACCAACCGATGCCCAGGTGGCGGAATTGGTATACGCGTACGTTTGAGGGGCGTATGGGGAAACCCATCCGGGTTCAAGTCCCGGCCTGGGCACCACGCCACATCGTCTGACCGATACGCCGCTCGCGCCCGCCCGCGAGCGGCGTTCCTGTGTCCGGCGACCCATCCGCTACGATGCCGCGGGCGGTTAGCTCAGCTGGTCAGAGCACCTCGCTTACACCGAGGAGGTCGGGGGTTCGAGCCCCTCACCGCCCACCATCCGCCGAGCGCGATCCTCGCGAGGCGACCGAGGCAGCCAGAACGTGATCTCGCACGACGACGTCTTCGACCACGAACGGCCGAGGCTCGACCTCGACTTCCGGGGTGAGGTCGTGTTCTGGAAGGGCCCGGCGCCGTTCCACTTCATCGCCGTCCCGGAGCCCGAGTGCGAGGAGATCGCGGCGGTCGCCGGCATCGTGACCTATGGCTGGGGCGCCATCCCGGCCTCGGTCCGAGTGGGGGAGACGACCTGGACGACGTCACTCTTCCCGCGCAAGGGGGCCTATCTCGTGCCGGTGCGGGACGTGGTCCGTGCGGCAGAGGGCATCGAGGTGGGCGACGTCCTCGACGTTCGTCTGTCGATCGCGATCGAGGAGTGGAGCCCTCCCGCTCGATGACGTCGTCCTGCTAGCATCGTCCGCGTCAACCTCCCGCCCGCGAGGAGACCCCGCATGCCACTCTGGCTGATCATCCTGCTGATCGCCGTCGCCGTGATCGCCATCTTCCTGATCTTCACGTACAACGCGCTCGTCCGGCTGCGGAACATGGTCGACGAGGCGTGGAACCAGATCAGCGTCCAGCTCAAGCGCCGGCACGACCTGATCCCGAACCTCGTGAACGCCGTCAAGGGCTACATGGACTTCGAGCAGGAGACCCTGACCCGGGTCATCGAGGCCCGAAGCGCGGCCGTGACCGCCCAGCAGGCTGGGCCCGCGAACGCGGGCCAGGCCGCTCAGGCCGAGAACTTCCTGACCGGCGCGCTGCGACAGCTCTTCGCGCTCGTCGAGAACTACCCCGACCTGAAGGCGAACCAGAACGTCCTCGAGCTGCAGGAGGAGCTGACGACGACCGAGAACCAGATCGGCTTCAGCCGGCAGCACTACAACGCCTCGGTTCGCGAGTTCAACACCTCGATCCAGACGTTCCCGAACGTGCTCATCGCCGGGCTGTTCGGCTTCCGCGAGCGTGACTACTTCCAGATCGAGGAAGCGGACACGGCGGTCCCCGAGGTGAACCTGCGCACGACCTGATCGGCCGATGAGCGCCGAGGCGCGCCTGGCGCCGACCACCTTCTACCGGGAGATCGACCGCAACCGGCGGCGGAGCTGGCTTCTCGTCGGGGTGGTCGTCCTCGTGCTCGGGCTGCTCGGCGGGGCGGTCGGCTACGCGACCGGCTTCGGCTGGTACGGCCTCGTGCTGGCACTCGGCATCGCCGTCGCGATGTCCGTTGGCTCGTGGTTCGCCGGCGACGCGCTCGTGATGGCGACGAGCTCGGCGCGCGAGATCGATCGCGCCAACCCTCCGGAGCGGTTCGCGCAGCTCGTGAACGTCGTGGAGGAGATGCGGCTCGCGGGAGGGCTCCCGCAGCCCCGTCTGTGGGTCATCGACGACACTGCGCCGAACGCGTTCGCCACCGGACGCGATCCCGAGCACGCGAGCGTGGCGGTTACCTCGGGACTGCTCGACAAGCTCGATCGCGAGCAGCTCCAGGGCGTGATCGGGCACGAGATGAGCCACATCGGCAACCTCGACATTCGCTTCACCCTGCTCGTCGGCGTGCTCGTCGGGGCCATCGCGCTGCTCGCCGACTGGTTCCTGCGCTTCACGTTCTGGGGCGGCGGGCGCCGGTCGAGCAGCGACTCGGACCGGGGCGGCGGGGGCGTCCAGGCGCTGATCTTCGCGCTCGCCCTCATCCTGGCGCTCGTGGCGCCGCTCATCGGTCGCCTGGTGCAGGCCGCGGTGAGCCGTTCGCGGGAGTCATTGGCCGATGCGACCGCGGTCGAGCTGACCCGCAACCCGGTCGGCCTGGCGCGCGCGCTGCGCACGATCAGCGACGACCAGGAAGTGCTCGAGGTCGCCAACCGCGCGACGCAGCACCTCTACATCGTCAACCCGATCAAGTCGTTCGAGGAGCGGTCGAAGTCGCTCTGGGACACCCACCCGCCCATCGGGGAGCGGATTCGTGCGCTCGAGAGCATCGCGGGTCAGATGGGCCTGACGCGGTAGCCGCACGAGCTCGACCGGATCCGGACGGGAACCGCGTCGGACTCGTCGAGATCATGGCCGAGCACCGATTCGGTTGCGACCTCCAGGTGCCATCGGTATCCTTGCGACCGCCCGATCCAGCGAGCCGAGGTAGCTCAGTCGGTAGAGCACTGGACTGAAAATCCAGGTGTCGCCAGTTCGATCCTGGCCCTCGGCACCACCTGCACCGATGGGTCGCGGGGTACAATCGGGATGAGCGGGCGGAAGTGGCTCAGTTGGTAGAGCATCACCTTGCCAAGGTGAGGGTCGCGGGTTCGAGTCCCGTCTTCCGCTCCATCTTTTTGCCCCGACCTCGGTTGGAGCGGCTGGTTGGGCCAAAGCCGACCTGCTAGCGTGAGGCACCAGCGATGCCCCGTCGTCTAGTGGCAGGACAGCGGACTTTGGATCCGTTAACGGTCGTTCGAATCGACCCGGGGCAGCCAGACGAGAAGACCGGTGGCGACGTGCCCGAGTGGTTCAGGGAGCGGTCTGCAAAACCGCGTACACGGGTTCGATTCCCGTCGTCGCCTCCACCTCAGCCAACCGCCGTGGCCGGAGTGGCGAAACGGCAGACGCAGCCGGCTTAAACCCGGCGGCCGCAAGGCGTGGGGGTTCGAATCCCTCCTCCGGCACCACCCGACGCGCGAGCCCTAGCGGCGCCCGAAGATCCGCCGCCCCTCCTGCTTTGTCGCGACAGCGGGCTGCTCGATGCCGATGACGGCCTGCGCCAGCCGCCGCATCGCGATCGCCGCCGGTGACGTCGGCCGGCTCATCACCAGCGGCACGCCCTCGTTCACCGAGCGGATCATCTCCACCTCCGTGAAGGGGATCTCGGCCGCGGGCGTCGCGCGGAGCAGGTTCTCGACGTCGCGAGTCTTCAGCAGCTCCTTGGCGAACAGGTGGTTGATCACGATGTGCGTGCGAGCGCGCGTGGGGGCCGTGTCGGCCAGGAAGGCCATGAGGAGGCTCGTCGCCCGAAGCGCCGCGATCTCCGGGAAGAGGATGAACACTCGGGCGTTCGCCTGCTCGAGCAGCCACAGGCTTCGCGGGTCCAGGCGGCTGCCGAGGTCGACGAGGATGTGGTCGAACGACGGCTGCATGAGCTCGACGATGCGCTGGATGTGCTCGAGGCTGACCCGGAAGTCCTGTTCCGGCCGCGCCGGAGCGGCAAGGATCGTCAGGCCGGTGCTGTGGGTCGTGAGGTAGGTCTTCGCCAGCTCCGGATCGGCGAGCGACTGATCGTCGCTGGCGAGGGCGGCGACGTCATATCGCGGGGAGAGATTCAGGTGCGTCGCGACCTGTCCGAACTGGAGGTCGAAGTCGATGAGCAGGACCCGTGACGACGGCGGAAGGACCCCGTTGGTCGCCTGCGCGGAGCTCGCCTTGGTGCCGGACCCGCCGGCGAGCAGCACGGCCGTGTTGACCGCCAAGGTCGTCGTGCCCACCCCGCCCTTCGGACTAAAGAAGACGACGATCTCGCTCAGGCCCGGATGCTTGCTGAGGTCGGCCGCCACGCGCCCGGTGCGGATGAGGAGCGCCATGACCCGCCCGGTCAGCTCACTGTGGTCGAAGCCCCCCGCGATCACGTCGTCCGCGCCTGCCTCGATGAACGCGATCCGCGCCTCGACGTCGTGCGCCGGCGCGATGACGAGGACGGGCGTGATCCGGCCGTCCGTCGCCGTGCGCAGCGACGCGATGGCTCCCGACGCGGCGAGGCCTTCCGCGACGATCAGGTCGCTCGGGGTGTCGCGCATGGATGCCACGGCTGCGGCCGGTGTCGTGACCGTGGTGACCGCGTGGCCGGCGCCGGTGAGCGCCGTCTCGAGCTCCGCGCGGAGCTTCTGACCCTTAGCACAGACGAGGATCGTGTTCGACGGCATGAGGTGATGACTTCGAGGCAGCGGGGATTGGCGCAACAGTATACGGGGCACCCCGGGCCGCGTTGCCCGGGCGGGCGGAGAGCGGCTATACTTGCTCGGCGCCTCCCCTGAGGAGGCGTGGTTCATGTTCCCGACGAACCCCTTTCTGCCGCGTTCGGGCGCGCCAGCGCCGGACGTCGCAAACCCACAGAGAGGAGGCGGACGGCACCTGATGCGCCGTTACGAACTCATGCTCCTGCTTCGGCCGGACCTGGAGGACGACAAGCTCCAGGCGGCGGTCGAGAAGGTCACCCGCGCCATCGTCAACGGCGGTGGCAGCCTCAGCAAGGTCTCGCCGTGGGGCAAGCGCCGCCTGGCGTACGACATCGGCCGCCACCGCGAGGCGAGCTACTTCCTCATTCACTTCGACATCGAGCCGTCGCAGGTGCGCGAGATCGAGCGAGGGCTCCTGATCAGCGAGGAGATCCTGCGCCACCTGGTCACCGTCCTGGAGGACCGCGGCCCGGCTGAAGAGATCGCCCCGGCCGTCGCCCCACGAGCCTCAGCGGAGTCGGCGATGGACGCCGACGAGGCCGAGACGGGCGCCGACGAGGCCGACACGGCCGCGCGGGAGACCGATGCTGCCTCCGAGGAGGCGGTCGAGCCCGTCGAGCCGGCCACCGCCGAGGAGTCGGCGCCAGGATCGGAGTCAGAGCCTGAGCCGGAGCTCGTGGCCGCCGAGGCCACCGGGGAGCCGGCCGACGAGGAGCGCGCCGAGGCCTGAGGCCGTGGCGAGAAGGAGCCTGCGATGACGCTCAACAAGATGATGATCATCGGGAACCTCGGCGCCGACCCCGAGCTGCGGTACACGCCGAGCGGCAAGGCGGTCACGAACCTGCGCGTCGCGGTGAACGATCGCAGCCGCGGCGCGGATGGCGAGTGGGTCGAGGAGACGATGTGGATCGGCGTGGAGGTCTGGGAACAGCAGGCCGAGCGCCTCGCCGAGCAGCTGCGCAAGGGCAACAAGGTCTACGCCGAGGGGCAGCTTCGCGCGCGCGAGTACGAGGCGCGCGACGGCCAGAAGCGAACGGCACTCGAGCTGCGGTTCGCGCGGGTCGTCAACCTCGAGCGGCGGAACCGGGAGGAGGGCTCATTCGCCGGCAGCGAGGGCTCGTTCGGTGATGCCCCTCCGCAGGTGAAGCCACGCGGCGCGGAGACGAGGTCATCGGCGCCCGGCGCCGAGATGGACGTCGACGACATTCCCTTCTAGACGAACGACACCGAGAGGAACCGATCCCACATGGCGAGCCCACGGTCCCGCCGCGAGGCGGCGGATTACTACCGCGATCGGCGCCGGCGCAAGGTCTGCAACTTCTGCGTCGACAAGGCCGAGAGCATCGACTACAAGGAGGTCAACCGCCTCCGGCGCTACCTCAGCGAGCGCGCGAAGATCGAGCCGCGCCGCAAGACCGGCACCTGCGCCCGTCACCAGCGGATGCTCACGACCGCGCTGAAGCGCGCGCGCCACGTCGCGCTGCTGCCGTACGCGCCACAGCACCTCCGTCCGTAGCTGACGGCGACGGACCGCGCGACGGCACGTTGACCGGATCGCGCGCGTCCGTAAGACTCCATCAACCCGAGGGGGAGTATCCCCGGACCCGGGCCATCGTCAGGACGGCGGAGCTGCTTCCGCCCGGTGGCACGGGCCGACCGGTCGTCCGGTCGGTTGGAGAGACCTTCGGCCAATCTGTGCGGCGCCCGCCGATGGCGGCTGCCGCGGTCCAGCAAGGCTGAAGAGGTTTCCGTGGAGATCGTCCTGCTCATCGTGTCCCTGGTGGTCATCCTGGTGGCTGCCGAGCTGTTCACGAACAGCATCGAGTGGTTCGGGCACAAGCTGAACCTGGCGGAGGGAGCCGTCGGCAGCGTCCTCGCGGCCGTTGCGACCGCGATGCCCGAGACACTGATTCCGATCATCGCCATTCTCGGGCCGGTGATCTTCGGCGGCGATGCCGAGGCCTCGCACGCCATCGGCGTCGGGGCGATCCTCGGGGCGCCGTTCATGCTCTCGACCCTGGCGATGTTCGTGACAGGCATCGCCGTCGTCCTCTACGCGCGCGGCGGCCGGCGGGGGACCGGCATGAAGGTCAACGTCGGCGTCCTCGGGCGCGACGTCGGCTTCTTCATCGTCGGCTACTCGATCGCAGTCGGGACCGCGTTCCTCCCGGCCGAGCTCGCCTGGCTCAAGTGGGTCGCGGCGGCCCTGCTGGTCGTGCTCTACGCGGTCTACGTCCGGCTCCATTTCACCGACGAGCCCGAGCCCGGGGACCCCGAGGAGCTGAGCCAGCTGCACGCCACCCGGCTCCCCGGGATGGCCGGCCCGCACACGCTCGACATCGACATCCTGCCGGGCGAGAAGGACAGCTGGGAGGTCGAGGGAGCGCCGCCGCGGATGCGGATCATCGTCAGCCAGCTGGTCGTGGCGCTCGCGCTCATCATCATCGGTGCCCAGGTCTTCGTCGGCTCCGTCGAGCATCTCGCGAACTCGATCGGGCTCGATCCGCTGATCCTGACGCTCATCATCGCGCCGATCGCCACGGAGCTCCCCGAGAAGTTCAACAGCGTGCTGTGGGTGCGCAACTCGAAGGACACACTGGCGATGGGGAACATCACCGGCGCGATGGTGTTCCAGAGCTGTCTGCCGACCGTCCTGGGGCTGCTGTTCACGAGCTGGGCCTTCACGCCCGAGTCCGCGATCGGCTTCGCATCGGCGGGCGTCGCGATCGTCGCGACGATCCTGATCTTCGGCAACATGCTGCGGACCGGCCGCCTCTCGGCCTGGACCCTGCTGATCGGTGGCCCGCTGTATCTCGTGTACGTGTATCTGGCGCTGTTCACGCCGCTCGGGCTCGGTGCCGCCGCCCACTGATTCCGCAACACCGGGCATCGACCGAGCGTCCAAGGGCCCGCTCGCGGGTATACTTCTTGCGCCTTTGGAGCGGCCGAGGCCCCGCGGCTGATCCGGTGAACAGAGGAGGCGAAGTGCTGAAGCAGGAGAGCAGACCCCAGTCAGCTCAGGTGGAGACGACCACCGAGCTGTGGGCGTTCTTCCGTGGCGAATTCGTGCCCTTGCGCGATGCGAACATCAACGTCATGACCCACGGCTTCAACTACGGCACGGCCGTGTTCGAGGGGATCCGCGCCTACTGGAACGCGGAGGAGGAGCAGCTCTTCGCCCTCGAGCTCGTACCGCACTACGAGCGGATCCACGCGTCCGCTCGCCTCCTGATGATGGAGGTTCGCCAGTCGCCCGAGGAGCTCGCCGAGATTACCGTCGAGCTCCTTCGTCGTGATGGGCTGCGCGAGGACGTGTACCTCCGGCCGATCGTGTACAAGAGCTCGGAGTCGATCGGCGTGCGCCTGCACAACCTCGACGCCGACATCACGATCTTCGGCGTCCCGTTCGGGCAGTACATCGACACCGAGGGCGGGATCCGCGCCCAGGTCAGCAGCTGGCGCCGGACCGACGACAACGCGATCCCGGCACGCGGCAAGATCACCGGCGCGTACGTGAACGGTGCGCTCGCGAAGAGCGAGGCGCAGCTCAACGGCTTTGACGAGGCGATCGTCCTCACCGCGGACGGCCACGTCAGCGAGGGGAGCGCGGAGAACCTGTTCCTGGCCAAGGGCGGCGTGCTCCTCACCCCGTCGGTCACCGACAACATCCTCGAGGGCATCACCCGGCGGCGCCTGATCACGATCGCCCGCGACGACCTGGGCCTCGAGGTCCGGGAGCGCCAGATCGATCGCACCGAGCTCTACGCCGCCGATGAGGTCTTCCTGTGCGGCACCGGCGCGCAGATCAGCCCGGTGATCGAGATCGACCGACGCACCATTGCCAACGGCCGGCCCGGCCCGATCACCCGTGAGCTGTCGCGCACCTACTTCGACGCGGTGCGCGGGCGCCTGCCCGCCTACCGCGACTGGCTCACCCCCGTCTACTAGGAGGGCACGCGGCGGATCGGATCGGCGCCCACGCCGGCCGCCCGGCCGGCAGGCGCATCGATGACCACGTCGGAGCCCCGCGAACGCTACGGACTGCTCGTCCGGCTCCTCGAGATGGTGCCGGGCACGATCTCGTGGGCAGTGCTCATCCTGCCGATCTGGCTGAGCTTCAGCTACCCGGCGCTCGTCGCCCTGTTCGTCCTGTCATTCGACTTCTACTGGCTCTGCCGCGCGCTGTGGTTCAGCGGCGCGGTGATCGTCGCCTTCCGACGCATCCGCGCCGTCCAGCGCGTCGACTGGACGGAGCGGCTCGCGCGCGAGGCGGTCCCCGGCAGCGACGAGCTCATTCACCTCGCCCTGATCCCGACGTACACCGAGTCGCTGGACAAGCTCCGGTTCACGGTGCGTGCTCTGGCCCAGGCTCGGTGGCCGACGGAGCGCAAGATCTGCGCGATCATCACGCGCGAGACCGACGAGGGCGGGATCGAGAACGTCGGGATCCTGCGCGAGGAGTTCGGTGACGCGTTTGCCGAGTTCATCCACATCCTGGATCCCCTCGAGCCCGGGATCGTCGTCGGCAAGAGCAGCGCGATGGCCTGGGGCGGCCGATACCTGCACCGGATCCTCGTACGCGAGCGCGGCATGGACCCGCGCCGGATCATGGTCACCGACCTCGACGCCGACTATCGGGTCCACCCGGACTACTTCGCCTATCTGGCGTGGACGCATCTGACCGATCCCAACCGCGAGACGCAGCTCTACCAGCCGATTCCGTACTTCCACAACAACATCTGGCAGGCGCCCCTGTTCCAACGCCTCTTCGCGGCCGTGCTGACCCAGCTCCAGATGTGGCGGAGCGTCCTGCCGGAGAAGCTGCAGAGCTTCGGCTCCTACTCGACGACGCTGCACCTCGTCCACGACGTCGGATACTGGGCCACCGACGCGATCCCGGAGGACTCCCGCTTCTACTGGAAGAGCTACTTCCGGTACGGCGACCGGTTCCGCGCCGTGCCCTTGTTCATCCCGATCTACGGCGACGCGGTCAGGGCGCGCGGCTACTGGCGGAGCATGGCCGAGCAGTACCTGCAGGCCCGGCGCTGGGCGTGGGGCGTGACCGACATCCCGTACGTCATCGAGAACTCGATCGCGCACAGCGAGATCCCGTTCTGGAGCCGCGCGTGGCGGGTGATGAACCTCTTCGGCGAGCACATCAACTGGGCGATCGCGCCGTTTGTCGTGATGTTCGGCGCCGCGATCCCGATCCTCATCAACCCCGCCTTCGCCGAGACGACGCTGGGTCAGAACTTGCCGCTGTTCGCGGGCGTGATGCTCACGATGGCGCTCGTCAGCCTGCTCGTGCTCGTCGTCGTCGAGCACTTCATCGTGCCGCCGCGTCCGCCGACGTGGGGACCGGTCCAGCGGACGATCAGCTACGTCCAGTGGCTCGGCCTGCCGTTCGTCGGGATCTTCTTCAGCAACCTGCCGGCGCTGGACGCTCAGACCCGGCTGCTCACGGGGCGCTACCTCGAGTATCGGGTGACCGAGAAGGCATGAGCCGATGACGAGCCGAGGGTCGCCGATCGCTCGGGTTCGCCTGGCCCGCTCCCTCCCGCGGCTGCTCGCGCTCCCGATCATCCTGATCGCGCTCGGCGCCGGCGCGATCGGTGCCGGCCGGCTCGTGGTCGAGGGCACGCTCGGCCTTGCGCTCGTGGTCGTTGGAGCGGCCGTCGCGCTCATCGGCCTTGCCGCCGCCGTCGTGCTGCTCACCCTCCGGCTCGACGTCGAGGAGGCGTCCGTTCGGATTCACTGGCTGGGCGGCGACAGGGTGTACGTCCTGACGTCCGGGCCGGTGACCCGCGTTCGCCTGACGGGCGCGAACGCGTCCAGGGTCCGCGTGCGTTCGGGACCGTTCGGGTGGGGCCTCGGCCGGGCCGTCCTCCGCGGCGAGGAAACGATCCACATCGTGCGCCTGGCGCCGACGGCCAGTGTCATCCTGGTCCCCACCGAGCGGGGCAGGCTGGCGATTGCGCCGGCGCGCGACGAGGATCTGCTCGACGCCCTGTCCCGGGCCGCGCGAGCTCGGCAGGAGACCGAGGCGCATGCGGCCGAGGAGGCGGCGGCGCACGAGCCGACGCTCGAGCCGATGGAGGCCGAGGCGATCGCACCGCCCGAGCCGGAGCCGCCGCGGCCGATGACCGGGATCGAGCGCGCGATGCTCGAGGCCCGCCTCGCCGAGGAGGCCGCCATGGCCGAGCTGGCAGCGGCAGCCGCTCTCGAGGCACAGGGCGACGAGCCCGAGGCCGCCCCCGCGGCGGATGCGGAGATCGAGGCCGCGCCAGCGGACGTCGCGCCGCCGGTCTCGAAGAGGCGCCGGCCGCGGGTCGGCGTCCCGCGACCTGGAGCGCGTGCGGCGTTCGTCCTGCTTCCGCTCATCGGCGCCGGGCTGGCCTGGGGCGCGGGCCTGGCGACCGGACGCATGCCGGCGTCGGGGAGCGACCTGGCGCGGCTCACGACGTTCGCGCTCGTCATGGCCGGCCCGGCGACCTCGGTCGGGGCCGTCATGGCCCTCGCCTGGTGGCCGCGACTCGTCGGCGTCGTCGTCACCGGCGGGCTCGTGGCGTCGGTCTTCATCGGGCGTGCCCTGATCGCGCCCTGAACCGGCCTCCGATTGACACCGAGCGGCGGCGGCTGCGACCATCGCCGCCCAACCGAAGAGCGGCGACGACGGAGACGCGATCGCGCCGGCGACGAGCCATGAGCGAGCCCGAATGGTGTGAGCGGGCGGCATCGGCCGTGCACGGTCATCACTCCCGAGCCGGAAGCGCCAAGCGGGCGGCGGCCCGTGGGTAACGCTTCCCGGGACGCCCCCGATAGCGAGGCGAGCGAGTGGGTCGCTGCCGCGAGGCATCGGCCAAGCGCGGGTGGTACCGCGGGATCTCAAGCCCATCCCGTCCCGGATCTCGGGACGGGCGTTTTCGTATCTGGAGAGCAACGAAGAGCGGTGTTCAAGCCCGTCGACAGCAAGCTGGACGTGCCCCAGCTGGAGCAGGAGGTCATCGAGCGCTGGCGCGAGCGCGACACGATGGCCCGCTACCTGGCGCGCAATGCCGAGTCCGAGCGGCGCTTCAGCTTCCTGGACGGGCCGATCACGGCGAACAATCCGATGGGCGTCCATCACGCCTGGGGCCGCACGTACAAGGACCTGTACCAGCGGTATCACACGATGCTCGGGGAGCGGCAGCGCTACCAGAACGGCTTCGACTGCCAGGGGCTCTGGATCGAGGTCGAGGTCGAGAAGGAGCTCGGCTTCAACAACAAGCGCCAGATCG
>CBFGTN010000007.1:0-56412 GCA_965652075.1 uncultured bacterium
CGCGACTCCTTGATCGGCTTGCCGGAGTTCATGCTCTCGACGACGGCGAACTCCCTGGAGCGCTCCTGGAGGATCCGCGCGATCCGGTACAGGTACTTCGCGCGTTCGCGACCCGGAAGCTTCGACCAGCTGGACCGATGCGCCTCCCTGGCCGTGGCGACCGCTCGGCCGACGTCCGCCTTCGACGCGTGCGCGACCTTCGCCAGCGGCTCCTCCGTCGCCGGGTTGATGACCGTGAACGTCTTGCGCGGCCGCGACCGGCGGAACTCGTTGCCGATGAACAGACCGTACTCCGGCTCGATCCGGACGTGATCGGTCGACTCCGGCGCCGGCGCGTACTCCCAGGGGCTCTCGCCGGCGGCCAGGCCCCACGACGCTGGCGCGGGACTCGACTCACGCTTCTTCGTCAGGGTCATGCGGGCTCGATTATCGCATTGCCGCCCGTGTGGCTCGGATCGAACCCTCCCCCGATGAGCTCCCGCCTAGGCCGCCTCGACCGATCCGAGCAGCGTCACCGACTCCGCCCAGCGCACGTCGCCCTCCGTCTGCAGCCCCTCGACGGTCGAGAGGTCGAGGCCCTCGACGATGATCCGGTCGCCGCCGCACTGTGGCGGGAACGACTCGGCGATCGCGTCGCACAGCAGGACGGTTCCGTCCGCATTCACGAAGAGGGCGCCGGTGACGCTGACCATGTCGTCGGTCGGGCCATGGGTCAGCGCGTCCGCGACGCTCAGGCCCGGCCCGTCGCCGGGACCGTTGCCGTCGGCGATGACGAGGGTCCAGCCGTCGTCGGCCGGGGCGGACGGTGGATCGTCGGACGGCTGCGTCGCGCACGCGGCGAGCGTCAACAGTGCGATGAGGAGGGGGGCGAGGAAGCGCATCGGGCCTCTCCAGCAGGGTTGTCGTCGCCCCTCAAACGCCGACGGCCGCCGGATCGTTCCCTTCCAGGACGCCTTCGAGGCGCAGCAGATATCGCTTGCGCTCGAGCCCGCCGGTGTAGCCGCCGAGCCCGCCGCCGGCGTGGAGCACGCGGTGGCAGGGCACGACGATCGGGATCGGGTTCGATCCGAGGGCGTTGCCCGCTGCCCGGTACGCGTTCGCCGAACCGGCCGCGGCAGCGATCTCCCGGTAGCTGGAGACCGATCCGAACGGGATGCGCGACGTCGCGCGCAGCACCTCGCCCGTGAAGCCGCGCACCAGGCGCCAGTCGATCGGGACGTCGAATCGGTGGCGCCGGCCGGAGAAGTACTCGTCCAGCTGGCGGCGCACGGAGTCCGTGCGCTCGGGCGACGTGAGGACCCGAGGCGAGATCCGCGTCGCGATCTCGTCGAGCTGCTCCTCGATCTCCTCGTGGGCGTACGACAGGCGCACGAGACCGCGACCGGTGACGATCACGGTCAGCGGCCCGAGCGGCGAGTCGGCGACGCCATAGCCCACGTCGAGCACGCCCTCGTCGGCGGCACGGCGGGCGAGCGTGGTCCGCAGCCGCTCGACGTCGAGCGGCGCGCTCGGTGGCGAGGCGAGACGGCGCTCGAGCTCGTCCGTCACGCGGGCACCTCCCGTCGCAGCCGGCGCAGGCCGGCGCTCACGTTCTGGCGAGCGGCCTCCTCGCTGGTGCCCATTCGCTCCCCGATCTCGGCGTACGCGAGGTCGAGCGCGAAACGCTGGACGATCGCGGCGCGTTGCTTCGGTGGCAGGAGGCGCACCGCGCGCCACAGGCCGTCGTCGGGCGGCTCGGCGTCCGCCGACGCGATCGGCTCGATCCCGTCGAGGTCCCGTGCCGGCCGCCGGGACGCGCGGCGGACCGCATCGGTCGCCTTGCGGTGGGCGATCGTGTACAGCCAGGCGCGAAGGTTCTCGCCGTGGCGAAGTCTCGGATAGGCGCGAAGCGCGGACATGAAGGTCTCCTGGAGGCAGTCCTCCGCCTCGGTCACGCCGACGAGGCCGACGAGGAACCGATGCAGCTCCGCCGCGTGCGCGTCGACGAGCCGCTCGAACGGCGGAAGGTGCACGCTCGATGAAACGCGCGGCGCCATTCGTCCGTGAGGTCAACCAGCCGCTCGACGCACGAACTCGTCGATCGCGTCGGGGTCGTCATGGGCGATCGAGTAGCGCCCCCAGGGGCTGCCGTCATCCTCCCAGCCGATCCCGATGCCGGGGTTCTGCTCGTTCGTGCCATCCGGGGCGAAGAGGTGCGCCGACCCACGCACCTCGTCGGTGCGGGCGATCGCCCAGTCGTCCAGGACCCTGCGCCGCGCTCGCCCGTCGTCGAGCGCCTCCGCGAGCGCGCCGACGTCGACGGCGTCGCACTCGTTCGCGACCTCGAGGATCACGTGGCGCAGGCTGATGCAGCGGCTCTCGCCCCAGAAGGCGCGGCGCAGGCCGCGATCGAGCTCCTCCGCGGCCGCGGGCGACTGCAGCGCGGCGGCCTGGACCGCCTCCATCGGCGGCAGCATCGTCACCGGCCACGCGTGGTCGGGCGCCGCCCAGGCCCGCCAGCCGGCGCGCGGCGCGAGCGTCGCCGCGACCTCCAACTCCGCCTCCCGCATCGGCCGCGGGGTCGGCTCGTTGTTGAACAGCTCGAGCGGAAAGGCATGGTGCTCGAAGCGCAGGCGGTCCTCGAGGCCGAGCCGTCGTCGTGCGTCGTGCAGGCGCCACACGACGACGTGCGACCACGGGCAGCCGAGGTCGGACCACACCGCGACCGTGTTCGGGGGCACCTCCATGCGCCGATGCTAGCGCGGGTAGACTCGTCGCATGGGCACCGACCCTCCCGCTCCCGGACCCCGGCCGGCGGAATTCAAGACGCGCCTGGACGGCCGCGGCGGTCTCGTCCGCGTCAGGCTCATCGGCGAGCCCCATGAGGGCCGAGAGCTGTTCATCGACGAGATGGACCTGCCGGACGAGATCTACACCTCCTCACGGCCCGACGCGTTCGAGTGGTGGCCGGCCGGGTTGGCGGCGGCGATGGATGCGACCAGTCTCGCGCGAGATCCCGCCGGGCCGCCGGTGCGCTACGTCCTGCGCGTCCCGGACGACACGCGCGAGCCACTGCTCGTCGCCGACGCGGAGGCGCGCTAGACGCCCAACCGGTTCCAGGGCCCCCAGATCGCGAACGACATGCCGCGGGACGCCTGGATGTTCACGAACAGCGTGCCGCCATCCGGGCTGAACGTCGACCCGGCGAACTCGTCGTTGAAGCGCGGTGCATTCCCGGGGAGCTGGCTGACGAGGCGGTTCAGGGCCACGTCGAACAGCTGCCCGCCCCGAGTCAGGCCGCGCAGGAAGTTGTCGTTGACGTTGTCCTCGCAGAGGATGAGCGTCCCCCGCGGGCTCGTCGTCACGTTGTCTGGGAAGTCGAGCGTCGCCGCACCCGGGGACTGGTACAGCAGCTGGAGCTTCTGGCCGTTCGTGTGATACGCCCAGATCTGGCCCGTTCCGTTGCCGTAGCCGTCGGCGATCGGGCCGAACGACGTCTCCGCCGGGCCCCCGCCCTGGGTCGCGCAGAAGTACACGACGCCCTCGTCGTACGCCGATCCCTCGAGTCGTGAGAAGAACGCCGCGCCCTGCTCGAATCCCTGGCGGCCGACGTGAGTCAGGGCGTCGTTGTTCGAGGTCGGAGCCGTCTCGCCCGGCGTGAACGGGAACGTCGGGGCCGGGTCCTCGATGTCGACCCACTCGACGTCGTACGTGGCCCGCAGCGGCTGCGATGCCGCGAGGTTCGCGTTCGGCCGACCCCTGACCGCGAGCATCTGCAGGCGACCGTCGTTGCCGAGCTCGCCGGTCTCCATCGGGTTCGTGGCCGGGATGTAGCGATAGAAGCCCGACGGGAAGCCGAAGTTGTCCTCCGTCAGGTACAGGATCCCGCTCTTCGGGTCGAAGGCGACGGACTCGTGCGCGAATCTGCCGGCGCTCGTGATCGGCTGCCGGTTCGAGACCCCGTCGACCGGCACCTCGAAGATGAACCCATGGCGCTGCTCGAGCGTGACGTTGGAGGCGCCGGTGAAGTCCGGGCCGACGTCGGGCCCGTTGATCGTCTCCTCGCAGGTGATCCAGCTGCCCCACGGCATCCTGCCTCCGGAGCAGTTCATCTGCGTGCCGTTGAGGCTGGTGAACGCGTGGACGACCTCGCCCTGTGGCGTCACCTCGATCGTGGTCGTGCCGCTCTGCGCCATCCCGTCGTAGGCGTCATCGGGATCGCCGAACGGAGCGCCGGGATTGTTGATCT
Organism: uncultured bacterium; assembly: GCA_965652075.1. Lineage (GTDB taxonomy): Bacteria > Chloroflexota > Limnocylindria > QHBO01 > QHBO01 > JACDBZ01. The sequence continues at coordinate 4,229 of CBFGTN010000007.1, forward strand.
CGTGGTTGCGAATGAGGATCACGTTGCCATCCGGCCCCTGGAAGGCGCCCATCCCGTCGTGGCGGCCGGGAAGGTTCGTCCCGTCGTCCAGCACGACCGGGAATTCCGTGTCGTGGAACGAGCGGTACTGGAAGCCCTCGGGCAGCCAGAGCCGAACCTGTCCGTCGCGCAGGTCGGGGATCGCGACGAGATTCCTGAACGACGGCCTGGAGCTGGCGGCGGCCGCGAGCTGGACGAAGCCCTGGAACGGGCCTCCGAGAGCGACAACGCCTGCCGCTGCGGCGGCGCGCCGCAAGAACGTCCGTCGATCGATGGCATCCACGCCCGCTATCCTCCTGTCACGCGCGCTCGGGCCCGTCGATGATGGTACCAAGCCGTCCAAGCGCCCCCAGAGGCCCGGAACGGGACCCGACAGTCCGGGCCCCGTTCGGCGGAGGAAGTGGAGGGGACGCCGCCCGAGCGGCGTGGGTTCGTTGTACGCCGCTGACGTTAAGGGCGTGTCAGTCGAGGGTGAAGTAGTCGCCGCCGCTGTATCGGCCCGTGCGCTCCTTGCGGATCTGCATGAGCACGTCGTTCAGGAGGCTCGACGCGCCGAAGCGGAAGAGGTCGGGCGTCATCCACGCCGGACCGAGCGTCTCGTACAGCGTCGTGAGGTAGCTGATCGCCTCCTTCGCGGTCCGGATCCCGCCCGCCGGCTTCATGCCGACCATGCGGCCGGTCTGCGCGTGGAAGTCGCGGATCGCCTCGAGCATCACGAGCGTCACGGGCAGCGTGGACGCCGGCTGGACCTTGCCGGTCGAGGTCTTGATGAAGTCCGCGCCCGCTGCCATGGCCAGGACGGATGCGCGCCTGACGTTGTCGTAGGTCTCGAGCTCGCCCGTCTCGAGGATGACCTTGAGGTGCGCGCTCCCGGTCGCTTCCTTGACCGCGACGATCTCGTCGTAGACCGATGCATAGTCGCCGGCCAGGAACGCTCCGCGGTCGATGACCATGTCGATCTCGTCGGCACCCAGCTCGACGGCGCTGCGAACGTCGTGCAGCTTGACCTCGAGCGGCGCCTGGCCTGAGGGAAAGTACGTCGCCACGGCCGCCACCTTCACCCCGGATCCCCGGAGCGCCTCCACGGCGGTCGCGATCATGTTGGGATACACGCACAGCGCGGCGACGTGCGGGATCGACGGATCGGTCGGGTCCGGGCGTCGCGCCTTGCCGGCCAGCGCCCGCACCTTGCCCGGCGTGTCCTTCCCCTCGAGCGTGGTCAGGTCCATCATCCGGATCGCCAGGTCCAGGGCCCAGAGCTTCGCCTCGCGCTTGATGCTGCGCTTCGCGAGCGACGCGGCGCGCTCGTCGATGCCGACCGCGTCGACCGGCCACACCCGGCCGAGGAGGCTGCCGAGGTGCTGGTGCTGCTTCGTCGTCAGGTCGCGCCGGGAGCTCCTGCGCGACGGCGTGCGGGTGGCCATGGACCGACCATTGTACCGGCCGACCCGGCTGCTACCCTTCGATGCCGATGGCCTCCGACCCGATCGTCTACTGCCTGACCCGTGACCGCGACCTCGCGACGGCCATCGACGAGCGCCTGCACGGGGCGATCGCCTTCTTCTACAACGATGCGGCCCGACTGCACCAGGCGGTGACGCTCCGCGAGCCGCAGGTCGTGCTCGTCGACACCGGCGCGGTGCGCGCCGAGTACGGCGACGCGGGCCTTGGGCCGGTCTTCGAGTTCCTTCGCGGCCGCGCGGCGCGGGCGACGCTCGCCGTGCGACCCGCGCCCGGCGTCGAGCACCTCGTCGCGGCAGAGGCGGGCGACGGCGTCGAGGTCGTCGCCGCCGACCTCGATGGCTGCGTGAACGCGGTCGTCGCCGCCTGCGCGCGAGCGTGACCGTCGCCCAGCTGCTCGAGGAGCACGCCGGCGACGCGGTGTGCCACCTCCAGACGACAGGGCGCTCGAGCGGCAGGCCGCGGAGGATCGAGATCTGGTTCGCCACCGACGGCGAGCGGATCTACCTGCTGGCCGGCGGCCGGCACCGCGCCCACTGGGTGCGCAACCTGATCGTCGATCCGCGGGTGCGCGTCCGCATCGGGGGTCGGACCCTGGCCGGGACGGCACGGCCGATCGAGGGCGAGGAGCGCGAGGAGCTCGCCCGACGCCTCCTGGCCGCGAAGTACCAGGGCTGGTCGGACGGGCGGCCGCTGAGCTCGTGGGCCGCCGGATCCCTGCCGGTCGAGGTCGCCGTCGACGAGCCGGCCGTCGACTAGCCGGCGACCAGGGCCTCAGGGAAGGCGCACGCCGGCTCTCCGCCCTCGTCGATCGGCCGGATGGCACGTGGACGCTCGATGCGGACCGTCGCTCGGGCGAGCGGCCAGTAGCGAGCCGCGACGCGCCAGCGGACCGCTTCCGGCGCGACTCGGGCGTCGGTACTTGCCGACGCGTTGTCGCCGCGCAGCTCGATCGAGTCGTCGCGGACCAAGGCCACTCGCTTCACGAGCTCTCGGCGCGGCTCGCGCGGGTCGGGGGCGAGGACGACCTCGCCCGCCAGCGGCGCGCGATGCCGGCGCACGACGAGCAGCCGGTCACCGGGGAGCAGCGCTGGCGCCATCGAGCGGCCGCGCACCTCGACCGTGTCGAGCCAGCGCCGGGCCGCCGCGCCGGCGGCGATCGCGACGAGGATCCAGGTCAGCGCCGCGGGGCGCATCGGTCCGTCAGGAAGGGCGTCCGTTGACGCGGGTCTTCTCCGGCCCGCCGGTCGCCTTCCACATCTCGTCGATCGAGTCGATCATCGTGAGCAGCTCCTTCGCCGCGCCGACGTCGAGCGACTGCTTGACCTTGCTGGCCTGCTTGTCTGCCTTCCAGAAGGTCTCGTGGATGCCGGGGTGCTTCTCGAGGTGCTCGGGCTTGAAGTAGTCGCTCCAGAGCACGTTGAGGTGGTGCTTGACGAGCTCCGCGCGCTCCTCCTTGACATGGATGCAGCGTGCGCGGAACAGCGGATCGTCGCTCGCCTCGTACTTCTCGAGGATCCGCAGGCACGACTCCGCCTCGATGCGGGCCTGCTCGGGGTCGTAGATGCCGCACGGGATGTCGCAGTGCGCGTCGACGACGCGGGTCGGGCGCAGGATGGTGCGCAGGGTGAGCATCGGTCTCCTTCTCCGGTGAGGGATCGGTTGCTTGGCTCAGATCGTCCAATCTTAGGTCGTAGCAAGCGACGCGCCGGACGAGGACCCTCAGCTGCCCATCACGATGCCGCCGTCGACGCCGAGGACCTGGCCGGTGACGTAGCGCGCCTCGTCGGACGCGAAGTAGACGGCCGCGGCGGCGACGTCGTCGACGGAGCCGATGTAGCCGAGCGGCGTCAGCCCGACGAGCGCGTCCGTCGCGGCCTCCGGCAGATCCGAGGTGAGGTCGGTCGTGATCAGGCCGGGGGCGATCGCGTTGCAGGTGATGCCGCGGCTGGCGAGCTCGCGGGCCGTCGTCTTGGTCAGGCCGATGAGCCCCGCCTTGGCGGCGGCGTAGTTCGCCTGGCCGGGGTTGCCCATGCGTCCGGCCGCGCTCGACATGTTGATGATCCGCCCGGACCGCGCCTTCATCATCGGCCGCGAGATCGCGCGGGTCATCCAGAACGGGCCCGACAGGTTCGTGTCGATCACCGCGTCCCATTCGTCGCCGTCCATCCGCATCAGGAGGTTGTCGCGCGTGATGCCGGCGTTGTTCACGAGGATGTCGACCGAGCCGAGCCCTTCGAGGGCGGCCTTCACGATCCCCTCGCACGCCTCGCGACCGGCGCTCGTGTCGCCCTGGACCGTGATCGCGCGACGGCCGGCGCCGGTGATCTCCGCGGCGACCTCGTCCGCTGCCTCCGCGTTCCCGCGATAGTTGATCGCGACGTCGGCGCCCTGGCCGGCGAAGGCGAGGGCGATCGCGCGGCCGAGCCCGCGGCTGCCGCCGGTGACGAGCGCGGTCTTTCCGGTGAGGTCGAACATCAGACGGCGACGCCCTCCAGGCTCCGCTGGGGCTTGCCGACGCGGGTCTGTGAGCCCGGGGCGAGGAACGCGCGAGCCGGATCCGCGGTCCACTCGACGACCGCCCCGCCCGCGGTGTAGCCGCCGCCGAACGCCACCATCAGGATCCGGTCGCCCGGCTTGATCCGGCCCGATGCGATCGCCTCGACCAGGGCCATCGGCACCGATGCGGCGCTCGTGTTGCCGTACTTCTCGATGTTCACGAACGTCTTGGCGTCGGGGATGCCGAACTGCTTCTGGACGCTCGAGATGATCCGCAGGTTGGCCTGGTGGAAGACGAACTGGTCGACGTCGTCGACCGTGAGACCGGCCTGCCGGAGCGCCGCCAGCGCGGACTCCCCCATCTGGCGGGTCGCGTACTTGTAGACCTCGCTGCCGAGCATCTTGATCGTGTGCATCCGCGCGTCGACGGTCTCGTGCGAGGCCGGGTGCATCGCCCCGCCGCCGCGCACGATGATCGCCTCGCAGCCGGCGCCGTCGCTGAAGAGGTCGATCCCCAGCAGGCCACCCGGCTGCTCCGACGCCTGGAGCAGGACCGCCCCGGCGCCGTCGCCGAACAGCACGCACGTGCTGCGATCGGTCCAGTCCAGGAACCGGCTGAGGATCTCGACGCCGATGACCAGGACGTTCCGATACATCCCGCTCTGGATGAAGCTCGACCCCGCCGCGTATGCGTACAGGAATCCCGAGCACGCGGCCTCGAGGTCGAAGCCGGCCGCACGTGTCGCGCCGAGCTCGCTGGCGACGGTGACGCTCGTGGCCGGCAGCGGGTAGTCGGGCGTGCAGGTGGCGACGATGACCAGGTCGAGCTCGGCAGGGTCGAGGCCCGCGACCGCGAGCGCGTCCCGTGCGGCGTTCACGCTCATCGACGTCGTCGTCTCGTCGTCGGCGGCGATCCGGCGCTCGCGGATCCCGGTCCGGCTCACGATCCACTCGTCGCTCGTGTCGACGAGCTTGGCGAGGTCGTCGTTCGTCATCACGCGCGACGGCGCGTACATCCCCCATCCTGTGATCAGGGCATTCGGGCTCATCGGCGTGCTCCTCGGGGTCGGGTTGGCCTCATCGCGAGTCCACCTCCAGCAGCGGCTGCTTGCGCTTCACGAGGGTCCCGCTCTCGACGAGGACCCGGGTGATCCGGCCGGAGGCATCGGCTTTGATCTCGTTGAACAGCTTCATCGCCTCGATGAGGCCGATGACCTGGCCGTTCGTGACCTCGTCGCCCTCGTTCACGTACGGCCGCGCGCCCGGCGAGGGGGCGGCATACCAGACGCCGGTCAATGGGGCCTGCACGAATTGCATCCCCGGCGCCGGCTCGCCGAACGGCGTGAGGCCGTCGCTCGCGGGCGCCGACGACGCCGGAGGTGGGGCTGCCGGGGCGGGCGGCGGCGCGAGCGCGACGGCCGCCCGCGGTCGGGCCAGACGCACGCTCAGGTCGCCGACCGCGAGCTCGAGCTCGTCCAGGCCCGCGTCCACGAACGCGGGCGCGAGCGCGTCGACAGCGCCGAGGATCTCCTCCGGCCGGTCGCTCATGCGCCGTCGTACCGCTTGAACACGAGCGTCGCGTTGTGGCCGCCGAAGCCGAAGCTGTTGCTCATCGCGACCTCCACGTCGGCCTGCCGCGCCTCGTGCGGCACGTAGTCGAGGTCGCACTCCGGGTCGGGGTGCTCGAGGTTGATCGTCGGCGGGATGATCCCGGTCTTGATCGTCTGCAGCGAGGCGATCGCCTCGATCCCGCCGCCGGCCCCCATCAGGTGGCCCGTCATCGACTTCGTGCTGCTCACCGGGATCCGGTAGGCGGCCGCTCCGAACAGCGTCTTGATCGCGGCCGTCTCCGACCGGTCGTTCGGCGGCGTGGAGGTGCCGTGGGCGTTGATGTAGTCGATGTCCGAGAGCTCGAGCCCGGCGTCCGCGATCGCGGCGCGCATCGACTCGACCGCGCCGCGCCCGCCGGGCGCGGGCAGGGTGATGTGGCTCGCGTCGTCCGTGGCCCCGTAGCCGACGAGCTCGCCGTGGATCGTCGCGCCACGCGAGCGAGCGTGCTCGAGCTCCTCGAGCACGAGGATCCCGGCCCCGTCGGCCATGACGAAGCCGTCGCGCTCCGCGTCGAATGGGCGCGAGGCCTTCTCGGGCTGCTCGTTGCACTTCGTCGACAGCGCGCGCATGGCGCAGAAGGCGGCGACCGGGATCTCGCCGATCCCGGCCTCGGCGCCGCCGGCGATCATGACGTCCGCCTGGCCGCGCCGGATGTACGTCGCCGACGCCCCGATCGCGTGATTCGCGCTGGAGCAGGCGCTCACGGTCGCGTAGTTCGGCCCGCGGGCATTCGCGTAGATCGCGACGTAGCCGGCGCCCATGTCCGGGATGAGCGCGGTGACGAGAAACGGCCCGACGCGATCGATGCCGAGGTCATGGGCCTCGATGACGTCGCGGATCATCGTGTTCACGCCGCCGATGCCGGACCCGATGATCGCGCCCGTCCGCCACGCCAGCCCATCGTCCTCGATCGGGTTCGGCAGCCCCGCATCGGCCATCGCCTCGACCGTCGCTCCCCAGGCGTAGTGGACGTATCGGTCGTTGCGACGGATCTCCTTCTTCGGCATGACCGTCTCGGCGTCCCAGTCCTTGATCTCGCCCGCAACCTTGGCCGGCGTCCTGGCCGGGTCGAACGACGTGATCCGGGTGATCCCGCTCCGACCGTTCACCAGCGAGTCCCAGAAGCTGGGCACGTCGTTGCCGATGGGTGTCAGCGCGCCCATGCCGGTGACGACCACGCGGCGCTCGCCGTCATGCATCGGTCAGCCCTCCGCCGATCTCCTGGTCACGCGGGACGACGATGCTCAGCACCGCCTCCACCGCGGCCTCGCCATCGACGCTGGCGACCGCCCGCACGCGCCCGAACATCCCGCGCAGCTTCTCGACCGTCACCTCCAGCCGCAGCGCGTCGCCGGGGACGACCAGCCGGCGGAAGCGGCACTCGTCGATGCCCGCGAACAGGCCGATCTTGCCCCGGTACTCGTCCAGGGTCAGCACCGCGATGCCGGCGGTCTGGGCGAGGGCTTCCACCATCAGCACGCCCGGCATGATCGGCCGCCCCGGGAAGTGGCCCGTGAACTGTGGCTCGTTCGCCGTCACCTGCTTCGTCGCGACGGCTCGCTTGCCGGGCTCGAGCTCGATCACGCGGTCGACGAGCAGGAACGGGTAGCGGTGCGGGAGGATCCGCATGATGTCGGCCGCCTCGAGCGGCAGCGCGACGGTCGGCGTGGTCTCGGTCGTCATGGCTCTCCAGGCTCGGACGCTAGCTTGGCACGAAGGCGGACGGCCCAACCCGATCGAGCAGGTTCGTGCTGACCCGCGCGTCGAGGAAGGCGTCGTTGTCGATGATGCCGCGGTGGAACGGGATGTTCGTGCGCACGCCGCCGACCTCGAACTCGGCGAGCGCGCGACGGGAGCGAGCGAGCGCGATCTCGCGCGTGTCGCCCCACACGATGAGCTTCGCGAGCATGCTGTCGTAGAAGGGCGGCACCTCGTACCCCGGATAGAGGTGCGTGTCGACGCGGACGCCCGGACCGCCTGGAAGGGCGAGTGACTCCACCTCCCCGGTCTGCGGAGCGAAGTTGTCGGTCGGATCCTCGGCGTTCACCCGGAACTCGATCGCGTGGCCGCGGAACGTGATCGCCTCCTGGCGGAGGCTCAGGCGCTCCCCTGCCGCGATCCGGATCTGCTCGGCGATCAGGTCGATGCCGGTCAGCGCCTCCGTCACCGGATGCTCGACCTGGATCCGGCAGTTGATCTCGATGAAGTAGAAGTTGCCGTCGGAGTCCAGCAGGAACTCGAGGGTGCCGGCGCTCTCGTAGCCGGCCGCGACGACGCTCCGGATCGCGAGGTCGCGGAGCCGCTCACGGGCCGGATCGGTCATCGCGGGCGACGGGCCTTCCTCGATGATCTTCTGGTGCCGACGCTGGACGCTGCAGTCGCGCTCCCCGAGGTGGACGCCGTTGCCGTGCCGGTCGACCATGACCTGCACCTCGACGTGGCGCGACTCCTCGATCCACTTCTCGAAGTAGACGCTGTCGTCGCCGAACGCCGCCTGCGCCTCCGAGCGCGCGAGCGGCAGCGACGTCTCCATCTCGCGTGGAGAGCGCACGAGACGCATCCCGCGGCCCCCGCCTCCGGCGGATGGCTTGAGGAGCACCGGGTAGCCAGCCTCCGCGGCCTGGTCGAGCGCGTCCGAGAGGTCGGTCACGATGCCCCGGCTGCCGGGCACGGTCGGCAGGCCGTTGGCCGCGAGCATCCGCCGTACCGCGTACTTGCTCGCGAAGCGCTCGAGGACCTCCGGCCGCGGGCCGATGAACGTGAGCTCATGGGCCGCGCAGGCCTCCGCGAACGTCGCGTCCTCGCTCAGGAAGCCGTAGCCGGGGTGGACGGCGTCGCAGCCGGTGATCATCGCGGCGCTGATCACCGCGGGCTGGTTCAGGTAGCTCTTGCGCGCCTCCGCCGGCCCGATGCAGATCGCCTCGTCGGCCATCCGGACCGGCAGCGAGTCGCGATCGGCCTCGCTGAAGGCCACGACCGCCGGCAGCCCGAGGTCGCGGCAGGCGCGGAGAATGCGCACCGCGATCTCGCCGCGGTTGGCGATCAGGACCTTGCCGACGGCCATCAGGCGGTCACCCGGCCGCCGATGAGCTCGACGGATGCGTCGAGCGTTGCCGCGTCGGTCACGGTGGCGGTCGCCACGTCGGGCGCGATCCGCTTCACCATGCCGGCCAGCGCCGCGCCGGCACCGCACTCGACCATCGTGTCGACGCCGTCGGCGATCATGCGCCGGACGCACGCGACCCATTCGACCGGTGAACGGACCTGCTCGGCCAGCAGCGCGCGGATCCGGCTCGCGTCGGTGAGCGGCTCGGCGCTGACGTTGCTCATGACCGGGACCCTCGCGTCGCTCCAGGCCTCGCGCTCGAACGCCTCCGCGAGCGCATCGGCGACGTCCGCCATGAGCGGTGAGTGGAACGGCCCGGAGACCGGCAGGCGCAGGACCCGGCGCGCGCCCGCATCCCGCATCGGCTGCTCGATGCGCTCGAGGGCGTCGATCCGCCCGGACACGACGACCTGACCTGGCGCGTTGTCGTTGGCGACGACGAGCTCGGTCGGCCTCGCGACGCCATCCACGACCGCCTGGACGGAGTCCCGCTCGAGGCCGAGCACGGCCGCCATGCCGCCCTCGCCGGCACCGCTCATCAGCTCGGCGCGACGGGCCACGAGGCGCAGGGCAGCGGGCAGCTCGAGCACGCCGGCGGCGACGAGCGCCGCGTACTCGCCGACCGAGTGCCCGGCGACGACCGCCGGGGATCGATCGGTGAGCTCAGCTAGGGCGCGGTGCGCCGCCACCGAGGTGGCAAGCAGGCATGGCTGGGTCTGTCGCGTGTCGTCCAGACGGTCGGCCGGCCCGTTCCAGCAGGTGTCGGAGACGGACCACCCGAGCGTCGCATCGGCCTCCGCAAAGACCGCGGCGGCCGCCGCGGAGCGCTCGGCGAGCTCGCGGCCCATGCCGACGGACTGGGATCCCTGTGGGCTGAACAGCAGCGCGAGCGTCATCGGGCGGCCTCGGCCGACTCGAGCTCGAGGACGACCTGGCCGTACTCGACCGCCTCACCGCTCTCGGCGACGAGGTTGCGGACGGTCCCGCCGCGCGGCGCCCTGACGTCGTGGCGGACGCCGAGCATCTCGACGTGGCCCAGCTCGTCGCCCTTCGCGACCTCGAGGCCCGGCCCCAGCCCGTCCGCGTAGACGAAGAAGCCGACCGCCGGCGACGCCACGCCGAGCGTGCTGGCGGCGGCCTCGGTGACCGCGGCGGCATCGGATGCGGCGACCGGCTCGATCGCGTCGGCAGCGGCTGGCGCGACGGGTGCGGCCGCCCCCGGCGCGGCGGCAACCCGCAGGCGAAGGTCGCCACGCGCGACCTCGATCTCGCCGAGGCCATGCGTGCGCAGGCGCTCGGTGAGCTCGGGGACGAGGCGCTCGGCCGCGGCCCGGATCGCCTCCAGGGCGTGGTCGCTGTCGGTCATGCGCCCCTCTCGCTCTCGGCGTCGTCGTCTGCGCTGGGCCAGATCTCGCTCCAGCGTGGCCGGGTCGGGACGCCCGGCAGGCGGAGGATCCGGCCGATCCGGTGACGCAGCGATGGCGCCTCCGGCGGGCGGCTGGACGATGCCCCGGTCTCGAGATAGGCGCCCAGGCCGCGCAGGCGAGCATAGCGCCTGGCGAGGAGCTCGGCCGTGTCGACCCCGGCGAGGCCGCGGAGCGCGCCGAGGATCGCGTCCCGGATCGCACGCGCCGTCGCCGCCGGATCGGTGTGCGCGCCCTCGCCCGGCTCCGGGACGATGGCGTCGACGATCCCGAGCTCGACCTGGTCCTCCGCGGTCATCCGCATCGCGGCGGCCGCCGTCCGTGCCTCGTCGCGCGACCGCCACAGGATCGAGGACGCTCCCTCCGGGCTGATCACCGAGTACACCGCGTTCTCGAGCGCGATGACGACGTCCCCGACGCCGATCGCGAGCGCGCCGCCCGAGCCGCCCTCGCCGAGCACGACGACGACGATCGGCACCTGCAGCCCGGTCATGAGCTTGATGCTCGACGCGATCGCCTCGGCCTGGCCGCGCTCCTCCGCCGCCGGCCCCGGGAACGCGCCGGCGGTGTCGAGGAACGTGATGATCGGCACGCCCAGCTTGTCGGCGAGCCGCATGAGCCGCTGCGCCTTGCGGAAGCCCTCCGGATGTGGCGAGCCGAAGTTGCGGAGGATGTTCGAGTCGGTGTCGGTCCCCTTCTGATGGCCCACGACCATCACCGGGCGTCCCTCGAGCAGCGCCGGTCCGCCCACGATCGCGGGGTCGTCGCCGAAGGCCCGATCCCCGCGGAGCTCGAAGAAGCCCTCGAAGATGTGGGGCACGAGATCCAGCGTCCTCGGCCGCTGCGGGTGACGTGCGAGCTGGACGTGGCGCCATGCCGCCTCAATCGCCTCGGGGCTCGGCGCGTCGGCTCGGACGACGACGTCACTCATCGATCCTGCTCCGCCTCGTCGGCGACGGTGGAGCCCGCGGGTCGGTCGCCGCCTGGACGGCGTCCGTTGCCGCCGTCGGGCTCGGACTCGACGTCGATGCCGATCGTCTCGCTGACCGCGCCGCCGAGCCGCTCGGCCAGCCCCGAGAGCGCGCCGATCGGCCCCCATGCGCGTTCTCCGTCAGTGGCCGCGTCCTCGACCGCGATCGGGACCGGCAGGAGCCGAAGGAGCCGGCCGAGGGCCGCGCGAAGCTCGGTGCGCGGCACGATCGCGTCGACGAACCCGTGCGCGAGCAGGAACTCGGCCGTCTGGAAGCCCTCCGGCAGCTCCTCGCCGACCGTGTCAGACGCGACCCGGGCGCCCGCGAACCCGATGAGCGCCTTCGGCTCGGCCAGGATCACGTCTCCGAGGCTCGCGAAGCTCGCGAGCACGCCGCCGGTCGTCGGATCGGTCAGGACGGCGATGAACGGGATGCCCGCGGCGTCGAGCCGCACGAGCGGCGCCGTCGTCTTCGACAGCTGCATGAGCGACAGGGTCCCCTCCTGCATCCGGGCCCCGCCCGAGGCGGAGACGACGATCGCCGGGATCCGCTCGTCCAGGGCGGTCTCGAAGCAGCGGGCAAGCTTCTCGCCGACCACGCTGCCCATGCTGCCGCCCATGAAGCGGAAGTCGAAGATCGCGATCGCGACGCGCACGCCCTCGATCCTGCCGATGCCCCACACGAGCGCGTCGCGCAGCCCGGTCTTCACTCGTGCCGCCTCCAGCCGATCCGGATACGCTCGGTCGTCGTGGAAGCCGAGCGGGTCGACCGACTCGATGCCGGCGTCCCGTTCCTCGAACGTGTTCGGGTCGACGAGCAGGTCGATGCGCTCGCCGATCGACATCCGGAAGTGATGCCCGCATGACGGGCACAGGCGCAGGCTGCGCTCGAGCTGGCGGTTGAAGACCTGCGCGTCGCAGCTCGGGCACTTCGTCCACGCGTCGGTCGGTGCGGCGCGGCGGCTGAAGGGGAACTTGATCGGCAATCGTCGGCCCTCCGCCTACCGATGCAGCAGCCGATGCGCCGTGCGGCTGCGCCACACGGCGTACGCGGTCACGCCGACCCCGACGGCCGACCCCACGGCGCCGGTCACGATCAGCCGGCCGGGGTGGCGCAGGATCCACGGGGTCGCACCGACGCCGGCGAGCCGGGCACCGAGGCGCGCCTCGAAGCGCGGCGCGACGAGCGACGTCGCGAGGGTGGCGTGGAGGGTCGCTGCCGCATCGACGAGCGGACGATCGTCGGCTCCGATGGATGCGGCGGCCGCGGCGATCGGCGCCGGCGAACCTGAAAGAACCGCGTCGACGGCCTGATCGAGCCGCTCGGCGCGGGACGGACGGGTGGACATCACGCCTCTGCTAACACCGGGAAGCGTGAAACGTTACACCCTCGGCCGGTGTCCTCCCGAGCCGAGCATCTCCTCGAGGTCGCGGAGCGCGCGGTGCTGGAGCACGCGCACGGCGCCCTCGCTGCGGCCGAGGACGGCGCCGATCTCGCGCGCCGACAGCCCGTCGACGAAGCGCAGGACGACGACCTGGCGGCGGTCCTCCGGCAGGCGACCGAGCGCCTGGCGCAGCGCGCGCGCGTCCTCCGCCAACGTCACGAGCCCTGCCGGATCGGCGGGCGCGATCGGCTCGGCGACGCTGTCGAGGGGGGCGGCCCGGTGGCGCTGACGGGACCGCAGCGCGTTCGCCAGCTGGTTGTGCGCGATCCGGAACAGCCACGCCCGGAAGGTCGCTCCCTCGTCGCGATAGCCGTCGATGGCCGCGAGCGCGGCGACGAACGTGCGCTCGGTCACGTCCTCGGCGTCGTGGTGATCGCCGAGCAGATAGAAGCAGTAGCCGTACACGCGGTCGAGATAGCGGCGGTACAGCGCGCCGAAGGCCGCGCGGTCGCGCTGAGCGGCCCGGACATCGGGGAGGTCGGGATCCGGTGCGCCGGCGGGGCGCGTGCGGCGGGGCTCGAGGCTCACGCCGGAACCTCCGCCGGCCGGACGCGCGCGACCTCCCCGCCGGTGATCACGTGGCGGCGCCCCTCGGCGTCCTCGACGACGAGCGCGCCGGTCGGGTCGAGGTCGATCGCGCGGCCCCTCACGGGGCCTGTGGCGGTGGCGACCTCGACGGTCGCGCCGAGCGTCGAGCAGCGGGCGCGGTAGCGGTCGAGCGGCGAGCCACCGGCCTCGACGTCCGCGATCTCCGCGTCCAGCCGCTCGAGCACGCGCGCCAGCAGGGACTCGCGGTCCACGGGCGATCCGCTGAGGTCCGCAAGCGACGTCGCGCCCGCCGCGAGCTCGGGAGGCATCTCGGCTCGGCGCCAGTTCACGTTGATGCCGATCCCGAGCACCGCGCCGCGCAGCCTCGATCCCTCCACGGTCGTCTCGACCAGCAGCCCGCCGAGCTTCCGTCCGTCGACGGCGTCCACGACGTCGTTCGGCCACTTGAGCGCGACCGCGGCCACCGGCGCGCAGGCGTCCGCGACGGCGACGGCGGTCGCGAGCCCCAGCCGCCACGCGTCCGCGGCACCCAGGGCGGGCGCGAGCCCAACGCTCAGGTAGAGGTTGCGGCCCGGCGGCGACTCCCACGTCCGGCCCAGCCGGCCGCGCCCCGCGGTCTGCTCGTCGGCGACGACGACCGACCCGTCGCCGCCAGCCTCGGCCTGGAGCTCGCGGGCGCGATCGTTCGTCGAGCCGATGCTGCGATGTCGCTCGACCCGGTGGCCGATCCGGCGCTCGTGCATCGGCGAACGATAGCCGCCGCGGGCCGGCGCGTCAGTAGCCGTGGAGTACACTCACTCGTCCCATGAGCCAGACCCTCGACGCTCCGCGCGCGACCGGACGGCCGGTCCGCGAGCGGGTGTTCAGCGGCATCCAGCCATCCGGCGCGTCGCATCTCGGCAACTACCTCGGCGCCCAGGTGAACTACGTCGCGATGCAGGACGAGTACGAGACGATCTACGGCATCGTCGACCTGCACGCGCTGACGACCGTCCACGACGGCGAGGAGCTGCGCCGGCTGACGCACGAGATGGTGCTCGACCTCCTCGCGGTCGGGCTGGATCCGCAGCGGTGCGCGCTCATCCGCCAGTCCGACTTCCCAGAGCACACCGAGCTGGCCTGGATCTTCAACACCGTGACGCCGGTGAGCTGGGCGGAGCGCACGCCGACGTACAAGGAGAAGAAGCAGCAGGGCATCGAGAACAGCCTTGGGCTGCTCGACTACCCGGTCCTCCAGGCGGCCGACATCGTGATCTACAAGGCGAGCCGCGTGCCGGTCGGCAAGGACCAGGCCGCGCACCTGGAGCTGAGCCGCGAGATCGTGCGGGCCTTCAACCGGCGCTACGGGGCGATCTTCCCCGAGCCGGAGCCGGTCTTCACCGACGCGCCGACGGTGCTCGGCATCGACGGGCAGACGAAGATGAGCAAGAGCGCCGGCAACACGATCCCGATCTTCGCCGAGCCCGACGAGATCCGACGGCTGGTGATGAGCATGGTGACCGACCCGCTCCGGATCAAGCGGACCGATCCGGGCCGCCCCGAGGTCTGCAACGTCTGCCAGCTGCATCGGTTCTTCGGCAGCGACTACCTCGAGATCCAGGACGGCGAGCGCACCGCGCGCACCGGATGCGTCGACACGAAGGGGCTGCTGGCCGAGCGGATCATCGAGCACTTCCGGCCGATGCGGGAGAGGCGCGCCACCCTCGCCGCTGACGCGGCCGTCGTGGAGGAGACGCTGGCCGCAGGCGCCGCGAAGGTCCGGCCGATCCTCGACGCGACGATGGCCGAGGTCCGTGCCGCGGTCGGCGTCGGTCCGGTGCGCGGATGAGCGAACCGACCGTCGAGATCGGCACCGGCGGCATCGGACCCCGCGAGCGTCGCTGGCTGTTCCTGTTCCTCGCGCTCGGAACCGTCTACTTCGCGCTGCTGCTCGCCGACCGGGTGATCGGCGTCCTCGGAGGCTTCGCCTCGATCCTGCTCATCCTCTTCCTGGCGTGGCTCCTCGCCTTCGTCCTGTCGCCGGTCGTCGCCTGGCTCGAGGATCGGCTCCATCTTCCGCGACCGGCCGTCGTCATCGGGACCTACGTGCTGCTGCTGCTCGTCATCGGCTTCGCGCTCTTCTACACCGGTGCTGCGATCACCCAGCAGGTCGGCGAGCTGGCGGGCAGCTACGACGACCGCCGCGCGGGCATCATCCGGACCCTCACCGCCTGGGAGGGCAGCCTCGAGCTGGGCCGGCTGCGGATCGACCTCACCGACCTCTTCGAGGGGGCGGAGGCGCAGGTCGCCGTGTTCGGGCGGCAGATCGTCGACCAGGCGGAGGCGATTGCCCGCGTGACGATCGGCGTGCTCGGCTCGCTGCTCCTCATCCTGTTCCTGTCGCTGTACATGCTCATGGACTCGAGGCGGATCCTCCCGCGGCTGCGCTCCGCGGTGCCGCGCCAGTACCGCGACGAGTCGGACCTGTTCGAGCGCACGACCGTCCGCGCGTTCGGCGGCTTCCTGCGTGCCCAGCTGATCCTCGCCGTCGTCCAGGGCCTGCTCGTCGCCCTGGTCGGCACGATCTTCGGCCTCCCGTACCTGTTCCTGTGGGCGACGACGAGCGCGCTGCTCATGCTCATCCCGTTCTTCGGCCCGCCGCTCGCGCTCATCCCGCCGATCGTCGGCGCGGCCCTCTTCGCCGGCGGCGCGACGCTTCCCGTGGCGATCATCCTGCTCGTGGCGCAGACCCTGATCGTCAACTGGCTCCAGCCGCGCCTGATGCGCGACGCGCTGGGCCTCCATCCGATCCTCGTGCTCGTGGGACTGCTGGTCGGGGCCCAGGTCGCCGGCATCTGGGGCGCCCTGTTCGGCATCCCGGTGATCGCGGTGATCTGGGTCTTCGTCAGCTACGCGCTGTTCGGCACGATCCCGAATGCCGCCCTGCCGGAGCAGGAGAAGCTCAGCGACGTCGATGAGCACGTCATGGTGAGCGTCGCGAAGGAGCAGGTCGGTGACGAGACGCACCCGAAGATCCACGTCACGCGCACCCTCCGGCCTGACGGCAGCGAGCAGGTCGACATTCAGACCGACCAGGTCGGAGACGCGAACGCCTGAGGCCCCTCCCCCGCTGAGCGTCGGCTAGGCCTGGGCCTGGGCCGGCGCCTCCAGCTCCGCCTCCTGGACCGCCACCTGCTCGAGCTCCTCGATCTCGTCGGCGCGGTAGCAGGCCACGAGGTGCTTCCCGCCCTTCTCCTCCAGCGGCGGATGCGGGTTCGTCCGGCACACCTCCGCCGCGTACGGACAGCGCTCGATGAACCGGCATTCGGGCGTCGGGTTGATGGCCTTGCTGATGCCGCCCTTGATGAGCACCGGCGTCCGCTTGATCGAGGGGTCCGGCACCGGTACCGCCGACAGCAGGGCCTTCGTGTACGGGTGCTTCGGGCGCGCGAGGATCTCCTCGGTCGGGCCCATCTCGACGATCTTGCCCAGGTACATGACCGCGATCCGGTCGCACATGTAGCGCGCCACGGCGAGGTCGTGCGTGATGTACAGGTAGGAGACGTTGAACTCGCGGGCGAGGCCGGCCATCAGCTCCATGATCGAGATGCGGATGCTGACGTCGAGCATCGAGGTCGGCTCGTCGGCGACGACGAAGCTCGGGTTCATGACGAGCGCCCGGGCGATCGCCACGCGCTGGCGCTGACCGCCCGACAGCTCGTGCGGGTAGCGGAACAGGAAGTTCTCGGGCGGGACGAGGTTGACGAGTCGCAGGAGGGCGAGGACGCGGCCCTCGCGCTCCGGCATCGTCCCGACCTTCTGGACCGCCATCGGCTCGCTGACCGTGTCGAAGATCGTCCGACGCGGGTTCATCGACTCGTAGGGGTCCTGGAAGATCATCTGCGCGCGGCGCCGGAACTCCTTGATCTCGCGGCCCTTGACCGTGGCCACGTCGCGCTCGTAGTCGCCGTCACGGAACATGATGCTGCCGCCGGTCGGCTCGGCCAGCTTCACGAGCATCCGCCCGGTCGTCGACTTCCCGCAGCCCGACTCGCCCACCAGGCCGAGGCTCTCGCCCGGCGCGATCTCGAAGCTGATGCCGTCGACGGCGTGCACGAAGTCGGTCGGCGCGCGAAACAGGCCGCGCGAGATCGGGAACAGCATCTGGAGATCGTTGATCTCGAGAAGGGGTCGCCGTCCGCTGCTCGGCGCGGGCGTCTCCGGGGCGGCGCTTGTGGTCGTCATCGCTGGAGGTGTTCCTCGAGCTCAGGAACCTGGTCGTGGTGCCAGCAGGCAACGCGGTGGCCGTCACCGATGTCCGCGAGCGGCGGCTCTTCCTGCGAGCAGATCTCGGTGGCGAAGGGGCAGCGCGGGTGGAATCGGCAGGCGGCGGGCGGGCGGAACAGGTCGGGCGGCTCCCCCTCCAGCGGCGCGAGCCGGCGCCGCGGACCCGTGATCGAGGGCGTCGACCGCAGGAGGAGGTAGGCGTACGGATGGCGGGGGCGGGCGAAGATGGTGGCGGTCGGGCCGTACTCGACGAGCTTGCCGGCGTACATGACGCCGAGCGAGTCGGTGACCTCGGCGATCACGGCGATGTCGTGGCTGATGTAGATGATCGACATCCCGAGCTCGGCCTGGATGCGCTTGAGCTCCTTGAGGATCTGGTCCTGGACGATGACGTCGAGCGCCGTCGTCGGCTCGTCGGCGATGATCAGCTGCGGGCTGCAGGCCAGGGCCATGGCGATGACCGCGCGCAGGAGCATACCGCCGGAGAACTCGTGCGGGTAGCGATCGAGCATCGCCGGCGTCATGCCGACCGCGGTGAAGAGATTCTCCATGTGGGCCCGCTGCTCGTCGTAGCTCATGACGCCGCGGTAGTGCGTATCGAGCGTCTCGCGGATCTGGTCGCCGACGCGATAGACCGGGTTCCAGGAGTTCATCGCCCCCTGGAACACCATGGCGATCTCCTTCCATCGGCGCTGGCGCATCTCCTCCGGGCTGAGCCAGAGCAGGTCCTCGCCGTTCAGGCGGATCTCGCCGGAGATGAACTCGGCGTTCGAGGGGAGCAGGCGAAGCAGCGACAGCGCGATCGAGGTCTTGCCGCAGCCGGACTCGCCGACGAGCCCGACCGACTCGCCCTCGTGCACGGTGAAGGAGACGTCCTCGACCGCCGAGACCTCGCCGGCCTTGATCTTGTAGTGCATGACCAGACGATCCACCTCGAGCAACGGCTTGGTGGGATCGATCTGGCGGGCTTCCAGGTCCTCGAGGGACTCAGCTGCCGCGGGATCGGCGACGCTCATCGGCGGGCGCGGAGCCTGGGGTTGATCACCTCGTCCATGCCTCGTCCGACCAGGAAGAAGGCGAAGCACAGGAACGTCACCGCGAGACCCGCCGGGAACAGCAGCCACCAGTAGCTGGTCCCGCTGAGCAGGTACCCGTTGTCCTGGGCGTTGTTGATCATGATGCCCCACGTCATCGGCACGTTCAGGAGGCCGAAGAACGAGAGGGTCGCCTCGATGGCGATCGCCTCGGTCACGCCGAACATCATGTACAGGAAGCTGAGTGGCAGTACGTTCGGGATGATGTGCCGCAGGATCACGTGCCAGTCGCTCCCGCCCGCCACCCGAGCCGCATCGATGTAGGACTTGACCTTGATCGACAGCGCCTGCGATTTGAGCACGATCGCCACGCCCCCGAAGCCCGAGAGGATGCCGATCATCACCCCCAGTGTCACCATCGTGATCTCGAACATCGCGCTCAGCAGGATCAGCACGGGGAGCAGCGGCATCAGCAGGATGAGGTCGGCGAATCGCATGAGCCCGCTGTCGATCCAGCCCCCGAAGTACGCGGCGATCGATCCGACGGACGTCGCGATGATCACCGTGGTCAGGGCGGCCACGGCACCGAGGAAGAACGCGGCCCGCGTGCTGTACAGCAGCTGCGAGAGGATGTCACGCCCGTACGGATCGGTCCCGAGCCAATGCGGGTGCGCCCCCGTGAGCGATGGCGGGGCCGGCTGCGTCGGGATCGACACCACGTCGCCGGCATTGATTGTCGGGTTGAGCTCGAGACGCGCCTGGGTCTGCTCGATCTGCGTCGTGGGATCGGTGATCATGCCGTCCTCGACGACGGTGTACTCGGTCGTGATCGCGTCGTACCCGGTGACCGGGTCGTACACCGCCGGTTCCCAGACCGTTGACATGAGGATCGGATGGATGATCGCCATGACGGCGAAGAGCAGGATGAGCGCGAGCCCGAACATCCCCATCCGGTTCTCTCGGAAGAGGCCCCAGGTCGTCCCGAACGACCGGCGCAGGAGCCGGAGGCGGATGCGCCACATCGGCACCTTCGACAGGTCCTCGCCATGGGTCAGCTGTCGAACCGTCGCGCCCGGCACCTGGACGCCGAGCTCGGGATTCTGAACCTGGTTGTCTGGGAGTGTCATGTCAGCACGCTCACGCTCATGCGATGCGGATTCTGGGGTCGAGGACCGCGTACAGGATGTCGGCGACGAGGTGGCCGAACAGGGCCAGCACGCCGGTGATGGACAGCGCGCCAACCGCCAGGGGGATGTCCGAGACGTTGATCGCCTGCAGGAAGATCAGGCCCATGCCCGGCCACGAGAAGATCGTCTCGGTGACGATGCCGCCGCCGATGACGAAGGCCAGAGCCAGCACGAGTGATGTCGTCACGGGGAGCATGGCATTGCGAGCGGCGTGCCGATCTCGAATGATCCAGTCCGGGATGCCCTTGGCCCGCGCGGTCATGATGTAGTCCTCGCCGAGCGTCTCGAGCATCGCGCTGCGCGTCAGGAGCATCGTGGCGCCGAAGGCCACCAGGCCGAGCGTGATCACCGGCAGGATCGTGTGGTGCGCGATGTCCGCGACGTATGCGCGCTCAGGCTGCAGCCACCAGTACAGCAGCAGGCCGCCGATCGACAGGATGCCGAGGGCCTGGCTCGCCCGAATCTGCGTCCGGAGGTTGCGCGAGTAGCGCGAGATCAGCCAGCGCCCGATGCCGTAGAGCACGGACACGACGACGACTGACAGGATCATCTGCGCAAAGACGTCGTTGGCGTTGTACCCCGAGCCCTGCCACAGGTCGGCGGTGATGAACCGCCCGATCGGGAACCAGCCCAGGTAGAACCCGAACAGCCAGAGCATGACGATCGCGAACCACGGGTAGAAGACCGTCTGCAGGAAGATGCCCGACACGATCAGGCCCTTCTCGGCAACCGCGCCGCGGCGCCACGCGATGAACTTGCCGGTCTTGAACCCGAGCCAGAACGCGAAGAGTGTGGCGGACAGGAACAGGACGAGCGTCCGCGGCAGCGCGGTGAAGAGGACCTGCGAGACGTCGTCCGGGTAGCGGCTGAAGCTGATGCCCATCTCGCCGCGGAAGAAGTTCGTGATGTAGGTGAAGTACTGCTGCCACAGCGGGTCGTTGAATCCGAGCCGCTCCTGGAGGTCGAGCCGCGTCTGGAGCGGGATGCTCGGGTCCCCGATCAGCGTGTCGCTGATGTCGCCGGGCATGGCCTGGAGCAGGAACCAGATCAGGGTGAGGAAGATGACGAAGAGGATCGCCATCTGCAACAGGCGGCCGGCCAGGAACTTGACCATTTCGGAGCCTCGCTCCTCTCGTGTCTCCGACTCGCTGGACGCGAGTGTACGCGATGACTGGGAAGTGGGGAACGGGGGGCCGATCCGTCGGACCGGCCCCCCGTCACGTGAACGTCGCCTTGGTTACTCGGCCGCTGCCGCCGTGCTCTGCAGACCGAACAGGAACTGCAGGCCGGACAGCGTCTCGGTGAACGGATACTGGACCCTGTTGTTGTAGAACTCCAGGATGCCGGTATCGAACAGCGGGACGTGCGGCTTGTCTCGCGCGATCAGGCGCTCCATCTCCCACATGGCGTCGAACGCCTCTTCCTGAGTCTGGGCCGCGTCGAACGTGTCCGCAAACTCGTCGTACTCCGGATTGCTGTACTGGGTGTTGTTCGAGTCACCACCCGTGCAGAAGAAGGAGCAGTGGAAGGTCGGGAACGCTGCGTTGCCGAGCGAGTACCCGAGGATGAACATGTCGAACGGTGACGTGTACTCGTTCTCATCGTTCAGCGTGAACACGTCGGCAACGATCTTCGTGAAGTCCGTCGGGATCGCCACGATATCGATGCCCATCTCCTGCGCAACGCCGGAGATGTAGCTGGCGAACTGCGCCCGCAGCGGGTCATAGGACGCCGTCGGGGTGATCAGCTCGAGCTGGCCGACCGGCTCGCCGTCAGGACCGATGAGCCCGGAGCCGGCTGTGAAGACCGATTCCTCGCCCTCGCCTTCGACGGTCGGAGCAGTCTCCCACGTGTAGCCAGCCTCGGTCAGCAGATCAATTGCGATCCGCTTGCGCTCGTTACCGATCCCATCCGGGTCAAGGCCGCGGTAGCCGAACTCGTCGGCCAGCCTGTCGGCCTCTTCCGCGTTGTACCACGCCACGTTGCCCTCGGGCAGGATGACGTAGAGCGGGAAGGCCACGCCCTGGAGCAACTGCTCGGTCACGAACTCCTTGTTGATCAGGGCCGTCAGCGCGTTGCGGAAGGCCGGATCACTCATCGGAGCCCGGGCGTGGTTGAACGCCAGGAACCGATAGCCGTTCGTCGGGTTCACGATGGCGGTCAGGTCGGGATTCTCCGCGACCTGGTCCTGGAAGCCGCGCTGCATCCCCAGCGGGTTCAGCAGGTAGTCGACCTCACCATCGGCGAGGGCGAGCACCGCGGGCTCCTGGCCACCGTACAGCGGGAACTGGAAGTTCTCGGCAAATGGACCCTCGGTCCAGGTCACGCCACCGGACGTCTTCTCGGCGCCGGCGTCGTAGTACTCAGGGTTGGCAGTGCTCGATGCGAAGCTGCCTTCCTGGATCTCACCAACGACGGTCGCTCCGATCGCCGGGGCCTCGGCGCCCGACTCGGCCATCAGCGTGGTGGCCGGATCGTCGGTCTCGAGTGCCGCGTCGACGGCCGGCTGCCAGAAGTGCGCCGGCTGGATTGGCATCGTGGTGATCCCCGTGCCCGGGCCCCAGATGGCGAGGCCTGGCTGCGCATTGAAGGTCACGCGAACGGTCAGGTCGTCGACCGCCTCGACGGCGGTGATCGGACCGTTGTCCGGCGCGTCTCCCGGATCGGGGAGTGCGCTGGCAGCGTAGTCGGTGTAGTCGAGCCACCCCGCCTGCAGGCCGGTGTCAACGACGGTCTGCCAGGTGAAGGCAACGTCTTCCGCGGTCATCGGCTCGCCGTCCGACCACGTCAGGCCTTCCCTCAGGGTGATCTCACCAACCCAGTTGTCGCCATCCTGGGTCGCGGGCTGGAGCTCGCCATCGGCGAGGTCCGGCACGAACTCGATCCCCGGATAGGAGACCGTGTACATCCCAGCGGTGGTCGGCGACAGGAAGTACGAGTTCCAGACCGTGCCCTCGGTCGCCTCGTTGAAGGCCCACTGGTTGTCGGTGGTCACGTCCTCGAAGATGCCGAGGGTATACGTTTCCATCGTGCCGCCAGGGCCGGCAGTCTCAGACCCGGATGGGGCCGCGCCGCTGGGCTCGGGCTCCTGCGACTCGCTCTCGCCCGTGTCCTGCGTGCACGCGGCAAGCACGAGCGCGATGACCGCGAGCAGCGTGAGCACGCGCATCGGCGTCGTCCGCGTCAGCTCTGCCATGAATACATCCCTACTCTCATCGATCTCCCTCTACTTCGGAGTTCAACGGCAACGAACCATGCGCAAGGATCACGCGCATGAACAGGAGGCCGCCGGGGCTCCGGCGGTGCCGGAGAGTGATCCTCTCCTCCAAGATTCCGCGGATTGTACTCCACACGTGCGAGCATCACGCTCCGCGGCAATCGGCGTTCTGTCCCTCTGCGTCCACCTCCTTACGCATCGGCTCGCCCGGGGCGGGAACGGTAGCATGTCGACCCGCGGCGTGGCCGCGTGAGCACGCTCCGAGCAAGCGACGGGCAGCATCACCCTTTCCCGCCCGGGTCCGTCTACGGGTAACTAGACGCCGGGCTCACGAAAGGTTCAATCCGGATTCCGCAGATTCGACGCCTCGGGCACGCCCGGCGCGAGCACGAGAGACCCGTCCGCGGCCACCGCCTCGGCGATCGGGACACCGAAAGCGTCACGCAGGCGGCGGAGATCGAACCGGCCACGCCGGTCGCCGGCGACCGCCAGCCGGCCGTCGTGCAGCACGAGCGCCCGATCGGCGAATCGTGCGGCGAGGTTCAGGTCGTGGAGCACGGCCAGCACCGTCAGGCCGCGGGCGCGCCGCAGGCGCTCGAGCAGGCCGACGAGCGCGAGCTGATGCGCGACGTCCAGGTGCGCGGTGGGCTCGTCCAGGAGCAGCAGCCGTGGCTCCTGCGCGAGCGCGAGCGCGACGAGGACGCGCTGGCGCTCTCCTCCGGACAGCTCGTCGACGCGGCGGTCGGCAAGCTCCTCGACGTCGGCGTCGGCCAACGCGCGCGCCACCGCCACCTCGTCGTCCGGCGACGACGCGAACCAGCTCCGCGCGTGGGGGATCCTGCCGAGCGCGACGACCTCCGAGACCCGGAACCCGGGCGGCAGCTCCATCCCCTGCGGCAGGACCGTCACGCATCGGGCCAGCTCGCCGCGGTCCCAGTCGGCGATCGACCGGCCGAAGAGCTCGACCTCGCCACCGCCGGGAGGGAGCGCGCCGGCGAGAACGCGCAGGAGCGTGCTCTTGCCGCTGCCGTTCGCGCCGAGCAGCGCGACCTGCTCCCCCGCCTCGAGCTCGAGGCCGACGCCGCGCAGGACGGATCGACGGCCATAGCCGGCCGTGACGCCATGCAGGCGGGCGACGAGCGCGTGCTCAGGCACCGGTCCGCACCGCGCGCCGCAGCAGCCAGAGGAAGAACGGCGCGCCGACGAGCGCGGTCACGATCCCCACGGGGACTCCTCCAGCAAGTCGCGCCCCGAGGTCCGCGACGAGGAGCAGCAAGGCCCCGTAGATCATGCTGGCGGGGAGCAGCAGGCGGTGGTCGGGGCCGAACGCGAGCCGGAGGAGGTGCGGGACGACGAGGCCGACGAAGCCGATCGTTCCCGAGATCGCGACGCCCGCGGACGTCAGCAGCGCCGCGAGGCCGGTCAGGATCCGCTTCTCGCGCTCGACGTCGATCCCGAGGTGCGCCGCGGCGGCCTCGCCGAGCAGCAGGGCGTTCAGGTTCCGCCAGCGCAGCAGAATGAGCGTGAAGCTGATGACGATGAGGGGCGCGGCGATCGCCAGGCGCGACCAGGAGGCCCCCGCCAGCGACCCGAGGAGCCAGCTGACGACGGCCGCCAGCCGGTCGCCGGAGGTGAACAGCAGGAACGCGACGCCGGCAGCGAGCAGCGACGAGACCGCGTACCCGGCCAAGAGCAGCGTGACGACCGGCGTCCCGCCCCGCTGTCGGGCGACGGCGTAGACGACGAGCACGGCGGCGAGGCCGCCCGCGAACGCGAACGCCTGGACGGCGCCGATCCCGAGCCAGCCGACGGCGGCGAGGGGCAGCGACAGCGCGACGACGGCGCCGAGGGAGGCGCCGGCCGCGGTGCCGATGACGTACGGATCGGCGAGGGGGTTGCGCAGGAGCGCCTGGAACACGGTGCCGGCGCAGGCGAGCCCGGCACCGACGACGATCGCCGCCACGACCCGGGGAAGGCGGAGCTCCCAGACGATCGTCTCCGCGGCGTCCGGCCACGTGACCGTGCCGATCCCGGCGACGCGATGGAGCAGGATCGCCAGCGCCTCGTCCGGGCCGACGCCGCTCGTCCCGATGGCGACCGCCACGGCGGCTGCGGCCGCGAGCAGCACGAGCCCACCGCCGATGACGAGGGTCGTCCTGCCCAGGGACGGCCCGAGGGCGATCGGTCGAGCGGCGGTCGTCGCGCTCATGGGGTCACTCGAACAGGTCCGGGTGGATCGCGCGGGCGAGCGCCTCGAGCCCATCGACGATGCGCGGGCCGGGACGCGTGGTCACGATGTCGTCGAGGTACGGGACCACGGCGCCGGCCTCGACGGCGGCGAGCTCGCCCCAGCCGGGGCGCCCGGACACGGTCTCGAGCGCGGTCGCGTCATCCGCCAGCGACGGGTCGTAGGAGGCGGACCCGAGGAGGATGAGCTCGGGGTCGGCCTCGACGAGCGACTCGGCGTCGATGACGCCCCGCGCGTCGCCGGTGACCGGCTCGCCGCCGGCGATGTCGATGAGCGACGCGAGGAACGAGCCCTCGCCGGCGGTGTACGTCGTGCCCTCCGCGTAGAAGACCTCGTACAGCGTGCTCGGCCGCTCGGCGCCCTCGACGGCTGCCTCGACGTCCGCCACGCGCCCCTCCATCGTCGCGACGAGCTCCTCCGCCGCGCCCGACGCACCGAGGGCAGCGCCGACGAGCTCGATGTCGGCGAACACTTCGTCGAGCGACTCGGGATACAGGACGAGCACCGTGAGGCCGAGGTCGTCGAGCTGCTCGATGATCTCCGTCGGCGTCAGCTCGTTGCCGGCGGCGAGGACCAGGTCTGGTTCCGCGTCGACGACGAGCTCGACGTCGACCTGGGTCTGGATCACGACGTCGGTGACGTCCGCGACCTCCGGCGGGTAGTCGTCGAAATCGGTGACGCCGACGAGGCGGTCGCAGGCGTCGAGCGCACAGACGATCTCGGTGTTCGACGGCGCGAGGCTGACGATCCGCATCGGCTCGGCGTCGACCGCCACCGAGCGGTCGGCGTCATCGATCAGCTCCGCGGGAAAGGCGGCCTCGGGCGAGGCGCTCGCCGTCGGGGGCGGCTCACTCGCCGGTGGTGAGCTCGCATCGGCGGATGGGGAGTCCCCGGCGGGCGAGGTCCGGCATGCGGCGAGGAGCAGGAGGAGTGCCAGGAGGGTGACGATGGGATGGCGGGAGTGAGCCATGTGATGTCCGTCCCTTTCACGCGAGGGTGGAGACATCGCGACTCGGCTGGGCGACCTGGCTCCCACGCGCCCCGTCAGCTGGACCGGGCCGCGGATACAGTAGCGGGACTGCGCCGGCCTCTCACCGGCTTCGCCATTTACCCGTCCGTCTTGCGCCGGACGGCACCGACCGCTTCGTCTTTGATTGGTGGGCCGATCCTACCACCGGCCGATCGGCTGAGCGCCATGCCTGCGCCGCCACGCGTCCGTGTCCGCGCTTCCACCGAGACCGGCTTCGCGCCAGCGAAGCGGCCGGCGGCTCTGCCGCCGGCCGAGACC
Source organism: uncultured bacterium (assembly GCA_965652075.1). Classification (GTDB taxonomy): domain Bacteria; phylum Chloroflexota; class Limnocylindria; order QHBO01; family QHBO01; genus JACDBZ01. Next base: position 30,573 of record CBFGTN010000007.1, read on the forward strand.
TGCCGGGAGCTCCGCCGGCCCGGCTAGGCGGGGACGGCATCCTCCTCGCGGACTTCGGAGGAGCCGTAGAGCGGCGTCTCGCGCGCGGCATCGGTGAGCATCGGGTCGAGCATCTTCTGAATGGCCAGCGTGTGCGTGCAACCACCGGCCGACTCGAAGAGATGGCAGTCGCACTGCCACGATTCGGCGTCGAGAGACACGGTGTGGGTGCCGTTGTCGCCGGCGAAGCTGGCGCGGAACGACTGCAGCTTCACGCGGTCCGGCTCGTGCGCGTAGCGCATCGCCTTCTCGACCTTGCCGATCATGCTCGAATGCACGTCGCGGGTACCTCCATGGCGCCGGATCCTCCCGGCGCCCTCTTCTTACCGGGCGCTCGTCGGGTTGGATCCGGTGGCCCTGGCGAGCCGCTCCTTGAGCATCGCCAGCAGTGTAACCGGGGTCGGGTCGGTCTGGTAGAGGATGGCGAGATAGACGCTCACGAAGTCGCCGTGCACGACCTGCCACAGGACCCGCGCCAGCCGTGACGGGCCCTCTGCCCATACCGTCGACCGGTTCGTCGCGCGTTCGCCGAGCAGCTCCTCGACGACGCGATAGCGCTCGGCGAGCTCCGCCGGCTCGTCCGGATCGCGCAGCTCGACGACGTAGAGCGCGTCGGAGAGCTCGCGCGGGTTGAGGCTCCCCTCGATCGCGTTGTGGTTCGCCTCCGGCATCGGCTCCCAGGTCGACCAGGACTTCGCGTTCTCGTTCAGCTGCGTCTTCCAGCGGTGCGCGGCCGCGGCCATCGGCCCGTGGCCGTAGACGACCGGGATCCGGCCGAACATCGACCATGCCAGCTGCTTCGCGGGGTTCTCGTCGGTCCGCACCGATGGGCCAAGCCGCTCGACCTGCCCCTCGAGGGTTGCGACGACCGGGCCGATCTGATCCGGCTCGACGACGAGCTCGAGGCGCGCCAGCAGCTCATGGATGAGGCCGACGCCGAAGCCGATGGCGGCGCGCGGCTGGCCCCCGGGCTGATAGCGAAGGATGGGCGCGCCGGCCTCACCTGCCTGGGCCGCGAGCCGTCCGCCGGTCGTGACGGCCACGACCGGAAGGTCGCGGCGCCGCGCCTCGGCGAAGCCCGACAGGGTCTCCGCCGTCTCGCCCGAGTGGCTCGCGGCGATCACGAGGGTGCGCGGGCCGGCACCGGCCGGCAGTCCGTAATCGCGGTGGACGATCAGCGGGACGCGCAGCCGCTCCCCCGCCGCGGCGGCCACGAGCTCGGCGCCGATGGCCGAGCCGCCCATGGCGAGCACGATGACCGCGTCGACATCGCTCAGACGCGCCTCGGGCTCGACGGCCGCGGCGGCCTGCCGCGCGCGCGCGAGCTGCGCCGGGATCTCGGCGACCTTGCCGAGCATGTCCTCAGGGTCGATCCGGCGCAGTGTGGCCGGATCGTCGAGGGTGACCGCCTCCTCGAACAGCGGCGGGCGCTCGTCGTCGGTCTCGTCAGCCGGGTCGGGGCGGCCCGGCTCCTCGTCGGGGTTCTTGTATCCGAAGAAGTCGCGCGCGTCCATCAGCTCGCGGCGGCAGCCCGGGGCTGCTCGGCGGCCGCGATCCGCCGACCCTCCGCCAGGAGCGCCTCGACGTCCTCAGGCGAACGCGCCTCGACGTATACGCGGAGGAGCGCCTCCGTGCCGCTGAAGCGGATGAGGAGCCACGACCCGTCCTCGCGGTAGAACTTGAAGCCGTCTCCCGTCTCGAGGCCGACGCGCTCGACGACCGGCTGCCCGGCGAGCTCGACCGGCGCCTCGTCGCCCAGGCGCGCGAGCGTCTCGGCCTTGACACGATCGTAGCCCTCGCGGGCGAAGCGGATGTCGATCCGGTTGTAGTACGAGGGGCCGGCCAGCGCCTGGAGCTCGGCGAGCACCTCGGACGCGCGCGTGCCCTTCGTCAGCCACAGGTCCAGCAGGAAGAGCCCGGACGCGAGCCCGTCGCGCTCGGGAATGTGCATCCCGAACCCGAACCCGCCGGATTCCTCGCCGCCGATCACGGCATCGGTCTCGGTCATCTTCGGCCCGACGTACTTGAATCCGACGCCGGTCTCGTACGCCTGCGTGCCGTAGATCTCGGCCAGGCGCTTCGCCATCGACGTGGTCGTCACGGTATAGACTGCCGGGCCGATCTGGCCGCGCACCTCGAGCAGGTACCAGTACAGCAGGCCGTAGACCTGGAGCTGGTTGACGAAGACGCCCTCCTCGGTCGCCATGCCGACGCGGTCGGCGTCGCCGTCGAACGCGATGCCGATGTCCGCGCCCCACCGCGGGATCTCCTCCAGCCACGCGTCGACGTTCGGCCGGATCGGCTCGGGGTTGACGCCGCCGAAGAACGGGTTGCGCTCGGTGTGCAGCTCGCGCACCGTGAGCCGCCCGTCACCGATCAGCCGCGTGTACCAGCCGGCGCCCGACCCGTACAGGTTCTCGACGAGCACGCGTCGCTCCGCGGCTCGGATCTTGTCGAGGTCGACGATGCTGTCGAGCTGGTCGCGGAACCGGGGATAGGGATCGAAGGTTTCGACCAGGCCCTCGGCGAGGGCGTCGGCGTAGTCGCGACGCGGAGGCGCCTCGTCCTCGGGGTGCTCGTCCATCGTCGCCTCGATGGCAGCAAGCATCTCGGGGGCGGCGGCTCCGCCCGTATCGGCCTTGACCTTGAAGCCGTTGTCCGTCCACGGGTTGTGGCTGGCGGTGATCACGATCCCGGCGCCCGCGCCGAGCTCGCGCGTGAAGAAGCTGCCCACCTGGGTCGGCACCGCGTCGGGCGGGGTGAAGCTGCGGATGTCGTGCGCGGCCAGGACCTCCACGCAGGCGCGGGCGAAGTGCTCGGACGCGAAGCGGCGGTCGTGGCACACCACGACGCCGCGATCCGCGGCGCCGATGCGCTGCAGGTGCTCGGCCACGCCCCGCGCGCAGCGACGGACGTTATGGAAGGTGTAGTCCTCGGCGATGGCGGCGCGCCAGCCATCGGTCCCGAACTTGATCGTCGTCACGGCCACTCGTCTGCGGGTGTTCGCGTCGCGGGCCACTCATGGTAGCGAGCCGTCTAGCGGATGTCGCCCTGCTGACGCGGGTCGAGCGCCTCGCGGAGGCCGACGCCGATGAGGTAGAAGGATGCCGCCAGCAGCGTGATCCCGCCTGCGCCGGCGAGCATGATCCACCACGGGATCGGAGCGATGCCGGCCATGAGGTCCGACCACACGATCCCGTCGTACACCATCTGCCCGAACCCGAAGTCCTCGCCGACGGCGCTGCGGAAGCTCAGGAAGGCATCCGCGATCACGGCGCCCGTGGCGCCGATCATCGCCTGCACCGCGGCGTGCGCGTACAGGTGCGGGAGCACGTGGCGGGTGATGATCCATGCCCCGCCGCCACCGGACACGCGGGCCGCGTCCATGAACGGACGGGCGACGACGGTGAGGGCCGCGGCGCGAACCGTGGCGGTCGCCGGGCCGAGCCCGTACAGGACCCCGAAGCTCAGCCCGACCTGCAGCGCGCCGAACTCCTCGTTCGAGCGGCTGATGCCGAGGACGAAGACGGCGACCATGGCCGGCAGGAGGACCATCGCGTCGCTCAGGTGGCTGACGAAGCCGTCGAGCCAGCCGCCGCGGTAGGCGGCGATCGTTCCGAACACGAGCGACACGACCGCGATCGAGATCGCCGCGCTGATCGCCACGACGAGGGTCGGGCGCGCCGCGTAGCCGAGCATCGAGAACACGTCGCGGCCGACCGAGCTGGTCCCGAGCCAGTGCTCCGCAGACGGTGCCGATGGGTGCGCGATCCCGGTGTCGAAGCCGAACTGCGGGTCGTACACGTTGCTCTGGCCGGCCCACACGGTCGCGTTCAGCAGGGGCTGCGCGAACGCGATGAGGACGAAGAAGCCGAGGATCGCGAGCCCGGCCAGGATCTTGGGATGCGCGAGGATCGCCAGGCGCGCGGGCCGCAGGCGCGGCTGGATCGCGACGAGGGGCTCGCTGATCGTCGTCATGCCCGGCCGTGCCGCTGGCGTGGGTCGAGGACCGCGATCGTGACGTCGGTGACGAGCCGGAAGCCGACGCCGATGAGCCCGAGCACGACCATGACGCCCATGATCACCGGGATGTCCTGGAACTCGATCGCGTCGAAGAGGACCGACGAGAGCCCGTCCATCTCGAGCTCGTACTCGACGATGATCATGCCGGCGAGCACGGTCGGGAACGTCAGGAACGACCCCGCCAGGACCGGGGCCATGACGTTGCGCGCGACGTGCTTGTCGCGCACGGCGCGCTCGGTCAGGCCCTTGGCCCGGCCGGTGAGGACGTAGTCCTCCGACTTCTCGGCCTCCATGCCGGCGTGCATGACGAGCATCACCTGCCCGAACGAGATGAAGATCACCGCCGCGATCGCGAGCGCCGGCGTCCCGCGGCCGGTCGTCGCGGCGATGTCGGCGCGATAGAGCAGGTCGAGTGCGTGCGGCCCGAGGTCGCTGAGCCAGATCCCGACCCCGACGCCGAGGAACGACAGCGGCAGGGCCAGGCCCTCGACGAGCGGGAGCTGGTGTCGGCGGCCGTGGGCGCGCACGACGAGCGCCACGACGAGCGCCGCGCAGAGGCCGAGCGCCACGAGCCATCGGACGTCGCCCGGCGTCAGGGCTCCGGGAACGCCCGCGACGGCGTCGCGCCACAGCGCGAGGCTGTCGGTCGGGAGCCCGGCCGCCTCTCGCGCGTCCAGGAGCGGCTCACGCAGCCATCGGACGAGGACGAAGACGAGGAACGGCGGGAAGATCGTGGCCGACAGGACGCCCAGCGACGAGAGCGCCGCGCCGCTGAACGGTCGCCGGCTCCAGGTGCCGATCCGTCCGAGCAGCTCGCCGACGATCCAGCCGATGACCGTGCCGGTGATGAACACCGTCAACGTCACCGGCAGCGCCTCGAAGATCATCTCCGACACCGGCGGGCCGTTGAAGGACGTGCCGAGGTCGAATCGGGCGAGGCCGCCGATGAAGTCGACGTAGCGCTCGGGCAGCGGCCGATTCAGTCCGGCGGCCTCCATGGCGGCGTCGAACGAGGCCGCCCCGCCCTGCAGGAACTGGGTCGCCCACGTGTATGGCACCCACACCTGCACGAAGAAGAACACGGCGGTCAGGAACAGGAAGAGGGTCGCGACGGCCCACACCAGCCGGCGACCCAGGAACGCGACGAACCACGGAGGGCGGAAGCGTCCGCCCGGCTCCGCCTCCAGCTCCACCTGCACCTCCCTCATCCGCGGCGGTCGAACCATGCCGCTGCGCTGGACGTCACGGGTCGAGCGATGGATCCGCGATGTTCGTCGACGACGTCCCTCACTCTTACAATCCCCGCCCATGGGTGATTGGTTCAGATCGATCACGGTGCTCGCCGTCGCGTTCGTCGCGGCGATCGTCGTGACGATCGGCCTGGCCAACGTCATCGTGTCGGGCGACGTGCCCGATCCGGAGACCGCCGGCGGGGACGATGGCGGCGGCCCGACGCCGGCCGCCTCGCTCGCGCCGATCGAGGGAGTCGGCGGGCACCTGGCCGTCACCGGCGACCGCGAGGGGACGATGACGCTGACGAGGGAGTCGAACGACGGGCCGTACTCGCTCGAGGGGGATGGCGCGCGGATGGTGTTCGAGGGCGCGCCGCCCGACACCGCCATCTCCCAGGTCTCCTGGGAGGGGATGTCGTTCTTTCCCGAGCCGAGCGACTGCACGATCACCCCGGGCGAGCTCGACGACCGGACCGGAGTCGGCCATGCGGAGATCCGGTGCGCGGGCCTGACCGATATCCGGGGGAACGGGACGGTCGACATCGAGGGCACGCTCGGCATGGCCCTCACGATGGTCGGCGAGAGCGACCTGCCGGAGATGGGCGGGACCGTGACCGTCGGCGACGAGACCTGGGAGTTCGCCGAGGCCTTCCTCTTCCAGTTCGGCGTGAGCTTCGGCCCCGGATCCGAGGACTACAACATGATCCTGACCGACGACGGGACGGGCTCGATTCGCTTCAACTACGACGTCCAGACCCATCGGCTGACCCTCGTGAGCGTCGAGCGAGGTGGGCAGGAGTCGGACGCTCCAGGCGCCTGCAGCCTCGGACAGACCGAGCTCGGACGGCTCACGCCGACCGCAGCGGTCGTCGAGCTCACGATCGACTGTCCGGCCGCCGACGTTCCGGGCCTGGGCACCGTGCCGATCACCGGGACGGTGATCATTCAGAACATCGAGTTCGTGCCCTAGCAGGCTCGCCGCGAACCCGCTCACGACGCGTCGGCGCCGGCCGCGACCTCGTCGAGCGCCGCCTGAAGCCTGGCAAGAAGCGGGCGGATCGGCTCGTTCGGCGCCACCGGGATCGGCTCCGCCTGGATCACGCCCAGCCGCCCGAATGGCAGCGGGACGATCTGGCGGTCCCAGCGGCCCTTCATCCGAATCGAGGGGCGGGCGACGAGCGCCCACGCCTGGAGCGCAAGGCCGGACTCGCGCGCGACGATCAGCGCGCCGGGCTTCGCGCGCCGGTACGGACCCATGGGACCGTCGGGGCTCACCGCCAGGGTCGCGCCCTCGCGACCGAGCCGAGCGAGCTCGCGCGACAGCCGCGCGGCCTCCGCGCGCTCGCCCTCGGCCGGCAGCGGGACCGAACCGCCGCCGAGCGACGCGAGCAGCGCGTTCATCACCTCGCCCCGAAACGTCTGCGTGCTGAAGCTCACGTGCGGGCGGCCCCGTCGGAGCCGATACGTCGCGGTGGCGGCCACGAGGTTGTACTCGTGCCAGAAGGCGAGGACGACCTGGTCCTGCGTCACCGCCGCGCCGTCGATGCGCGACGTGGCCGCCACGAGGCGGACGTACGCGGCCATGAGCCGACCGATCAGGCCGGCCAGCAGGCGCATCGGTTCCGGCTACAGGTAGCGGTCGCCGGCGGTGCCCGCGATCTCGTCGAGGACGGGCTTGATCTCCTCGGCTCGGTCGCGGCTGCAGACGAGGAGCGCGTCCGGCGTGTCGACGATGATCACGTCGGTGAGCCCGACGGTGACGACGAGCCGATCGCCACCGTGGACCAGGACGCGATGCGAGTCGCGGTCGAGATGGCGGCCGCTGGCCACGAGGTCGGCGCCGGTCGCGGCCGAGAGCGCCTCGAGCAGGGCCGACCAGGAGCCGATGTCCGACCAGCCGGCGCGCAGCGGCACGACGGCCATGCGTCCCTCGGCGGCGGCCGGCTCGGCGATGCCGACGTCGATCGTGATCGCGCCGATCGGCTCCAGGATGTCGCGGACGTCGCTCATCCAGCCCGGCGTCCGGTGCAGCCCCTCGATCCTCGCGATCGCGGACGCGAGCTCGGGCTGGAACCGCTCGAGGGCCTGGCGGAAGGCGTACGTCCGCCACGCGAAGATCCCCGCGTTCCACAGGTACCCACCGTCCTCGAGGAAGGACTGCGCCGCGGCCTCGTCGGGCTTCTCGACGAAGCGCTCGACCGCGGCCGTCGGCGACGACGGATGCAGCGGCTCGCCGGCCTTGATGTAGCCGTAGCCCGTCGCCGGATGCGTCGGGACGACCCCAAGGGTGACGAGGTATCCACGCTCCGCGGCCCGCTCGGACTCGCGCAGGGCCTCCACGAACGCGTCGCCGTCGGCGACGAAGTGGTCGGCGGGGAGGACGATCCCGACCTCGTCACTCTCGCGCCGCGCCAGGACCGTCGCCAGCGCTGCGGCGACGGCGGTCGAGCGCGCCAGCGGCTCGCCGAGCACGTTCTCCGGCGGCAGCTGCGGGAGCTGGTCCTGCGTGGCTCGCACGTGGGCCTGGCTGGTGATGACGAAGATGTCGTGCGGTCGCAGCAGCGGAGCGAGCCGAGCGATCGACTGCTGGAGGAGGCTCGTGTCGCCGGTCAGCGCGAGCAGCTGCTTCGGCGTGCCGCGCCGGGAGAGCGGCCAGAGCCTCGTGCCGGAGCCGCCGGCCATGACGATCGCGTACATCAGTCGCGCTCGACCTCGGCTTCCAGCCGTTCCCCGAGCTCGAGGGTGCGGCGGTAAGCGGCCCACACCGCGTCGCTGAGGACGGTTCGGATCCGGCCCTTCTCGAGCTCGTAGATCGCGGCCGCGCTGGTGCCGCCGGGTGACGTCACCGCGTTCCGCAACTGGGCGGGATGGAGCTCCGAGCGCAGGGCGAACTCCGCCGATCCGATGAGGGTCTCGACGACGAGGTCGTGGGCGAGCTCGCGCGGGAACCCCAGGTGGACGCCGGCATCGATGAGCGCCTCCATGACGCTGAACAGGTACGTCGGCCCGGTGCCGGACAGGGCGGTTGCCATCGCCACGAACGACTCGTCGGCGACCTGGCGCTCGTCGCCCAGCGCGCGCAGGACGCCGCGCGCGAGGTCCCGCTGCCGGGCGGTGCACGCCTCCGATGCCGTCCACACGCTGATCCCCCGCCGGATCTGGCTCGGCGTGTTCGGCATGGCTCGCACCACGGCGGCGTGCTGGAGGCCATCCACGAGCGTCCGGATCGTGGCGCCGGCAACGATGCTGACCACGACCTGGTCCGCCGCCAGTTCTCCGCGCAGCTCACGCATCACCCGCCCGAGCATCTGCGGCTTGACGGCGATGACGACGACCTCGGAGTCGGCGAGCGCCTCCCGGTTCGCCGCCACCGACCGGATCCCGTGACGTTCGGCGAGCGTGTCGCGCCGGTCGCGCCGCGGATGCGAGGCGACGAGCGTGCGTGCCTCGACGGCACGGTCGGCCAGCAGCCCGGCGATGATCGCCTCCGCCATCACGCCGGCGCCGACGATCCCGACCCGCATCGTTCGTCGCGCCATCAGCCGTCCTCCTCCGCCTCGCCGCCGACCGGCACCTCGGTGCCGAGCAGCGCCCGCGCCGCATCGATCTCACCGGGGGGCGCCTGCGATCGGCCCAGCAGGTCCACCGCCGCGCCCCCGAGCCGGCGCCCCGCGGTCACCTCCCCGAGCTCAATCAGCGCCCGGCCCATGCCGAGCGTCGCGAGGCCCTGCTCGTGCTCGGCACCGATGTCGCGGGCCTCGTCGATCGCCTCGGCATAGTAGCGGCGCGCGCTGCCCGGGTCTCCGGCCGCGGACCGCAGGTCCCCGATCCGGCGCGCCTGGCGCGCGGCCTGGAGCGTGAGGTCGGCGCGCTCGAAGTGCCAGAGCGCGCGATGTGCCCAGACGTCCGCCGGCCACCATGCCTCCGCCGCGATGTCGCGCTCCATCGCCGCCACGGCGGCCGTTGCCGCCCGGCGATGGTCGACCGCCTGCTCGGCCGCAAGGTAGGCCTCGGCGAGCTCGCTGCGGCGCAGCGCGACGGGCAGCTCGGGCAGTGACGCCGGCCCCGGCGCGGGAGTGGCGCCCATCCGGGAACGCGCGCGGTCGATCAGGCGCCGCAGGCGGGACGGGCGCGGCTCGCCCCAGGCCGGCGGGCTGCCCCTCGCTCCAGACGGCCCGACGGTCACGCCGTCAGCCAGCGGCCGCGCGCAGCTCGTCGACGCGGTCGAGCCGCTCCCACGGCAGGTCGAGGTCGTCGCGCCCGAAGTGGCCGTAGGCCGCGGTCTGGCGGTAGATCGGCCGACGCAGGTCGAGCGCCTCGATGATCGCTCCCGGACGCAGGTCGAAGGCGTGCGTGACGATCGCGGCAAGGTCGTGATCTGCGAGCCGGCCGGTGCCCCAGGTCTGGACGTTGACCGCCAGCGGATGGGCCACGCCGATCGCGTAGGCCAGCTGCAGCTCGCAGCGCCGCGCGAGGCCCGCGGCCACCACGTTCTTCGCGACGTAGCGGGCCATGTAGGCGCCCGATCGGTCGACCTTCGTCGGGTCCTTGCCACTGAACGAGCCTCCGCCGTGGCGCGCCATGCCGCCGTACGTGTCGACGATGATCTTTCGTCCGGACAGGCCCGAGTCGCCCTTCGGCCCGCCGATGACGAAGCGCCCGGTCGGGTTCACCAGGTGGCGGGTCTCCGCGTCGAGGAGCTCGGCCGGGATCGCGGCATCCACCACGTGCGTGCGGATGGACTCGGTGAGCTCGGCCGCGTCGACCTCCGGGTCGTGCTGGGCGCTGACGAGGACGGTATGCACTCGCCGAGGCGTCCCGTCCGCGTCGTACTCGACCGTGACCTGGGTCTTGCCGTCGGGGCGCAGGAACGGCAGCGTCCCGTCGCGCCGGACCTCCGCCAGCCGCCGCGCGACGCGATGCGCGAGGAGGATCGGCATCGGCATGAAGGCGTCCGACTCGTCGGTCGCATAGCCGAACATCATCCCCTGGTCGCCGGCCCCGAGCTCGTCGCGCTCGGTCCCCTCCCGCGACTCGAGGGCGTGGTCGACCCCCAGCGCGATGTCCGGCGACTGCTCCTTGATGGCGGTCAGGGTGCCGCAGGTCTCCCAGTCGAAGCCGACCCTGGCGTCCGTGTAACCGATGTCGCGAACCGTGCGCCGCACGACCTCCTGCACGTCGACCCAATGGCCGGTGCTGAGCTCGCCAAGGACGAGGACGAGCCCGGTCGTCGTCGCGACCTCGATCGCGCAGCGGGCGTCGGGATCGTTGGCCAGCACGTCGTCGAGGACGGCGTCGGCGATGGCGTCACACAGCTTGTCCGGATGCCCCTCCGTGACGGACTCGGAGGTGAAGAGCGTCGAGCGCGTGGCGTCTGGCATCGGAGCTCCGTGCGGTGGATGGGCCGCCGCGAGTGTAGCGCCGACGGACGGTCAGCCGCCGCCGAGGCCGATGCGCTGGGCGAGCACCGCCGCCTCGTGCCGGCGCCGAACGCCGAGCTTGCCGAGGATGTTGCTCACGTGGACCCCGGCCGTGCTCTCGGCCATGAACAGCTCCTCGCCGATCTCGCGGTTGCTTCGCCCGCCGATGAGGAGCGCAAGCACCTCACGCTCGCGACGGGTGAGCCCGAGGCGATCGGCGGTGTCATCGGCGGTGTCGGCGCCCTCCAGCCCGACCCGGGCCCGGCGCGCGATCGCCTCGAGCCTGGTACGCAGGGGCCGCGCGCCGAGATCGTTCGCGATCGCGTGGGCCTCCATCAGGGCCGCCATCCCGTCGTCGCGCCTGCGCGCAGCGAACCTCGCGACCGCCGCCCACTCGAGCACCGACGCGAGCTCGAAGGGGCGGCCCAGGGCGCGCCTGCCGGCCACGGCCGAGTCCCACGCCGCCACGTCGTCGGCACCGCGCACGTGGCCGGCGAAGGCCGTGGCGAGGTCACGGTCGGCGGCGAGGATCGTCGCCGGCTGCGCGACCAGGTGGTGAATGCGCGCGAAGTGGGTGTTCAGCCTGGCCTCGAGCTCGGCACCTCGGGCAACGGCGTCTGCCTCGCGACGCCTGTCGTGGGCGGCGCGGGCGGCATCGGCCTCGATCGCCTCGATCCGCAGGCCGAGGAGCAGGAGCGCCCGGGCGTCGGTGTCGAGCTCCGGCTCGACGAGCTGTCCGAGCGTCGCCCGCACGATCTCGCGCGCGATCGGCCCGTCACCGGTGAGGATCGCGATCTCCGCGCGGCGGACGTTGATGAGGTCGGGATCCGGCCCGACGATTCGCTCGCCGAGCGACGCGTACGTGTCGAGGTCGGCGCGCGCGGCGTCGACGTCACCGCGACTCGTGCTCAGGCGGATGCGGTTCGAGAGCAGCCACCGGATCGCATAGCGCGTCGGTCCCGCCGCGAGGGTCTCCGCGATCAGCGCCCCGGACTCATCCCAGCGGCCGAGCTCGTAGAGGGCACGGGACGCCTTCGACGCCAGCTGCCCGCCGAAGCGGGCCTCGGCGCCGTCGTGCGCCACGCGCGCCCGCGTCGCGAGTGCCAGCTCGAGCGCCTCCGCGTGCCGAGCGGTCTCGTCGAGCGACCAGCCGAGCCCGACCGCGGTGAGGAAGATCGCGAGCGGATCGCCGAGCGCGAGGGCGCGGGCATGCCCCTCGCGCAGGATCGGCATTGCGCGCTCGAAGTCGGAGCGCGACGCGAGGTCCAGCCCAAGCGCGTTCATCGCACGCGCCTCGGCGATCGGCGCGTGGACCGCACGCGACACGGCGAGCGCCGCCTCGGCCAGCGCCATCGACTCGCCGAAGCGGCCCCGCGTCATCAGCGACTGCGCGAGGTCGGCGATCACGCGGGCTCGCTCGCGCGAGGGCGGGTCGATCGGCAGCAGCTCGGCGGCACGCTCGAGTGCGATGACGCCCGCCTCCCAGTCCCCGGACTCGTTCGCGTACCAGGCCAGGCGGTGGTACAGGACGCCCGCTCGCATCGGCTCGGCCGTCGCGTCCGTCTCGGCCAGCGCTGAGCGGACGAGGTCGATCGATCGGCGCGCGTCGCCGGACTGGACGGCGGCCTCGGCCGCCTCCTCGACGATCGTCCGCCGGTCGATTCCCGGCGGCAGTGCCTCCGCGGCGACCTTCGGCCACAGCTCGAGGGCGCGCTCGAGGTAGCTCCGCGCCTCGGCGAACGCGAGCCCTGCCGCCGCGGCACGGCCGGCATCGATCGCGGCGGGCAGCGCCCGTTCCAGGTCGTGGGCCATGAGCCAGTGGTGGGCCAGCAGCGCCGTCGTTCGCGCCGGCTCGTCCAGCCGGACCTCGGGATGGGCCTCGATCGAGCGAGCGAAGGCCGCGTGCAGCTGGGTGCGCTCCGACGGCAGGAGCCCGTCGTAGGCAACCTCCTGGACGAGCGCGTGGCGGAAGGCGTAGGCCGGTGCCTCACCCGGGGCGGTCGGCACGAGAAGGTGGAGGTCGATCGCCTCGCGCAGCGACTCGACGAGCTCGGGCTCCGGCACGTCGATGACCGACGCGAGCAGCCGATGATCGACCTGCACGCCGGCCACCGCGGCCACGCGCAGGACGTGCAGCGCGGGCGCGCCAACGCTCCGAAGCCTGGCCTCGAGCGTGTCGCGCAGGCTGCGCGACAGGGCCAGCCCGGCACGCCCCGCGGCCATGAGCTCCTCGGCGAAGAACGGGTTGCCGCCGGATCGGACGTGGATGGCCTCGACGAGCTCGCCGGCCACCGCCTCGCCGGCGATCCCCGCGAGCTGGGCGGCCACCTCGTCGGCTCCAAAGCCGGCGAGCTCCACCTCGTCGACCTTGTCGTGACGCCGCAGCTCCGCGAGCAGGGGACGCAGCGGATGGCGGCGGTGGAGCTCATCCGAGCGGTAGGTCGCGACGACCAGCACGCGGGCGTCACGGGCGTTGCGCGCCAGGAAGCGGAGGACGTCGCGGCTGGCCGCATCGGCCCAGTGGATGTCCTCGAGCACGAGGACGACCGCGCGCTCCTCGCCGAGGCGGCGCAGGAGCTCGAGGAGGACTTCGAACAGGCGCGCCTGGTAGGCGGCCGACGTCAGTGCGCCATCGCGTCGCTGCTCTGTCCCATGCCCGTCGGATGCCAGGTCGGGGAGGAGGTAGGCGAGCTCGGTTCGGCCCGCCCCGACGAGCTCGTCCAGGCGCTCGGGCGGCGTCGCGCGAAGCAGCGGCCGCAGGGCGCCGACGACCGGTGCGTACGGCAGCGCCGTGTCGCCGACCTGCATCGCGCCGCCGACGAGGACGTGGGCGTCGCCCTCGCCGGCGCGCGCCGCGAACTCGCTGATCAGCCGGGTCTTGCCGATCCCGGCGTCGCCGGCGACGAGCAGGAGGGACGGCTGTCCGGCGCGGGCTCGGTCGAGTGCTCGACACAGTCGATCGACCTCTGCGACGCGCCCGACGAACACGGGGCTCGAGACTGGAGGCATGGGGTCACCTGACGCCGTGGCGCTCGTCGGAGTCCGCGTGGGCGGAGGTGAGGCGACCGGTTCCCCCCTGCGCTCCCCCACGCCCCGGCCACCGGGCAACTGGCTCCCCATCCAGGCCCACGGTAGCAGCGTAGGGCTAAAGGCACATCCAGCGCATCTGGAGAACCTTTATTTTTCGTGTCGGGCCCTGGGACCGATCAGGTGCCGGACTCCCAGGACTCGCTGTAGGCCAGCTGCTCCGGCGTCAGCGGCGCGAGGTGAACGCCCATGCTCTCGAGCTTCAGTCGCGCGACCTCGCGGTCGATCGGCTCAGGGATCCCGTAGACGCCGGGTTCCAGATCCGAGACGTTCGCACGCAGCCACTCGAGCCCGAGCGCCTGGTTCGCGAAGCTCATGTCCATCACGAGCGCCGGATGTCCCTCGGCGGCTCCGAGGTTCACGAGGCGGCCATCGGCGAGGACGTAGAGGCGACGTCCGCTTGGCATGAGGTACTCGCGCGTGAACGGCCGGACCTCGCGCGACGACGTTGCCATCTCCTCGAGCGCAGCGAGCTCGAACTCGTCGTTGAAGTGCCCGGCGTTCGCGAGGATCGCGCCGTCGGGCATCTCGCCGAAGTGGTCGCGGCCCCAGACGTTCAGGTTGCCGGTCGCGGAGATGAAGATCTCGCCGACGCGCGCCGCGTCCGCGGCGTTCATCACGCGATGGCCGTCCATCGCGGCCTCGAGCGCGCGGATCGGGTCGACCTCCACGACGACGACGCTGGCCCCCATCCCGTGCGCGCGCGATGCGATGCCCTTCCCGACCCAGCCATAGCCGCCGACGACGGCCGTCTTGCCGGCGAACAGGACGTTCGTCGCGCGCAGCACGCCGTCGATCGCGCTCTGCCCGGTGCCGTATCGGTTGTCGAAGAGGTGCTTCGTCATCGCCTCGTTGACGGCGACGATCGGATAGGCGAGCTTCCCGGCGGCGGCCATGGCGCGGAGACGGATCACCCCGGTCGTCGTCTCCTCGGTGCCGCCGACGACGTCCTCGAGGAGCTCGCGACGGCTGGTGTGCAGCTCGTTCACGAGATCGGCGCCGTCGTCCATCGTGACCTGCGGGCGGTGGTCGAGCGCCGCGCCGATGTGCCCGTAGTACGAGTCACGATCCTCGCCCTTGATCGCGAACGTCGGGATCTCGAAGTGGGTGACGAGCGAGGCGGCCACGTCGTCCTGGGTCGACAGCGGGTTCGATGAGCACAGGACCGCATCGGCCCCGCCGGCGGCCAGCGTCCGCATGAGGTTCGCGGTCTCGGCGGTGACGTGCAAGCAGGCGCTGATGCGCCAGCCGTCGAGCGGTCGCTCGCGCTCGAACCGATCGCGGATGCCGGCGAGCACCGGCATCTGGCGGTCCGCCCACTCGATCTTCAGCCGGCCCGCATCGGCCAGGGCCAGGTCCGCCACGTCGGCGGTCTTCATCTCGGTTCGCGTGGCCATCCGAATCGCATCGCCTCTCGTATCGGTCGCATCAGCCCCCAGCCGCCGGCACGTCGACGGACGAGGCGCTCGGTCAGCTGGCAGTGCGTACGGTAGCCGAGGCGGGTGTAGGCCGCGACCGCTGGGTCGTTGTCGGCGTGGACGTTCAGCGCGACGTCGCCGACCCGGTCGAGCAGCTCGGCGGTCACGGCGCTGGTGACCATCTTCGCGAAGTCGTGGCCCCGGAAGTCGACGTGCGTCATCACGTTGCCGACGACCGCGATGTCCTCGCGCGGGTTGATCGCATGGGTGCCGGCGGCGCTGATCAGGCGGCCGCGGACGCGCAGCCCGTAGTAGATCCCCTCGTCGAGGACCGACGCCGGGAAGCCCGCCCGGAAGCCAAGCTGGTAGAGGCGGTTGAGGTCCTCGATATCGGCCGCCGTGAGCCGCTCGGCCGGTCCCGCGAACGGAGCGAACGTCTCGCGGTCGACGACCATCCGCAGCATGAGCGTCGGCGCGTCGAGGTCGTAGAGGTCGCGCAGCGCCGCCTCGTGCAGCTCGGTCCCCTGGAGGTATGCGTCGCGCGGCTTCAGGACGTGCTCCAGGATCGCGCGGCAGCCATCCGGCGCGCCCATCAGGAACAGTGGCTGCGGGACGAGGCCCTCGTGATGCATGACGAGCGCGGTCGGTCGCCCGGCGTCGTCGTAGGCCATCGCCCATGCGACCCGCCCACGGTTCGCGCCGTCCAGGTCGCCAAGGGCGTAGGCAGCGTACAGCCGGTCGCGCTGGAGGAACGACGCGATCTCGCCGCGGTCGCTCACGGCCCTGGCGTGGATGCGTGGGGAGGTCGCGACCGCCATCGGTGCCCTCCGACGATCAGTAGCTGAGCAGCGTGTGGATTGCGAACTCGCCGAGCTTCTCCCGCCCCTTGAGCGCGGTCAGCTCGACCATGAACGAGAGGCCGGCGATCTCGCCACCCAGGCGGCGAACGAGCTCGATCGTGCCCATCACCGTCCCGCCGGTCGCGAGCAGGTCGTCGACGATCAGCACCCGCTGCCCTGACTGGATCGCATCGGAGTGGATCTCGAGCGTCGCGGTGCCGTACTCGAGCTCGTACTCGACCTCGATCGTCTCCGCCGGCAGCTTGCCCAGCTTGCGCACCGGCACGAAGCCGGCGTTCAGCTTGTAGGCCAGCGGCGCGCTGAAGATGAACCCGCGCGACTCCATCCCGACCACCAGGTCGATCTGCGTGTCGCCGACCTGGTCGGCCATCCGGTCGATCACCTCGCGGAACGCATCGGGCTGCTTCAGGAGGGTCGTGATGTCGTAGAACAGGATCCCCGGCTTCGGGAAGTCGGGGACCTCGCGGATGAGGCTGCGCAGATCGTCGACGGACGTGACGGTCACGGTACGGTTGGGCACCTGCTGCTGGGATCGTGTGCGCCAGGCGGCGCCCGACGAGTCTAGACCGATGCGTCCGGAGGCGGCAATGGACGCATCGGCCGACCGAATCACTCCGCAGCGAGGCGCCGGAGCACGGTCTGGAGGACGCCCCCGTTGCGCAGGTAGGTCACGTCGATCTCGCCGTCCAGGCGCGCCACGGTCCGGAAGCGCGTCTCCCGCCCGTCGTCGCCGCGCGCCGTGACCGTGACCTCCATCCGCGGGCGGAGGCCGTCGGCGAGCCCGGTGATGTCGAACGTCTCGCGGCCGCTCAGGCCCAGCGACGCCGCCGACTCGCCCGGCAGGAACTGCAGCGGCAGGATGCCCATGCCGACGAGGTTCGACCGATGGATCCGCTCGTATGACTCGGCGATGACAGCTCGGACGCCCTGCAGCAGGGGGCCCTTCGCCGCCCAGTCGCGCGACGAGCCGGATCCGTACTCCTTGCCGGCGAGCACGATCAGCGGCGTCCCATCGTCCGCGTAGCGCATCGCCGCGTCGAAGATGCTCATCCGCTCGCCGGACGGCAGGTGCTCGGTCACGTTGCCCTCCGCATCTGGCGTGAGCAGGTTGCGCAGGCGGATGTTCGCGAACGTGCCACGCATCATCACCTCGTGATGGCCGCGGCGGGCGCCGTACGAGTTGAAGTCGCGCGGATCCACTCCCCGCTCGATCAGCCACTGCCCGGCGGGCGAGGTTCGGGCGATCGAGCCGGCGGGGCTGATGTGGTCGGTCGTGACGCTGTCGCCGAGCACCGCCAGTGCGCGCGCGCCGACGATGTCGTCGGGATCGGTGGGCGCCGTGCCGAGGCCGTCGAAGAACGGCGGCCTGGCCACGTAGGTCGACTCGGCGTCCCAGGCGTAGCGGTCCCCCGCCGGGACGGGCAGGTCGCGCCATCGGTCGTCGCCGTCGAAGACCGATGCGTAGTTGCGCTCGAAGACCTCGCCGCTCACCGACTTCAGGACGACGCTCGCGACCTCTTCGGGCGAGGGCCAGATCTCATCGAGCATGACGGGGTTGCCGTCGCGGTCCGTCCCGATCGGCTCCGTCGTCAGGTCGATGTCGATCCGGCCGGCCAACGCGAAGGCGACGACGAGCGGCGGCGAGGCGAGGTAGCTCGCCCGGGCCAGCGGGTGAATGCGACCCTCGAAGTTCCGGTTGCCGGAGAGGACCGCCACCGCGGCGATGTCGTTCGCCTCGATCGCCTCTGCCACCGGCTCCGCGAGCGGACCAGAGTTGCCGATGCAGGTTGTGCAGCCGTAGCCCACGAGGTGGAAGCGCAGCGCCTCGAGCGGGTCCATGAGGTCCGCGGCGCGCAGGTAGTCGGTGACCGCCCGCGACCCCGGCGCGAGCGAGGTCTTCACCCACGGCTTCGTCTCGAGGCCGCGCTGGACCGCGTTCCGCGCCAGGAGGCCGGCCGCGACCATCACCGACGGGTTGCTCGTGTTCGTGCACGAGGTGATCGCGGCGATGACGACCGACCCTGTCCGCAGCTTATGGGTCGCGCCGTCCAGCCGGACCTCGGCCGCGCGGTAGTGCGCGTCGGTCGGGAGCGCCTCCGGCGCGTGGCGCGGAGCGTCGGGGCTGACGTGGCGCTCCGCCTCCGGGTCGCGCGTGTACGACGGCGGGTCGGAGGCCGGGAACGACTCCTCGCTGGCCTCGTCGACCGTGCCGGGCGCCGCATCCTCCTCGCCGCCGGCGTGCTCGTGGGTCGTGCCGTCGGCGTGCGTGTGGAGGCCGTTCGGGAAGGCCGCGCGGAACGAGTCGCGAAGCTCCGACAGGGCCACGCGGTCCTGCGGCCGCTTCGGCCCGGCGAGCGACGGAACGACCGTGGACAGGTCGAGGCTGAGCGACTCGCTGAACGCCGGCTCCGGCGAGTCGTCGGTCCGGAACAGGCCCTGCGCCTTCGCGTACGCCTCGACCCGCTCGATGACGTCATCGGGCCGGCCGGTCATCCGCAGGTAGCGCAGCGTCTCGTCGTCGATCGGGAACATCGTCGCGGTGGCCCCGAACTCCGGCGACATGTTGCTGATCGTCGCGCGGTCGGCGAGGCCCAGGCGCGTCAGGCCCGGCCCGTGGAACTCGACGAACTTCCCGACCACGCCATGCGCGCGGAGCATCTCGGTCACGACGAGGACGAGGTCCGTCGCGGTCGAGCCGGACGGCAGCTCGCCGTCCAGGCGGAAGCCGACGACGATCGGCAGCGGCTGGTAGAGCGGCTGGCCGAGCAGCGCCGCCTCGGCCTCGATACCGCCGACGCCCCAGCCGACGACGCCGAGCCCGTTGATCATCGTCGTGTGCGAGTCGGTGCCGACGAGGGTGTCGGGCACCAGGAGGCCATCACGCTCCGACACGACGTCGGCGAGGTACTCGAGATTGACCTGGTGGACGATCCCGGTGCCCGGCGGCACGACCCGGAAATCCGCGAAGGCCTGCTGCGCCCAGCGCAGGAGCGCGTATCGCTCTCCGTTGCGCTCGTACTCGCGCTCGACGTTGATGAGGAATGCCGCGTCGGATCCGAACTGGTCGACCTGCACCGAGTGGTCGATGACGAGGTCGGCCGGCACGAGCGGATTGATCCGGGAGGGGTCGCCACCGAGATCGGCCATCGCGTCGCGCATCGCGGCCAGGTCGACGACGCACGGGACGCCGGTGAAGTCCTGCAGGATGACGCGCGCGGGCATGAACGGCAGCTCGGCCTCGCCGGGTGCCGACGGATCCCATGACGCGAGGGCGCGGACGTCGTCCGCGCCGACGAGCGACGGCTGGAGCGCCGCTCCACGGATCGCGTTCTCGAGCAGCACCTTGACGGTGTACGGCAGCCGATCGAGATCGCGGGCACCGGCATCCGCCAGCGCGAAGTACTCGTAGCTGCGATCGCCGACACGGAGTGTCGCGGGGGTCGGCCCGGATGCGGGTGGATGGGTCGTCACGGTCGCCTCCTTTCGTCGTCGCGCCGGCAGCTGCCTGCCGCTGCGACATCGGTCGAAGATCGGCGCCGGACGGGTGCGCCCGCCACGGGTCGAGTGATCGCCACGAGTATACCCTCGATGCGGCAAGCGCCAGACCTTGACGGTTGGCGACCGCATGACCGATGGTGCGCGGCGAGATGGCGCGCCAGCGCCAGTCGCAAAGGAGGGTTCGGCTCCATGCAGGAGCAAGAAGGACCGCAGCCTGGCAGCGGCGAGCCCGCTGCCGATCCGTACGCCCAGCCCCCGACATCATCCACTCCTCCTCCCCCACCGCCGCCGGCAGAGGCCCCGCCGCCTCCTGCGACCACGAGCGCACCGGCACCCTCGGCCACGGCGGCGCGGCCGACAGGCGTGACCATCCTTGCGATCCTGGCGGGGATCTCAGGTGTTCTCGGACTTCTCGGTGCTTTGACTCTCGTCGGGTTCTCGGGAATGTTCGGAGCCAGCAGTGGCAACCTCGTCCTGCTCGGGCTCATTTCGCTGGTCCTCGCGATCGGGGCCATCGCCTTCGCCTACGGAGCATGGACGCTCCAGCCGTGGGCTTGGACCCTGGGCGTCCTCTGGGCCGGCGTCGCGATCGTGCTGCGTGTCGTCGGGATCTTCTTCGGCAGCCCGATCTTCGGCGAGGTGATCGGCATCGCAATCGCTGCCTTTGTCCTCTGGTACCTGTTCCAGCCTGACGTGAAGGCGGCGTTCGGGCGCGCCTGAGCGCAAACCAGCACGGTCGACGGGCCGGCAGGGCGACCTGCCGGCTCGTTCGTTTCGTTCAGGGCGAGTGTCGGGCGCGTCAGGCCGGGACGCGCGTCGTCACCAGCGCCTCGAGCGCGTCGAGCGCCACGTCGAGGGGATCGCGGCCGGGTCGCACCGGGATGCGGACCTGGTTCGACCCCGAGTCGGTCCGCAGGCCGGCGACCTGGAGCGCGACGCTGACCTCGTGCCGATCCGGGATCCGGCCGGCCCACTTCAGCGTGACCCGGCCGGGCTCGGCGCGGACCTCCGGCACACCGGCCGCCTCGGCGGCGAGCCGGACGCGCACCGCGCTGAACAGACCCTCGACCGGTGGTGGGATCGGTCCGTAGCGGTCCCGCAGGTCGGCGCGCAGGGCATCGGCATCGGCGTCGCTTCGCAGGTGGGCGAACCGCCGGTAGGCCTCGAGCTTCGCGCCCGAGCTCGCGATGTAATCGTCCGGCAAGTACGCCGAACCCGGAAGGTCCAGGCGCACCGGCGAGGGCTCGGGCGCCGGGCGCCGGCCGCGCAGCATGTCGACGGCCTCGGCCAGCAGGCGCGTGTACATCTCGAAGCCGACCGCGGCCATGAACCCGTGCTGCTCGGCACCGAGGATGTTCCCCGCGCCGCGAATCTCGAGGTCGGACAGCGCGATCTGGTAGCCGGCGCCGAGGTCGGAGGCGGAGAAGATCGCGTGCAGCCGCTTGCGGGCAACCGGTGACAGGGGCATGCCCCGCCGATGGAGGAGGTAGGCGTGCGCGCGGCGGTCGGACCGTCCGACCCGACCGCGGAGCTGGTAGAGCTGGGCGAGGCCGAACGTGTCGGCGCGGACGATGATGATCGTGTTCGCGTTCGGGATGTCGAGGCCGGACTCGATGATCGTCGTGCACACCAGGACGTCGAAGCGGCCCTCGCTGAAGTCGAGCATCACCCGCTCGAGCATGCCCTCCGCCATCTGGCCATGGCCGATGGCGACTCGCGCCCCGGGCACGAGCCGTCGCACGCGCTCCGCGGCCGCCTCGATCGTCTCCACGCGGTTGTGGACGTAGAAGACCTGCCCGCCGCGGTCGAGCTCGCGACCGATCGCGTCGCGGACGAGGCCGTCGTCGTCCTCCGCGATCCGGGTCTGGATCGGCAGCCGCGCCTCGGGGGGCGTCTCGATGACCGACAGGTCGCGGATCCCGACGAGGGACAGGTGGAGCGTACGCGGGATCGGTGTCGCGCTCAGCGTCAGCACGTCGACCTCGGTTCGCAGCTGCTTGATGCGCTCCTTGTGCGCGACCCCGAAGCGCTGCTCCTCATCGACGACCAGGAGCCCGAGGTCGGCGAAGCCGATGTCCTTCGACAGGATCCGATGCGTGCCGATGAGGATGTCCACCGATCCATCCGCGGCACTCGCCACGATCTCGTCCTGCCGCCTGCGCGGCACGAATCGGCTGAGCATCTCCACCTGGACGGGAAACGCGGCCAGCCGGCGCTGGAACGTGAGCAGGTGCTGCTGCGCCAGGACGGTGGTCGGGACCAGCACCGCGACCTGCTTCCCATCCTGCACGGCCTTGAAGGCGGCGCGCAGCGCCACCTCGGTCTTGCCGTAGCCGACGTCGCCCACGACGAGCCGATCCATCGGCCGGCGCCGCAGCATGTCGGCCTTGACCTCCTCGATGCTCCGCGCCTGGTCCGGCGTCTCGGTGTACGGAAAGCTCTCCTCGAGCTCGCGCTGCCAGGTCGTGTCCGCCCCGAAGGCGAAGCCGGTCGCCGACTCGCGCGCCGCGTAGATCTCGATCAGCTCGCGGGCGAGGTTGCCCACGGCCCGACGGACCCGGGCCTTCGTTCGCTCCCACTCGGTGCCTCCGAGCTTGCTCAGGGCGGGCGCCGGGCCGCCCGCGTAGCGGGTGATGCGCCCGATCTGATCGGCGGGCAGGAAGATCTTGTCCGTTCCGGCGAAGTCGAGCTGGAGGTACTCCTTCACGTCCTCGCCGAAGGTGCGCTGCGTCATCCCCACGTAGCGCGCGATCCCGTGGTCGACATGGACGACGTGGTCGCCCGGCTCGAGCTTGCCGATGAGGTCCCGCGTGACGACGCGCTTGCCGCTCGTCAGGCGTCGAACGCGCGTCGCGCCGAACAGCTCCCGGTCGCTCAGCACCAGGAGTCCGCTCGGCCCATGGCCGAACCCCGAGCTCAGCGAGCCGTGGACGAGCGCGACCTCGCCGCGTGATGGCGCGGCCCGCAGCTCGGCGGCGGGCGCGGTCGGACGGCCAGCCTCCTCGAGCAGCTCCCCAACCCGGCTCGCCTGGTCGGTCGTCACCAGCACCGCGCGGTCGGACGCCAGCTCGACGAGCCAGGTGCCGGCGCGATCGGCGCGGCCCGGGATCGGCGGTGCGACGGCGAAGCCGGCATCCTCCGCGGCCTGCTCCTCCAGCCGCTCGGCGGCGACCGCGACGAGAGCGTCGAGCGTCGTCGAGGCGTCGTATGGGGCGGGCCACGCGGGCGGCAGCTCGTCGTCGGCGACGAGCCCCTCCAGCCGGTCCGCCGCCTGGCGGTCCAGGTCGGCGGCCAGCGCGCGCAGCTCGTCGACGTCGGTGAGGACCGCGTGCGCCGATGCGACGACGTGGTCGGCGGCCGGCCCGGCGGTGAGCAGGGCGGCCCACGTCTCGGCGGCCTCGCCGATGTCGCCCTGCGCCAGCCGAGCCGCGTCCTCCCGGAGCAGGTCGGTGGAGGTGTCGGCGGCGTCCACGATCGCCTCCCAGCCATCGACCGGGACGAACTCGGATGCCGGCACGAGGTCGATCGACTCGAGCCGGCGGCGCGACGCCTGGGACATCGCGTCGAAGCTCCGGATCGAGTCCACCTCGTCGCCGAACAGCTCGATCCGGACGGGGTCGCTCGCTCCCGGCGGCCATGCGTCGACCAACCCGCCGCGGTGCGCGAACTCGCCGATACCGGTGACCTCGACGCTCGGCTCGTACCCACCGTTCACCAGCCGCTCGAGCAGGACGCGCTGGCCGATCCGCTCCCCGACCCTGACGCTCGTCCTCGCGGCCCGCAGCTGATCGGCCCCGAGCGTGCGCTGGACGAAGGCGAGGAGCGAGCCGACGATCACCAGGCCCCGGGTCCCGGCGCCGAGCTCGGCGAGGACGCTCAGCCGCTCCGCCGACTCGTCGTGCTCGGGCAGCGCCCGTTCGAGCGGCAGCGCGGCGCGCTCCGGAAGCGTCCGCAGATGGCCGGTGCCGATCCATGCGGCCAGATCGTCGGCGAGGCGGTGCGCCTCCTCGTCGGTCCTCGCGACGACGACCATGGGCCGCGATGGCGCGAGCGTCGATCGGCGGGCCGCCAGGTGCGCGGGACGCGCGGCGGCAGGCACACGAAGGACGCCCGATTCCGGCACATGGGGCCGAAGGGCGTCGACGAGCGCTGCGACGCGGCGATCACCGCCGCGCGACGAGGGCATGCCCGCCCATGGTACCGATCGGCGTCATCGAGGTCGCTGGCCGGTCGCCCTCGAGAACGCCTCGACCAGCTCGCTGGCCGCGGCGGCCGTCACGCGTCGTCCAGGTCGAGGCCGTTGAAGGCGTTCATGGCCTCGTCGATGCCGTCGCGCAGCCATCGCTCGGCCGCATCCGCGCCGACGGCAACCATCTCGGTTGCGAGCTCGCGCTCGTCGGGGGGAAAGGTCGCCAGGACGTGACGGGCGGCCGTGCCCGAGCGGCCCACGCCGATCCGCAGGCGCTGGAACTCGTCGGTGCCGAGCGCCTCGATGATCGAGCGCAGCCCGTTGTGTCCGCCCGCCGACCCCGACCGCCGCAGCCGGACTCTCCCCAGCGGCAGGTCGATGTCGTCGGCCACGACGAGCAGGTCGGCGGACGCGTCGACATCGGTGTGGCGCATGGCGGCTCGCAGGGGCGCCCCCGACAGGTTCATGTACTTCATCGGCTTCACGAGGAGCAGCCGATCCTCGGGCCTGCGCACCTCGAGGAGCGCCGCGCCGTCGCGGACGCGACCCTGGCCGCTGACGCCCCAGCGGTCCGCGAGCAGGTCGACGACCCGGAAGCCGACGTTGTGGCGGGTCAGCCGATAGCGGTCGCCGGGATTGCCGAGGCCGGCGATGACCTTCATGCGATGACCGATGCTACAGGCGGCGGATTCGGCGGGGCGCGTCTATCCTCCCCGCCGTGGACCGACGCTGGACCGATCCCTCTGCGGCGCCGACACAAGCCGACGTCGTCGTCATCGGTGGCGGCGTCATCGGCTGCTCGGCGGCCGCGATCATGGCCGACCGCGGTGCGGCGGTCGTCCTCGTCGAGGCGTCCGGCATCGGGGCCGGAGCGTCGGGGCGCAACCTGGGCGCGATCCAGCACCCGTTCGACCCGCTGCTCGCGGCCCTGCACGTCGAGAGCCTCTCGCGCTACCGCGCGCTGGCCGCGGCCGGATGGGGGTTCGCGATCGACGACGAGCCGGCCGGCCTCCTCCTCCTGAACCCGGACCGCGACGCCGCCGCGGCGCAGGCCCACCGCATCGATCATGCCTTCCCGGAGCTCGCCGCCGAGCTCGTCGAGCCCGACGCGCTCCAGCTCCTCGAGCCGTCGCTCGCGCCCGGACCGGCCGCCGTGCGGCTGGCGACGGGCTACCCGGTTCCGCCCGCGGCCGCAACGGCGGCCTGGGCGGCGCTGGCGACGAACCGCGGCGCGGTCATCGTCGTCGGGTCCGCCGCGCGGCCAACCGAGCGCGACGGGCACGTGACCGGCGTCGCGCTCGCCGACGGCACGACGATCGCGGCCGGTGCGGTGCTCGTCGCGGCGGGTCCATGGACGCCGCCGCTCGTCGACCCGTCGGGGACCTGGCGCCCGATCCGGCCGACCTGGGGCGTGACCGTCCAGCTGCGGCTCGACGGCAGCGCGCCGCGCCACATCGTCGAGGAGGATGAGGTCGACGGCCTGAACCGCGCCGAGGCCGCCACCAATCGGGCCGTCGCGGACGACCCGGAGGCCGACCCTCCGTCCCTGTTCAGCCTCGCGACCGCCGGTGGGATCACGACGCTCGGGTCGACGTTCCTGCCGGCGGAACCGGACCCTGAGCGGATCGGCCATCTTCTCGTGCGCCGCGCGGCAGCGTTCCTCCCGGCGGCGGTCGATGCGGAGATCGTGGCCCGACGAATGTGTGCCCGGCCGCAGTCGATCGACGGTCGCCCGTTCATCGGCCCGGTCCCGCGCGTGGCCGGCCTCTACGTGTGCGCCGGGCACGGACCGTGGGGCATCAGCACCGGGCCGGCGACGGCGGCAATGGCCGCACGAGCGCTGCTCGACGGCACGCGGCCACCTCCGGAGCTCGAGGCGTCGCGTCCGACCTGATTGTGCAACGTGCACATCGCCAGCATCGCATTCGCCGCGAACCAGAGGGCCGCAGCTGGATGTCCGGACCTAGGCTGCCTGCACAACCCGCCCGTGCAGGAGCCATCCCGAATGCCCGAGATCAGCGCCGGAGACACCGCCTGGGTGCTGATGAGCGCCGCCCTCGTCATGCTGATGACG
>CBFGTN010000008.1:0-49840 GCA_965652075.1 uncultured bacterium
GGCTCTCATGTCCCTCCGCGCTCGGTTACACGGGCAGCGCTGTGACAGTCGGGACACTCCCGGCGTCCTCGAAGTCGATTCAGCCCACCGTGCGCGGAGCCGCAAGGTCCGCGCCAAGCCTCAGGAGACCGCCCACCATGCGACCCGCAGTCATCCGTATCCTCATCGCCGTGGTGGCCGCCACCCTGGTCCTGCCGGGGACGGCGCGGGCCGCGACCGCGACGACCACGACGCTCACCGCGGACCGAACGATCTTCCAGTACCACCGCGAGGTGACATTCACCGTCGCCGTCGACCCGATCCCGGACGGTGGCATCGCCGTGCTGAAGATCCGCGACTTCGAGAACGACGTGGTGGTGTATCGGTCCGGAGCCCTGAATCCGGAGACCGGACGCGTGGCCTTCAAGGTCAAGATGAGCACCGACCTCCCGCCCATCGAGTACACCGCGACCGCCACGTTCCTCGGCACCGCGGCCTTCGACCGTTCCGTCTCCGATCCGTTGACGATCAAGGTCAATCCGAACAGCACCGACACGCAGCTCGACATCGGGCCGCTCAGGCCATTCGGCGCGATCGTTCCCGGCGGCGATGCGCAGCTGCGAGCCCGGGTCCTCGGCGCCAGAGACGGGTTCGTGCGCTTCTCCGAGACGACGAGCGGCTCGCCCGTCGTCCTCGCGACCGTGAAGCTCACCCCCTCGAGCTTCGGGACGCAGGGGTTCGCGAACCACAACCTGGCCGACCTGACTGAGGGTGAGCACGTCTACCTCGCGGAGTTCCTCGGCTCGATGACCGGACAGCCCTCGTCGCAGCCGATGACCGTCGCGGTCGACTGGAGCGTCACCACTCGGTTGTCACTCAGCCCACCTGATGCGAACCCGGTGCAGCAGCACCACAACGTCATCTTCCGCTTCGATTTCCGAGCGCCGTATGTCGGATTCGATCCGACCGGGACAATCGAGCTCATCGATGTCGAGACGGGAGAGACGGTCGACACCGCGTCAACCAGCGAACGGGCCTTCAAGTTCATGGCGCCGAGCCTGGGATGGCACTCGTACCGCGCCGTCTACGGCGGCGACGAGCACTTCGCAGCCTCGACGAGCCACCAGCGCAGCGTGCGCATCGTGCCCGACAGCGTCGACGCCTACGTCTACCAGGTCGGCGGCACGTTCTGGCCGCGACCCCGCGACGGGATCGCCGACGAGTTCACGTTCGCCGGCTATCGCTACGAGCGGGCGAGCGTGAAGATCCGGATCTTCGCCCCGAACGGCGTCCTGATCGAGACCCACCGGATCGGAGGCGGCCGCGGCGCGTTCGAGTGGTCGTGGGACGGCCGTGACGATGAGGGCCGCGTCAGGGCAGAGGGCGCATACCGCGCGGTTCAGGAGGTGTTCGACTCGTTCGGAACTCGCCTGCGCCTCGAGGGCGTCGTGCAGCTCTCGTACGGGACACCACCGGCGTTCTGACCGACGCGCCGATCGTCGCTCGGCGCGCGGACGCCGCGGCGGACGCGGGAAGCGCGACGCGGAACCGTCGGCCCGGCCGGGAACCGTGGGCCGGCGGCGCAGGGCACGCATCCCCCGCGCCGCGACCCGCTCCGACCATCTTCCACACCGCCGCTTACCAGCGGCTTACTGCGCGCTTACCCCGGCGCGATCAGGCCGGAGGAGCGGCGGCGGCAGGCGGCGGGGCCGTCGCCTCGACGAGCACGTAGGGCTGTTCCCGGGTCCTCCACAGGTACACGACGAACGCGCCGAGCCCGAGCACCCACACGCACAGGAACGCGAGCCCGCCGAGCGCGGGCACCAGCGAGGCCGCGACGAGCACGAGTGCGAGGATCGCCGCGCCGACGAGATACGCGAGGTAGGCGGAGCGATCGCCAAGGATGAGCCGCCCGATCGCAAGCGCCACCGGGATCGTCGACAGGATGATCGCCAGGATGACGAGCAGCAGGACGACGAGCGCGACCGCGAAGAAGGCCCCGCCCAGGGCGCTGGCGAGGATCCCGACCAGGACCGCGAGCAGGACGAGGATCGTGATGACGATGAACTGGCCGATGAACGCCCCGAGCCCGACGCCGACCGAGAGCAGCGGTGACGTGCGCAGGGCGTCGGCACTGCCGAGCGTCAACCGCGGCCGCAGCGCGAGCAGGCCCCAGCCGAGGAGCAACATCCCGAGCAACAGCCCGAGGTAGCTGAGGATCGGGTTGCTCGAGACGACCGTCGTGCCGCCGGGCCAGGTCGCCGGCGGCTCCTGGCGCGTGATGCTGCCGCTCACCGTGCCGTCCGCGATGTCGGCCTCGTTCGACGACCGGTAGGTCACGTCGCCGCCGACAGCGGCGCCGGACGCGATCGTGAGCTGTCCGACGTTGACGTCGACCGATCCCTCGATCGTGCCGTTCACCTCGATCGTGCCGCCGGCCGCAAGCAGGTCGCGCGCGATCGTCCCGCTGACCACCAGCGTGCCGCCCGTTCCGACGACGTCCCCGGCGACCTGGCCGGTCGGCTCGATCGTGACATTGCCCGCGAAGACGACGACGTCGCGGCCGACCGAACCGGCAATCCGCACCGTCCCGGCGCTCGTGCGAACGGCTCCCGTGACCTCGCCGCGGACGTCGACGGTGCCTCCACCGGCGTTCACGGCGCCGTTCACGGTCCCGTTCACAGTGATGGTTCCGGCCGCGATCGTGACGTCGCCGTTCACCGTCCCGTCGATGACGACGGTGCCGGCGGCGACGTACAGGTCGTCGTCGACCGTCTCCCCGGCCGCGACGGTGACGTCGCGATCGGTGCGGATGTCTGCGGCGGTGACAGGCGAGGCGAGTGCGATCGTGGCGAGGGCGGCGAGCACGGCGGCCCGCGCCCGGGAACGGCGAAGCATGAGTCTCCTCCTGGTGCCCGGAAATCGTCGGACCGTCGGGACGGTCGTGTCAAGACATGCGCCGCTATCCTCGCGAGTGACCGATGAAGCTCCACCTCGTCGACGCCACGTTCGAGCTGTTCCGCGCCTTCTACTCGCGCCCGCCGCGCCGGGCTCCCGACGGCCGGCCGGTGAACGCCGTGCAGGGGCTCATCGACTCGATGCTGTCGCTGCTGCGCGAGGACGATCTCACCCATATCGGAGCGGCGACCGACTACGTCATCGAGTCGTGGCGCAACGACGTCTTCTCGGGCTACAAGTCGAGCGCCGGCATCGACCGCGCGCTGCTTACCCAGTTTCGCGACGCGGAACGGGCGCTCGAGGCCCTCGGCATCGAGGTGTGGGCCATGGTGGAGGACGAGGCCGACGACGGGATCGCGACCGCGGTCACGCGCTTTGCGGACGACCCGCGCATCGAGCAGGTCATCGTGTGCTCCGTCGACAAGGACCTTGCCCAGCTCGTCGACGGCAAGCGCATCGTGCTCCGCGACCGGATGCGGCGCGTGACGTACGACGAGGACGGCGTGGTGACGAAGTTCGGCGTGCGCCCCGAGTCGATTCCGGACTACCTCGCCCTCGTCGGCGACAGCAGTGACGGCTATCCGGGGCTGCCCGGCTGGGGCGCGAAGAGCGCGGCGGCCGTGCTGTCGAAGTTCGGCCACCTCGACGCAATCCCACCGTCGGTCCTCGACTGGCAGCTCGACATCCGGAACGCCAGCCGGCTGGCGACGACGCTCGAGGACCAGCGTGATGCCGCGTACCTCTATCGCACCCTCGCGACCCTGAAGCGCGACTCGGCGATCTCGACCGACTCGCTCGATGACCTGGAGTGGCGGGGCGTGCCGCGGCCAACGTTCCTGGCGCTGTGCGAGGAGCTTGGGCTCGACACCGTCCGCGAGCGCGTCCACCGCTGGGCCGACTGAGGTCCTCGATCAGTCGGGAGGGGCCTCCGCCAGCAGCCGGCCGGCGATGAGCTCCGCGGCGGCGACGTCCTGCACGGCCAGCCCGACCGACTTGAACACGGTGATCGCGTCTGCCGCGCGGGTGCGAGCCCAGTCCGAGCTGACGCTGCCGATCTCGACGAGGTCGTCCTCCGCCACCAGGCCCTGTTCGACCGCCGCCATCACGTCACCGGCCTCCGCGCGCGCCGCCGGCCGCGCATCGACCGCCACGAGCGTCGCGCGCGCGAACAACTCGGGTGGCAGCTCGACCATGTCCAGCCGGTACGCGCCGATCCCGTTGACGTGGGTTCCGGCCTCCACCCAGACGGCATCGAACACGGGCTCCGATGCCGTCGTCGCGCAGCACACGACCTCCGCGCCGCGAACGGCGGCCTCGGCGCTCTCCGCGGCCACGACCTCGATGCCGATCCGCTCGGCCATGCGCGCGGCGAACGCCTCGCGTCGCGTCGCGTCGCGGGAGAAGACGCGCGCCCGCGTGATCGGCCGGGCGGCGAGGACGGCGCGGATCTGCCACTCAGCCTGGGCGCCGGCGCCGATCACCGCCAGCGTGGATGCATCGGTCCGTGCCAGGAGCCGGGTCGCGACGCCGGACGCGGCACCGGTGCGCATCGCGGTCAGCGTCTCGCCGTCGATGAGCGCGATCGGCCGCCCGGTCTCGCCGTCGAGCCACACGACGAGGGCGTGGATCGTGGGGAGTCCGCGGCTCGCATTGCCGGGGGTGACGGTCACGAGCTTCACGGTCGCGCCGGCACCGCCCTCGCGGACTCCCGGCATGAGCAGCAGGTCGCCGTTCGGGAGGTCCACGCGCGTGCGCACGGGGGATCGATCGCGGCCGGTCGCGACGTCGCGATATGCGGCCTCGACGACGTCGAGCATGTCGGCGATCGGCACGCCGTCGCGAATCGCGTCGGCGTCGAGGGATGGAACCGGGCGCATCGGCTCGGGCATGATGCCACGAGGCACACCGCTTGCGACGCACATCGGCCAAGGAGGCCACATGATCGACAACGTCCGCGACGACATCTCCCATCGGGCCGACACGGTCCGCGGCGAGCTCGACGCGCTGCGCTGGCTGCTTCGGACCGCCGTGATCGCCGCCGTCGGCGGAGCGATCTACACCGAGCTGCGCAAGCCGCCGGAGCAGCGCACCTGGCACGGCAAGCTCCTCGGGGTCGTGCCGTACGACTTCCGCATGCCGACCCTGGAGGGCATTCGCCAGGCCTACTGGAACCCACACTCGCCGAAGGTCTTCACGGCCCGCCCGCTCGGGGTCGGCTGGGCGATCAACATCCCGACGCTGCTCCGACGGCTCGGCGTGCACACGGAGTTCACGAAGGGTCGCTGAGCGCGCCCTGCGCTAGGATCGGGACGGATGAACTGGTTCCCGATCCTCCTCGTCACGCACATCGCGCTGGCCGTCGCGCTGCTGCTGCCGAGCGTCCTCCTGCCGTTCCTCCTGCGCCGGTCCGGCCGCGAGCCGGGCCGCGTGACGCGGGCGCTGATGGCGATGCAGGGAACCGGGACGATCGTCATCGCCACGGGCCTGGCGATCACCGGCGGCGCGATGCTGTGGATCCTCGGCCCCGAGCTGCTCACGCAGCCATGGCTCCTGACCGCCCTGACGCTCTACGTCATCAACCTCGTGATCGCCGCGGTCGTCGCGCGGCCGAACCTCCGACGGCTCATTGGCATCGGGGGGAGTGGCACCGACGACGCGACGTGGCAGCGCCGGGCACGGCAGCAGCGCTACGTGGCGTACGGGATGGCCGGCATCATCGGGGTCATCGGCTTCCTGATGAGCACGAAGCCCGACCTGTGGTGAGGGGCTAGAAGCTCGGGATCGGCAGCGGGCGGCCGAGGACGAAGAAGATTCCGGCCACGATCAGGAACATCGCGATCGCGAAGAAGAGCAGCCAGCGCAGGACTTCCATGATCGGCTCCAGTTCGGGCGACTGCGGCAGCGGCACTCCCCACCCCGAGCGCCGATTCTATCGGTCCCGTCCAGTGCCTCAGGGCATGCTCCGCGGACCCGCTTTAGAATCCGCAGCGTGACCCTGCGCCTGCACGACGCCCGACGCGGTGGCCTGCACCCGTTCGAGCCGATCCCCGGACGCGATCGCGTCGGCCTCTACGTCTGCGGCGTGACCCCGTACGACACCGGGCACCTCGGGCACGCGTTCACCTACGTGAGCTTCGACGTCCTCCATCGGTACCTCGAGTACCTCGGGCACGACGTCGCCTACGTCCAGAACCTGACCGACGTGGACGACGACATGCTGCGCAAGGCGCGCGAGACCGGTGAGGACTATCTCGCGCTCGGCAACCGCTGGGTCACGACCTTCCTGACCGAGATGGCCGCCCTCAACTGGCTGCCGCCCGCCGAGCTCCCGCGGGCGACGCAGCACGTGCCGGAGATGATCGCGCTCATCGAGCGCCTGATCGATGCCGGGCACGCGTATGTCGCCGATGGATACGTCTACTTCAGCGTCGCTTCGGACCCCGCCTTCGGTGAGGTCTCGCACACCCCGCGCGACGAGATGCTGGCGATCGCCAATGAGCGCGGCAACGTGCCGGACATGCCCGGCAAGCGCGACCCGCTCGACTTCGTCCTCTGGCAACGATCGCTCCCTGACGAGCCGACGTGGGAGTCGCCGTGGGGTCCGGGCCGCCCGGGCTGGCACATCGAGTGTTCGGCGATGTCGATGGCGTACCTGGGCAACCGCTTCGAGATCCACGGCGGCGGGGCTGACCTCGCGTTCCCCCATCACGAGGCGGAGCGGGCCCAATCGGAGAACGCCACGGGCGAGCGCCCGTTCGTGGGCTGGTGGATGCACGCCGGCATGCTCCACCAGGGCGGCGAGAAGATGAGCAAGTCGCTCGGGAATCTCGTGCTCGTCCGCGACCTCCTGCGCGACCATTCCGCCGACGCGATCCGGCACTACCTGATCTCGCATCACTACCGCACCGAGGTCCACTACGACGCGGATGCGCTCGCGCGATCGGACGCCGCAGTCGCGCACCTGGCGAGGGCAAATGCCCGGGCAGAGGAAACAGCCGAAGAATGGGACGGACACCTTCCTCCGTCAGAGGCCGTTCGTGCAGCGCGTCGCCGATTCCTGGAAGCGCTGGATGACGACCTGGATACTCCGAAGGCCCTAGGCGAGCTCGACTTGCTCGCATCCATGGCTCTCGAGACCGATCGTCAAGTTGCTGTGAATGCCGGTATCGAAATCCGCGAGCTCGGTGGACGGATTCTCGGCCTGCGGCTCGCGACGGTCACCGAGCGAAGCCCCGTCGCCGCGTGACGACGGAGCCGAATGACGACGTCGTCCCGGTCAGCGTCCGCGTCGGAGAGGTCGTTCCACCAGAGGATCCGGAGGACTGGACACGGCCCCTCACCTGGGTCGCCGCGCTCGGCATGCTCGCCGGACCGCTCATGGCCGTCGCCTGGTTCGTCATCGCACCGCCGAGCGTGAGCCACCCCGCCCTGCCGGCGACCTACGCCACCGCCGCGCTCGTGACCGGCGGGGCGGCACTCACCGGAACGACCCAGCTCGGCTGGGCTCGCGCCGGGACGGCCACGATCGGCGCCGGTCTGTTCGCCGCGCTCGTGGTCATCATCGTCGGCGTCATCGCCGCGGGCGAACGGCAGGTCGGCACCGCATCGCCGACGCTCGCCCACGCGTTCGGAGCCGCCGTCGCGGGCGTCGCCGGCGCCGGCGTCGCTGCACTCATCGCCGCCGCGGTCGCCGCCCTCCGATCGAGGCTCGTGCGCCTGCCGCCGGCGCTCATCGCCGGGATCATCGTCGCGGTGGTGACCGTTGCCGCCGTGATGGGCACGGCGCAGCCGGCCTAGCCCGCTGGACCGGGCTCGTGCAGCAGGCAGGCCGCCTGGTGGTCGGGGCCGACCGCGAAGAGCGGCGGGTCCTCTTTCGGACAGCGCTCGAATGCGACCGGGCAGCGGGGATGGAAGCGGCAGCCAGATGGGATCCGTGACGGGTCGGGGGTTTCTCCGCCGAGGATGACCGGCCGGCGCCGCAGCGCCGGATCCGGGATCGGCACGACCGACAGCAGGGCCTGCGCGTACGGGTGCTTCGGGCTCTTGAGGACCTCCTTCGTCGGGCCGTGCTCGACGATCCGCCCGAGGTACATCACCGCGATCCGGTCGGCATAGGCCGCGACCGTCGAGAGGTCGTGGGTGATCATCACGACGGCGATCCCACGCTCGCGCGCGAGCTTTCCGAGCAGATTCAGGATGTCGGCGCGAATGCTGACGTCGAGCATGCTGACCGGCTCGTCGGCGACGAGCAGGTCGGGATCGAGCGCGAGCCCCGCGGCGATCACGACGCGCTGGCGCTGGCCGCCCGAGAGCTCGAACGGGAAGCGACGCAGATATGCCGATACCGGAGTCAGCCCGGCGGCGGTGAGGGCATCCTCGACGCGCGTCTTCAGTTCGGCGCCGGACGCGACCCCGTGGACCCGCAATGGCTCGGCCACGATGTCGCCGACCCGCATCCGCGGGTTCAACGACTCATACGGATCCTGGAAGACCATCTGGACGCGGCGGCGCAGCCGTCGGAGCGCGCGTCCCGACAGGCGGCCGACCTCGTCGCCGTCGAGGACGACGCGGCCCGCCGTCGGCGGCATCAGGCCGAGCAGGAGGTTGCCGGTCGTCGTCTTGCCGCAGCCGGACTCGCCGACCAGGGCGAGCACCTCGCCCGGCCGAAGCTCGAAGCTGATGCCGTCGACCGCGCGGACCGGCGACGCCGGCCGCCGCGCGACCCAGTCGACGAACGACTGCTGGCCGGGGAACTCCATGACGAGGTCCTCGACGCGGAGGAGCGCATCGGTCACGACCGCATCTCCGCGACGGGCGTTCGGGCCGAGGCGACCTCGGCAGGGTCGAGCAGGAAGCACGAGGCACGCCCGCCGGCCGCCGCATAGTCGGGTGGGCGCTCGACGTGGCACCGGTCGAAGGCGTGCGGGCAGCGGGGCGCGAAGCGGCAGCCCGCGGGCATCGCGTCCAGGCGTGGCGGGGTCCCCGGGATGCCGCGCAGCGGCCGGTCCGGATTCGCGAGGTCCGGGAACGAGCCGAGGAGCTGCTGGGTGTACGGGTGCTGCGGGTCGCGGAACAGCGTCGCCGCGTCGTTCTCCTCGGCCACGACCCCGCCGTACATGACGACCACGCGATCGCAGACCTGCGCGACGACGCCGAGGTCGTGGGTGACGAGGATGATCCCCATCCCGAAGTCGCGGGCGATTCCGCCGAGCAGCTCCAGGATCTGGGCCTGGATCATGACGTCGAGCGCGGTGGTCGGCTCGTCGGCGACGATGACGTCCGGGTCGCAGGCGAGCGCAAGCGCGATCATCGCCCGCTGGCGCATGCCGCCGGAGTAGGTGTGCGGGTACTCGCGGGCGCGCCGCGGGGAGATGCCGACGCGCTCGAGCAGCTCGCCGGTTCGTCTCGCGGCCTCCGCCTTCGACGTCTCGGGGAAGTGGAGGCGGATCGCCTCGGACACCTGGTCCCCGACCGTCCGCACCGGGTTGAGCGCGTTCATCGCGCCCTGGAAGACGAGCGAGAGCCGCGTCCAGCGGAAGGACCGCAGCGCCGTCCCGTCCAGGCCGACGAGGTCCTCGCCGTCGAACCAGACCGAGCCGCTGACGATCCGGCCACCCGGGGGCAGCAGGCGCAGCAGCCCGAGGACCGTCGTCGTCTTGCCGCACCCGGACTCGCCGACGAGGCCGAGCGTCTCGCCACGTCGCAGGTCGAAGCTCACGCCGTCGACCGCGCGGAGCGGACCCGCGTCGCTGGCGAACTCGATCGCGAGGTCGCGGACCTGCAGGATCGGCGCGCTCGGTCCGCGCTCGAGCGAGGGCGGCGGGGCGACCGGGCGGTCGGGGGCGACGTCGGTCCCCGGCGCCTCGAGGTGGTGGCGCTTCAGGCGGGGGTTGACGGCATCCTCGAGGGCCGTGCCCAGCAGCGTCGTCCCGAGGACGACCCACACGATCGCGAACCCGGGCGCCAGCAGCGCCCACCACGCGCCGGCACTGATCGCGCCGCGCTCGAACGCGTAGTTCAGCATCTGGCCCCAGCTGATGACGGTCGGGTCGCCGAGTCCGAGGAACGCGAGCGACGACTCGTCGAGGATCGCGATGCTCACGACGAGGACCATGTTCGCGAGCATGAGCGGCAGGACGGCCGGCAGGATGTGGCGCCGCAGGATGTGGACGTCGCCGGCGCCGACGGCCTTCGCGCGCATCACGTACTTCCGTTCCCGCACCGACAGCGTCTGCGACCGGATCAGGCGTGCGCTCCCGGTCCAGCCCAGGAGGCCGATGACCATGATGATCGTGAACAGCGACGGGCCGATGATCGCGACGAGCACGATCATCAGCGCGAGGTCCGGGATCACCAGGAAGAAGTCGGTGATCCGCATCAGCAGCGAGCCGATCCAGCCGCGCCGGTATCCGGCCACGATCCCGATGACCGCGCCGATGAGGATCGCGATCGCGGCCGCGGTGAACCCGACGATGAGCGACACCCGCGCCCCGTAGACGAGCGACGAGAAGACGTCCTTGCCGCCGTCGTCGGTGCCCAGGATGTGCGCCGGCGAGGGCGGCTGGTAGATGTCGAAGATCGTGACGTCGACCGGGGCGTACGGGTCGTACGGCGCGATGACCGGCGCGAAGATCGCGACGACGATCGACAGCAGCAGCATCGCCGCGCCGATCACGCCGACCCGGTGGCGAAGCAGCGAACGCCATCGCAGGCGCGGCTCGGCCGCCGGCGTGGCGGACGCGGTCGCCTCGATCACGGCCATCGGGTCACTCCTCGCTCACGCGCGGGTCGAGCCAGCCGTACACGAGCTCCGCGCCGAGGTTGGCGACGACGACCGTCACCGCCAGCAGCAGGAACGCGCCCTGGAGGACCGGATAGTCGCGGTCGGCCACGGCCGCCACCGTCAGCGCGCCGAGCCCGGGCCAGCTGAAGACGGCCTCGACCTGGATGGCGCCGGCGACGGTGAAGCCCAGCGTCAGGGCGATGAGGGTCACCATCGGCAGCATCGCGTTCCGCAGGGCGTGGTGGCGGATGATGCGATAGGTCGAGAGGCCCTTGGCGCGCGCCGTGAGGATGTAGTCCTCGCCGAAGACGTCCAGCACGCTGCTGCGCATGATCAGCATGTACTCGCCGAGCAGCGCCAGGGCGAGGGTCAGCGTCGGCAGGAGCAGGTGGCGGCCGATGTCCACCGCGAAGTCGGTGAACGACGCGTACTCGGCGCCGATCGTGACCCGCCCACCGGTCGGCAGCCCGAACCAGTTCGCGCCAGCGATCAGCAGGATGATGCCGAGGAAGAAGATCGGCAGCGCCCACATGAAGAGGCTGAACGTCACAGCCGCGATGTCCGCCGCCTTCCCCCGTCTCCAGGCCGCGAAGAGGCCGAGCGTGACCCCGAACAGGATGGCCAGGGCCTCGGCCGGGAGGATCAGCCACAGCGTGTTCACCAGCGCCTGGCCGAGCATGTCCGCGACCTGCCGGTCACGGAAGGCGTAGCTCGTCCCGAGGTCGCCGCGGGCGAGCGCGCCGAGGTAGGCGGTGAACTGGGTGTCGAGCGGATTGCCGCCCTCGAGGTTGATGAAGACCGGCTTGTCGAGGCCGAACCGCTCGCGAAGCGCCTCGACCGCTGCCGGGTTCAGCCGCGGGTCGTGCATGCCCGACTTCGCCGGGTCGCCGGGCAGGACGCGAAACAGGAGGAAGTTGAAGGTGATGACAACCGCGATCGTCACCAGCGCCCAGATCAGCTTCCGGGCGAGGAACGCTCCGCGGCCGCTCATCCTGCTCTGCCTCCGCGCGGGTCGGGTCGGGCGCCGCGCCGGCGCCCGGCCCGCATCGGCCTACTCCGTCGGTCGCAGCACGGTGAGGCTGGACGAGTCCTCGAGCCCGAGCGTCGGGTTGTCGTCGAGCCAGCCGGTGAACGAGTCCGTGCGCCACACCTCGATCGTCGGGTAGTAGTACGGGATGATGTACGGCAGGTCATCCATCAGCATCTGCTGCATCTGGTGGATGAGGTCCACCCGCGCATCCCGATCGAGCTCGACCGCCTGGGCGTCGTACAGCGCGTCGTAGTCCTCGTCGCAGTAGCCCGACTCGCTGAAGCCGGACGGGATCTCCGAGCACAGCGCCACGCCGAGCAGGAACGCCGGGTCGGGGTCGGAGCCCCAGCCCCACATGATCACGTCGAAGTCGAAGGCTGGGCAGCACACGGCGGTGAGCGCATCCGGGTCGAGGACCTGGACCTCGATCGCGACGCCGATCTGCTGCCACGTCTCCTGGATGACCTCCGACTCGCGCGCGCCCGTCGTCGCGTCGGCCGGATAGTTGAACCGGAACGTCAGGTCCTCGCAGTCCTGGTCGGGCAGGCATTCGCGCACGCCGTCACCGTTCGTGTCCTCGTAGCCCGCCGCGTCGAGGATGGCATTCGCCTCGTCGATGTCGAAGGCGTAGTCCTCGATCTCCGACGCGTAGAAGTCGCCGAGGCCGGGCGGAACGAGCGAGAGGCCCGGCGAGCCCGTCCCGGCCGTCGCGACCGTCAGGAGCTGCTCCTTGTCGGTCGCGTGGGCCAGCGCCTTGCGCACCTCGAGGTCCTTGAGCGCCGGATGGCCCGAGCAGACGCCGTCGTCCGGCGGGCAATCCTCGTCCGCAGTGATGTTGAAGATGATGTCGGTCAGGCTGCCGCCGGCGGCGACGTCCGCGATGTGGACGAAGACGTTCTCCGTGTTCTGGAGCTGCGGGATCGCCGTCTCCGGAACGTCGAGCATCGCGTCGATCTGGCCGGTGGTGAGCGCCGTGACCCGCGCGTCATCGGCCTCGAATGTCTGGAAGATCACGCCGTCCACGTTCGGTGGCGCTGCCCAGTAGTCCGTGTTGGCGGCGAGCTCGACCGACACGCCCTGGTCGGCTTCGACGAGCGAGAACGGTCCGGAACCGATCATCTCGTCATTCCCGAACTCGACCGGGTCCTCGACCTCCTCCCAGATGTGCATCGGCAGGACGTACATGAAGGCCATCGAGGGCTCGAAGTTCGAGATCGGCTCCTCGAGGGTCAGCGTCACCGTCGTCTCGTCGGTCGCCTCGATGCTCGTGAACGGTGCGACGTACGAAGGCAGGAACGGGAACGCCTCGGTGGCCTTGTACAGGTTCATCGAGAACGCGACGTCCTCCGCGGTCAGCGGCGTGCCGTCCTGGAAGACGGCGTCGTCGCGGATCGTCAGGGTCCAGGTCAGCCCGTCCTCCGAGCTGGACCACTCGGTCGCGAGCTCGGGCACGTACTCGCCCGCGGAGTTCACCGAGATCGGCGTGTCGTAGACGAGCTCGTACAGCGTGTATGCCTCCGACAGCACGCCGTTGCCGGGGTTCAGGCTGTCGGGGTAGCCCGCCCAGCCGATGCGGACCGTCCCGCCGGTCGCGGTACTGCCGCCGTCGCTCGTGCCGGGAGATCCGCCCACGTCATCGCTGGGCGAGGTCGCGGGCGTGGTGCATGCCGCCAGCAGCAGCGACAGGGAGGCCAGAAGTGGGAGTGAACGGGTGCGTCGCATCGTGATCGGTGCCCTCCAGGCTCAAGCCGGAGCGGCGAAGCCCGGGGCGGGACGGCCGCTGTTCGCCGGGAGAATGGCACATCCCGCGGAATCGGGTCAACGATCCGCGGCAGGCATCGGAATCCGTGCATACTCGGGCTCATGACCGATGCAACCGCCACCGCGCTCGTGCGCGCCCAGGTCGCCCTCGAGGCGTTCCGGCTCCTCCCCGACGGCTCGGCCATCGTGTACGTCCTGCGGCGGGTGCGCCGCGGAGACTACGAGGCGCACCTGTGGGTGCGGCCGTACGACGGCGGACGGCCGCGGCAGCTCACGCGCGGCCGGGTGCGCGACGGGTCGCCGGCCGTCTCGCCTGACGGGCGCCACGTCGCGTTCGTCCGCACGCCCGTCGGCGACGACGATGCCGTGGCGCAGGCCTGGGTGCTGCCGCTGGAGGGCGGCGAGCCATGGCAGCTGACCTCCCTGAAGCACGGTGTCGGCAGCGTCCACTGGTCGCCGAACGGCGGGCGCCTCGCGCTCGTGGCCCAGGCCGGGGACCACCGCTTCGTCGTCGGAGCGGAGCGCAACGGGAGGTCTCCGATCGCCCGCCGGATCACCCGGCTCGACTTCCGCGACGACGAGTCCGGGCACGTCGTCCGCCGATCGCACCTGTGGATCCTGCCGTTCCGCGCCGGCGCGACGCCGCGCCAGCTGACGAGCGGCGACTTCGACGTCCTCCATCCCGCGTGGTCGCCGGATGGCCGGCGCATCGCGTTCGCCGCAGACCGCGGACCGGACACGACGATCGACCCACGCTCCCAGATCTGGTCCGTCGGGACCGAAGCCGCGAAGCCTCGCGTCC
Organism: uncultured bacterium; assembly: GCA_965652075.1. Classification (GTDB taxonomy): domain Bacteria; phylum Chloroflexota; class Limnocylindria; order QHBO01; family QHBO01; genus JACDBZ01. Next base: position 14,314 of record CBFGTN010000008.1, read on the forward strand.
GCGAGCTGGCCTCACTCGCCGGAGATGCCGATCGCCCCGCCTTCTCGCCCGACGGCCGGCGGCTCGCCTTCATCGGCACCGACGTGGCCGACCCGCCGGACGAGGTGCCTCCGTCGCTGTGGGTCATGGACCTGCCGTCCGGGACGCCGCGCCCGTTGACCGGGGACCTCGACCGACCGATCGGCGAGTGGGCCTGGTGCGACCTGCAGGCGTCCGAGGAGGCGCCGGGCCCCGCATGGCTGGACGACGAGACGATCCTCGTCATCGTCGGCGACCGGGGCCGCAACCTCCCGTATCGCGTGACCCTGGACGGCGCGGCTACCGCGATCGTCGATCCGACGGTCCGGATCGCCGCGCCCGGCATCGAGGTCGCCAGAGGCCGCGTGGCGGTCTCGGCGGCGATCGACGGCGCTGCCTGCGAGGTGTGGGCCGTCGAGGACGGCGCGCTACGGCAGGTCACCCGCGAGGGATCCGGCTGGCAGCGTCGGTTCCGCGAGGTCGAGCTCGACGAGCTGTCGCTGCCGGGGCCGGCCGGACCGATCCACGCCTGGCTCGCCTCGCCGCGCGGCGCGGGCACGCGGCGTCTGCCGACGATCCTGCACATCCACGGCGGGCCGACGGGCGCGTGGGGACCCGGCGGCACACTGGACGCGATCGCCCTGTGCGCCGCGGGCTACCGCGTGCTCATGCCGAACATCCGCGGCTCGGCGACGTTCGGCGGTCCGTGGGTGAACGGGCTGTCGGCAAGCTGGGGCGACACGGATGCCGCCGATGCGCTCGCCTCGGTCGACGGCGTCGTGAAGCTGGGCCTCGCGGACGGCAAACGCCTCGGGGTCATGGGCCTGAGCTACGGCGGTTTCCTGACCCAGTGGCTCATCGGCGTCACCGACCGCTTCAGCGCCGCTGCGAGCGAGAACGGGGTCGCCAACCAGGCGTCCGCCTGGGCGAACTCCTACTTCGGCGTGCACTACAACCGCCGCGCCGGCCTCGGCGATCCGTTGAGCGACGACGGCTACATGGCCCTGTGGCGCTCGTCCCCGTTGCGGAACGCGCGCAACGTGCGGACCCCGTTGCTCATGCTCCAGGCCGAGGAGGACCGGGTCTGCCCGCCGGCGGACAACGAGCAGCTGTTCACCGCGCTCAAGGTCCTCGGGCGCGACGTCGAGTACATCCTCTACCCCGACGAGCACCACGAGATGAAGTCGCACGGACGCCCGGATCGGCGCATCGATCGACTCGAGCGCCTCGTCGCCTGGTTCGAGAAGTACGTCTAGGCCGGACGAAGGACGAGCCGATCGACCGTGGCGGCCTCCACGGCGGCCGGCGAGCGGGCGATCGGCACGCCCTCACCGCGCCGCCAGAAGGCGAAGAGATCCGAGTAGTGCGGTGACAGCGGATTCCCGGACTGGCCGCCCGCCAGGGCGAAGCGGCTGCGCTCGGGATCCGCGAGGTCGATGACCGTCCGCTGGTTGGCGATCGCCGACGGGTTCGACAGCGGCGACAGCGGATGGACGCCGGCCTGGGCCGGCGTGTTCGCGTCTCCACCCATCGGCACCGGGCCGACGTTGAACGCCCGGTCGAGTGGCCGCTGGGCCGCCAGCGGGTGGACGAGGCGCAGGGGCCGGACACGCCCCCACGCCCAGCCGGCCGGATCGGTCCCGGCGCGCTCCCGAAGGGTGGCGGCGGCCGCCCGCAGCGCCGCGGGAACGAGCTCCGTCCCCTGGCCGGCGCCCAGGCGTGCGACGACCGCGCTCGCCGTGCGCGCGCCGAACGACGTGCGCGGGATGGCACCACCGAACCCGCCGCCGACCGCCCAGCGCCATCCGTTCGGGGCGAGCTCCCGCGCCATCGCGCGGGCGAGCTCTGCGAGGAACAGCTCGAAGAGCGTCGCGGCCGCCGAGTCCGGCGCCAGCTCGCCGTTCCAGTCGCGAAGCAGCCCGACGAGGTCCTCGCCGGATGCCGCCCGCAGAACGGCGTCGCGCATCTCGCGCCACGGGATGCTGGTCGCATCGACCTGGAGCGCCAGCGAGCCGTCGACGTCCCACCCCGTCCGGCCGGACAGCACCTCGGTGATCCGGGCGGCGCGGTAGCCGTCGAGCCAGTCGACGCCGAGGAAGGGCGCGTCCGCGGCATCGATCCGCGGGGCGTTGTTCGCGGAAACGACGAACCCGGCCGGCGGATCGATCGTGAACGGCATCTGCTCGAAGCGGAGATGCATCTCCTCCCAGCCCGCCTCCCAGGCCGGCATCGGCAGCATCCCGCTCCCGACGCGGCGCCGCGGCAGTGTCCCGATGAGCTGCCAGCCGACGTGGCCGTCGCTGCTCGCGAAGACGACGTTGAGTGACGGGCCGGGCCACGCGCGGAACGCGTCGCGGAACGACGCCACGTCACGGACGCGGTGGATGGCCAGCAGCCCGCGCGTCGGCGCGGGCTCGAGCCAGGTCGCTCGCATCGAGAGCGCTCGCGGGGTGCCGCGCTCCAGGAGCCCGGACACGATCGGTCCGCGCCGGGTGACGAGGACCTCCTCGACGACGTCGGCAGCGCCACGGACCCCGATCGTCTCGACGATCCGCTCGACCGGCTCCGGCCCGTCGGGCCCGCGCACGGCCGTCGCGTCATCCGAGAGCTCCTCCCAGAACAGGTCGGCCGCATCGGTGCAGGCCGCGGTGATGCCCCAGGCCAGGCTGCCGTTGAAGCCGGTCGGGAAGGCGGGCCCGCCGACGAACGAGGCGCCGGTCATCTCCCACTCCGGGGTGCGCAGGTGGGCCAGATACCAGGGTGGCGGGACGCCGGGCGCGAGGTGCGGGTCGTTCGCGAGGATCGGCGCGCCGCTTGCCGTGCGGGCGCCAGCGATCGCCCAGCCGTTCGACCCACCGGCCCCACCGACGAGCTGGCCGAGGCGGGCAAGGTCGCCGGCGAGGCGATCGAGCGGCTCTCCGGCGCTGGTTCCGGACGGCGTCACGACCGGGAGCCAGGCCGCGTATGCCGGATCGAGGGCGGCGAGTGCCGCGGGTCCGTCAGCCTCCAGGATCGCGAGCCGCGCCAGCTCTGTGTCCCAGCTGCCGCCGAGCGCCAGTGACTGCAGCCCGCCGAAGGCAAGCACGTCGTCGACACGCCAGGCGCTGGGGCGCGCCCGAAGGAGGACGAGCTCGTGCGGGCGGGGCGTGCTCGCCGCCGCCGCATTGATGCCTCGGACGTACGCCTCGATCGTGTCCCGGACATCAGCGTCGAGCCGGTCCACCTGCCGCCGCGCCATGCGCTGGAAGCCGAGCGTGCGCGACAGCCGATCGAGCGGAAGCGCACCCGGACCGAGGAGCTCGGACAGGCGTCCGCGGCCGGCACGGGCGAGCAGCTCGAGCTGGAAGGCGCGGTCCTGCCCGTGACAGAAGCCCAGGGCGAACCAGGCGTCCGCGTCGCTCGAGGCGTCGACGTGCGGGATCCCCCACCGGTCGCGGCGAATGACGACCTCGGCTCCGAGCCCATCCACGCGCAGCATTCCGCGCGTTGGCGGCATCCGCCGGCCGAGGGCACGGAGCAGCGTTCGGGTCCCAGGGCGGCGGGGCATCGGCCGCATGATGCCACCGTATACTCGGACCCGTGAGTCGCACGATCGAGCTCATCGCGGGCGTGCTGCTGCTCATCGTCGGCATCCTGCTGCTCGCCAGCGAGCCCCTCGCCAACCTCGTCCAGGGCCTCGGCATCGACGACGACGTGCTGCGGTGGTGGCCGGTCGTGATCATCGGGCTGTCGCTCTTCTTCCTGGTCCCGGCGCTCCTCGGCGGCCCGAACCGCCGCCTGCGAGCGGGAATGGTGATCCCCGGCTCAATGCTCGCCGGCATCGGTGCCGCGCTGCTCTACACGAGCCTCAGCGACCGCTGGGAGGCGTGGACGTACCTGTGGAGCGTCATTCCCTTCAGCCTCGGCATCGGGATGTATGCCGCCGGCTGGATCGCCGACGCGCCAGCATTCAAGTGGATCGGCTCCGGGCTGGCCGTCGGCGGCCTCGTCGCCTACCTCGTCTTCGCGACCGCCTTCGGCGGCGAGGCCTTCCGGCTGGTGGCCGCCATCGGCATCCTGGCCCTCGGGGGCGCGCTGACCGTCGGCGGGCTGGCCGAGCGCCTCAGCCGCAAGTCGCCCGCCTGAGCGCGGTCACATCTCGCCCTCGTATGGCGGCTGCGGCATCCGCAGCGGCTTGTCCTTCCGATACCCGAGCAGGTAGTCGGCCTGCATGAGGGTATGGATCTGCGAGGTCCCCTCGTAGATGACCGATCCCTTGCTGTTGCGCAGGTATCGCTCGACCGGGTACTCGTTCGAGTAGCCGTACGCGCCGTGGACCTGGATCGCGTCCATGGCCGACTGCACGGCGTGGTCGGTCGCGAACCACTTCGCGAGCGACGTCTCCCGCGTGTTGCGCTCGCCGCGGTTCTTCTTCCAGCCGGCCTTCCACACGAGCAGTCGCCCCGCCTCGATCCCCTGCTCCATCTTCGCGAGCATCTGCTTCACGAGCTGGTGCTCGCCGATCTCGGAGCCGAACGTCTTGCGCTCGTGCGCGTACCGAACCGACGCGTCGAGGCACGCCTGCGCGAGCCCCACGGACCCGGCCGCGACGGTGTACCGGCCCTGGTCGATCGCGCTCATCGCGATCGTGAAGCCCTCACCTTCCTCACCGACCCGATTGGCGGCGGGCACCTCGCAGTCGTCGAAGGTTAGGATGCCCGTGTTGCCGGCGCGCACGCCGAGCTTGCCGTGCAATGACTCGCTGCTGAACCCGGGGAACGAGCGCTCGACGATGAACGCGGTGATCCCCTTATGGCCCTGGCTGCGGTCGACGTTCGCGAACACCAGGACGTGGTCCGCCGTGTCGGCGAGGCTGATCCAGATCTTCGAGCCGTTGAGGATGTAACGATCGCCGTCGCGGCGGGCCGTGCTCGCGAGGTTCGCTGCGTCGGAGCCGACGCCCGGCTCGGTGAGGCCGAACGTCGCGAGCTTCTCGCCACGCGCCTGGGGGACGAGGTATCGCTCCTTCTGGTCCTCGTTCGCCCACTGCAGCAGCGTCAGCGAGTTCAGGCCGGTGTGGACGCTGAGGATGACCCGGAAGGCCGTGTCGGCACGCTCCATCTCCTCGCACAGCAGGGCGAAGGCGATGTAGTCCATGCCGGCACCGCCGTATCGCTCGGGAATCGGCAGTCCCAAGAGCCCCTCGGCGCCCATCCGCTCGTAGAGCGTGCGGTCGTACGTCGACGTCTCGTCGAGCTCGCGGATGCGCGGCAGGATCTCGCGCTCGGCGAAGGCGCGCGCGGTGCGCTGCACCTCCCGCTGCGCATCGGTCAGCGAAAAGTCGATCATCGGTTCTCCGTGGGGTGGGCGGGACGCTGATTCTAAAGCGTGGGCAGGCCGCCGATTGAATCCCGACCGCGTCGTCGGTGATTCGGTTTGACGAAGGACTGGTGTAAGGCTAGCCTTACCTCCCGTTGACCAGCCCGCTCCGGGCCCACGGAGCGCCATGCACCAGGGAGTTCACGTTGGACTTCGGATTCTTCATCACCGGCCTGCTCACCGGCCTGCGCGAGGGCGTCGAAGCGGCGCTGATCGTCAGCATCATCATGGCCTACCTGGCCAAGACCGGGAACCAACGCTACTTCGGCCAGATCTGGCTCGGGGCCGGCGCGGCCGTCGCACTCAGCGTCGTCATCGGGCTCGTGCTCTTCAACACCATTGGCGGGTTCGAGGAGCCGGCGGAGCAGATCTTCGAGGGCATCGCGATGGTCGTCGCCGCCGGCGTCGTCACCTGGATGCTGTTCTGGATGCGTCGCACCGCCGCGAACATCAAGGGCGAGCTCCATGCCGGCGTCGATCGCGCGCTGATGAACGGCGGCATCTTCGGCCTCTCGGTCCTCGCCTTCATGGCGGTGATCCGCGAGGGCATCGAGACCGCGCTGTTCCTGATGGGCCAGGCGACGGCCGCGGGCACCGAGGCGACGAGCACGCTCGTCGGCGCGGTCGTCGGGCTCGCGATCGCGGTCGCGATCGGCTATGCGCTCTACGTCGGCGCGCGGGTGCTGAACCTGCGGACGTTCTTCCTGTGGACGGGCGTCGCGCTGATCTTCATCGCCGCCGGGCTCCTCGCGCATGCCGTCCACGAGTTCGTGGAGATCGGCTGGATCACCGTCGGAACGGGCATCGCCTTCGACATCAGCGCGATCCTGCCGCACGAGGCCGCCGATGGCGGGCTCGGCGTGGTCGGCTCGATCCTGCGGGCCATGTTCGGCTACACGAGCACCCCAGAGTGGATCACGCTCATCGTCTGGCTGGCCTACGTCGTCGTCGTGCTGTACCTCTACACGCGGCCCGTCCGGCGGAGCGATGCTCCGGTGGCGAGCCCGGAGCAGAAGCCCGTCGGCGCCTGACCGGCGCCTGAACGACCGGACGCCCGTCGCGGCCTCTCGCCGCGGCGGGCGTTCGACGTATCGGCAGCCTAGGCGACGACGTCCATGAAGCGCAGCATCTCGTCCCAGGCCGCGCTGCTCGCGTCGGCATGGTCGGCGGCCTTGCGGTCGAAGAAGGAGTGCGGCGCACCCTCGTAGACGACCGTCCGACGCTCGACGCCGGCGGCGTCAAGCGCCCGATCGAACTCGTCGCGGGTCTCGGCGGGGATCCCGGCGTCCTCGCCGCCGTAGAGCGCCAGCACCGGGCACGAGAATCGCCCCGCCTCGTCGGCGGGTGCCGCGAGCCCGCTCCGATGCGGCCCAACCGGCCAGGGATAGAGGCCGATGACGCCGTTCAGGCCGAGGCCGGAGCGCGCCTGAAGCAGGCTGATCCGCCCCCCGATGCAGAAGCCGACCGTGTACAGGCGGTCCGGTGCGCCGCCCTCGGCTGACCGCAGGTAGTCGACCGCTGCGGCCGTGTCGGCGTCGACGGCCGGCGGGTCGAGCTTGGTGACGTGCGGCTCGTACTCGAAGTCGGCGCCGCGCTTCTCCGCGCCGGCGGTGCGGGCGTAGAAGTCGAAGGCGACGGCATGCACCCCGGCCTCCGCGAATCGCAGGGTCAGCTCCTCGTAGAACGGGCTGAGGCCGCGGACGTCGGGGATCACCACGACGCCGGCGCCGCTCGGCTGCTCGGCTCGAGCCGCGTACGCGGCGAACGTGGTCCCATCGGCGCTCTTCAGGCGGACGTCGCGGGCATCGATGGCCCCGCCGCGGATCGGCGGAAGCGGGGGTCGGGCGTCATCGTCGAAGCACATGACGGTCAGGATGGCACGCGCCGTGCCTCGAGGCGCGCCGGATCAGCCGATGAGGCGATCGACCGCCACGAACGACCCCACCGCCAGCATGACGGCGACACCGACGTACACCGCCGCTCGAAGCGCGACCGGCATCGATTGGTTGAGCCGCTCCCCGCCCGGCGTGCGCCACATCCCGCTCAGGGTGGCGACGCCGGTCGGCGGGAGGAAGAAGCCGAGCACCGCGCCCACGAAGAGCCCACCGAGGTGGCCGGTCCAGCTGATGCCGGGCACGATGAACGTGAACACCAGCAGGTAGACGACGAACGAGCCGATGCCGGCGACCATCGTCCGCGCCTCGCGGCCGAGCACCGCGTGATGGCGGCGCGAGACGACGAAGAGGCACCCGACGAGGCCGAAGATCGCGCCGGACGCCCCGACCGCCGACTGCGTCGGGTCGACGAGGATCGTCAGGACGCTGCCGCCGGCGGCGCATAGCAGGTAGATGAGGGCGTACTCGATCGGGCCGTACATGCGCTCGACGAGCGAGCCGTACAGGTACAGGACGTACATGTTGAAGAGCAGGTGGACGATGCCGATGTGGAAGAAGGCGCTGGTGAAGATCACCCACCAGTCGCCGCTCGCGACGGCGATCGCGTTGATCGCGTTCGCCTCGCCCACCGGGCCGAGCTGACCGCCCAGGAAGCCGCCGCCGAGCGTGGCGCCGTTCGTGAGGACGGCATCCACGAGGAAGAGCCCGACGCAGATCGCGATGATCGCGTAGGTGACGTAGGGCGTGTGCGCGGCATAGGCGCCCCGAGCGCGGTTGAACTGGCGCCTGGCGGCGAAGTCGTGGCCCGTCTCCTTCAGCAGCCAGGCGATCCGGTTGGCGATCGCGCCGCGCTCGGCCGGGGGGGCGCGGCGATCGGCCTCGCGGTAGGCGGAGATCGCGCCCTCCAGGTCGCCGTCGCGCACGAGCTGCTCCGCGACGCTGCGCCAGCCGACCCAGGCGCTGCGGCCACCCATGTTCGCCGCGGCGCGCCACGCGTCGAGCGCGCCAGGCTCGTCGTCGTCGCGGTAGCGCGCCGTGCCGATCAGCAGCCACGCCTCGCCGGCCACCTCCGCGTCCGGCAGCCGGCTCAGCGAGGTGGCGAGGGCGACGGCGGCGTCGAGGTCACCGGCGTCGAGGAGCCTGCGCGCCTCGTCGAGCTGCCGGGTCGGGTCGTCAGCCATCGTCGCGGATTATGGAGGACACGCAACGACCGCCGAGAGATTGGCACCTCGACGGTCGTCGTGCTGCCCCTGGCAGGGGCGGCGCCCGGCGTGGGCCGGGAGCATGAATCGGGCTACTTCGCCCGGTGGAGGAAGTCGATCACGTCGTCGTAGCGGAATCGACGATCGCCGCGCTTGCACACCCGGAAGAAGGGGAGCTCGCCGCGATCGCCAAGCCGCTTGACCGTGTTCACGTGCAGATGCAGCATCTCGGCGACCTCGGCCGCCGTCAGCAGCTTGCCGACCTCATTCGTCATCATGGCTTGCTGTTCGTCCTCGTCGTGGGCACTAGGACCGTGCCGTCCGCGCGGGCGGGGTGCGGTCGGTGCGGCTCGTGGCCGGATAGTAAGGTTGTGGTGCTCTCCGGCCGCCCGGTACGTTCGGTCAGCGCCAGGAGTACTTCCGTTCATGCCTTCCCCCGTCCCCGACGACGTCCGCCGGCTGCTCGACGACCGCGCAGCGGCGCGTGCCGACCGCGACTGGGTGCGCGCGGACGCCATCCGCGACCAGATCGCGGCCCTCGGCTGGGAGGTGCAGGACGCCGAGGGCGGCAGCACCGCCCGTCCGATCCTCGTCCGCGACGCGGGCGGCGACGAGATCGAGCGCCCCGCCACGGTCGAGGCATCCATCCAGGTCGCGGCGGAGGACCACCCCGACGACCTGCGCCGCTTCCTGCGCGGCCTCGCTGCCCACACCCCGTCGTCCACCTGGGAGCTCGTGGTCGTCGCGAACGCGCCGCTGGAGCCGGTCGCGACGACGCTCGCGACCGTCGAGCTGCCGCTGGATCCGAGGGTCCTCGAGAGCGAGGGCCCCCTCGGCTGGGCCGACGCACGGACGCTGGGCATGCGCGACTCGCGCGGCGAGGTCACGATCCTGGTGGACACGTCGCTCGAGCCGACCGGTGACTTCGTCGTCGGGCTCCTCGCCGCCTTCGACGACCCGGCGGTCGGAATCGCGGGGGGCTGGGGGGTCACGAGTGGCGACGCGCGCCAGTTTCACGAGGCGCCGCCCGGGCCGGTCGACGCGATCGAGGCCTACTGCCTGGCGATCAGGCGCGAGGCACTTCGGACCGTCGGCGGCTTCGATCGCCGCTTCCGCTACTACCGGAACGCCGATCTCGACCTCTCGTTCGCGGTCCGCAACGCCGGCTGGACGGCGGTCCGGACTCCGGGGTTGCCGTTCGAGCGCCACGAGCACCGCGGCTGGGCGTCGCTGCCGGATGCCGAGCGCGATCGGGTCAGCAGGCGAAACTTCTACCGCTTCCTCGACCACTGGGGCGATCGGCCGGATCTCCTCCTGAACCCGGATCCGCGCCGATGACTCGCCATCGCGTCGTCGTCGTGCCGTGGCTTCGGCGCGTGGGCAGCCTCGCGCTGCGCGACTGGTTGGCGATCACCATCGGGCGCACGGTGTTCGCGTGGCGCGGCCTGAGCGAGGCCGAGCTCGAGCACGAGCTCGAGCACGTTCGCCAGTGGGGCCGGCTCGGCATCCGCTACCCGCTGGCCTACGTCGCCGAGTCGGTCCGGGCACGCCGCGCCGGGGGGCGCTGGTACCACGACAATCGCTACGAGGTGGAGGCCCGAGCGGCGGCGCGGGCGAAGCGCGCCTAGCGGCGATGCCCCTCGACGCAGGTGCAGCCGGCCGAGCCGACGATCGCCGCGTGCGTCGTGTGCGGGGGCAGCTCGAAGCCATCGCCGGCTGACAGCTCCACGGGGAGCGCGTCCGACCCGATGAGGAACGTGATCGATCCCTCGGCGCAGACGAGGAGCTTCGTGTACGTGTGGTCGTGAGCGGCGTATCGATCGCCCGGGCCATTGCTCCATGCCTGCGGCTCGACACCCGCGGCCCGAAGGTGCTCGGAGGCAGCCGCGACGCCGGGACCCGGCGGACGTCCGCCGGGAAGCGGCCGGATGGGCGCCGGCAGCGTCACTCGACGATGAGGAGCGACTCCGACCGCAGGAGGTCGCCGTCCACCCGCGTCACCGAGACGAGCCGGTCGAAGGGCTCGAGCCACGGGGCGATCTCGGCGGTGTAGCTCTCCATCGCGGCCGGATCCATGTCGCCGAATGCCGACTCGAGCGCGACCCGCACGCCCCTGATGTCCAGCCAGGTGGCGCTGGCGTGGCTCGGGTCGCCAAGCTCCGCGATCGCCTCGGTGAAGCGCGGCTCCGCCGCGAGCGAGTCCGCCAACTCGAGCCCCAGGACACGTTCGACGAACCGATCGCCGACGCCGACGAGGACGCGATCCTCGGTCACCGCCCACTCGACGACGACCTCCGGCACCGCGAACGGAACCGGCATGGCCGCGTCGGGCTGCTCCGACGCGCTCGGATCGCGGTAGCGCAGGCTCGTCACCTCGACGCCGTCGACGTCCCGCTCCTCGACCGTGATCCCGATCGTCGGGTCGAGCGTCGCCAGGCCGGCGAACGTCGTCAGCTGGTCCATCGTCCGACGTGCTCGCTCCATGTCGTTCGGCACCAGGATCGTGCCGGCCCAGGGCTGCTCGCCGTCGTAGCCGGCGCTGGCCGCGACATCCCCGATCCATGACACGAGCTCCTCGACGTCGCCGCCGAGCGCGGCCTCGACCATGTCGAGCTGGCCGGCCCCGTCGGGCATCTCGGCAACCGCAGCCTTCAGCGAGGCGATCATCCCGGTCAGGGACGCCCCGACGTTGCCGCCCTCGGCGTAGTACAGCGCGTCGCCGGGTACCTCGTCGGTGAGGTCGCGCGCCGCGTTCGTGACCGCGAACGGGCCGGCGGGCGGGTCGCTCACCACCGGCAGGCTGATCCGATCGCCCGCGACGGTGAGCGCCATCGCGCCGCGCATCGGCTGGTTCGCCAGCAGGTCGCGCATCGCTTCGGCGCCCGGCGAAGCCGCCGCCGCGCCCTCGAGCGCGCTCGCGAAGACGTCGGTGAAGTCGTAGAAGCCGAGGACGAGCCAGTCGTCCGGCAGCGCGCTCGTCAGCTCGTCGATCGAGGCCGCATCCGACAGCGTCGTCGAGCTGCCGGCATGGGCGTCGAGCGCGGAGACGACGTCGTCCGCCGTCGTCGCCAGGATCAGCTGGTCATCGGTCACGGCGTACGCCATGCCCGACCCGTCGTCGACGTTGATCGTGACGCCGTCATGGACCCGCTCGGTGAGCGTCACGTCCGCCTCGGACGCGGCGATGATCCGATCGATCGAGGCCTCGGCCGCCGATCGGTCGGTGACGCCGACCAGGAGGACGGTGGACGGCATGCCGAACATCGTCGGATCCGGCATTGCGGGGTCCATGGCCTCGGTCGGGAAGTCGAGCACCGCGACTCCGACGCGCCCGTCGAACCAGGGATCGACGTCCGCCGACCAGCTCAGCTCCGCACCCTCGGCGGCCAGCGACTCGTCGATCTTGGCGGTGAGCTGCCCGTACAGCGGCTGGGACAGGTCGACCCCCTCGATCTCCGGGAAGCGTCCGAGGAGCTCGCGGAGCGCTGCATCCTGCGCCTCCGAGGGCTCGAGGCGGACCTCGACGTAGAGCGGCGCCGTGGCGGGGACGTAGCTCGCGCCGCTGCCCATCGTCGCGGCACGCGACTGGAGGATCACCGCCCCGAGCACGATGCCGATGCCGACGGCAAGGAGGGCGACGATGCCGATGACGGCGGCACGCCACGCGGGCGCGGAGGTGGTGGTCTGGGTGGCGGTCACAGTCTCCCCTTCGCTCGGGTCCGGCGCGATCGAGCCGGAGGCGGCGCTAGCGTACGCCGGACGCGGGCCGCCCGCATCGGGACCATCAGTTCAGATGCGACCGCCGGCCCCACTCTCCCCGGCGTCGCTCAGGCGCTGCGCGAAGTACACCGGCACCGTCGAGATGACGATGAGCACGAGCGCCACGACGTTGACGACGGGCAGCTGCGTCGGGCGCTGCATCGCGCCCAGGACCCACAGCGGGATCGTCTGCGTGCCTGCCCCGGCGGTGAAGACGGTCACGATGACCTCGTCGAACGACAGGGCGAAGGCCAGCAGCGCGCCGGACAGCAGCGCCGTCCGCATCCCGGGCATCGTGATCTTGCGGAACGTGATCCAGGTGTCGGCACCGAGGTCGGCGGATGCCTCCTCGGGCGTGCGAGGCAGGCGACGCAACCGCGCGATGACGTTGTTGTAGGCGATGACGACGCAGAAGGTCGCGTGGCCGATGACGATCGTCATCAGCCCGAAGCTGATCCCGAACGTCTGGAACGTCGTGCTCAGCGCGATGCCGGTGAGCACGCCCGGCAGGGCGATCGGCAGCACGAGCAGGAAGCTGATCGATTCGCGGCCGAAGAACGAGAAGCGCTGGACGGCCATCGCCGCCAGCGTGCCGAGCACGAGGGCGATGGCGACCGCGCCGAGGGCGGCGACCACCGACGTGCCGAACGCCTGGAGGATCGTGGGATTGCTGATCGCGTCCTCGAACCAGCGGAGCGAGAGCCCGGGCGGCGGCCAGGCCATGAAGCCGCTGACGTTGAACGCGTTGATCGCGACGAGGAGAAGCGGCAGGTACAGGAAGCCGAGGACCGCCCAGGTGAGCACCCGCAGGCCAACGCGGACCCAGCGCGACTCGGTCATCTGACGATGCCCGTCACAGCGAGTCGAACGCGCCGAGGCGGCGCGCGATCGTGAGGTAGATGAGCATGATCACGATCGGGACGAGGGAGTACGCGGCGGCCACCGCGAAGTTCCCGAGCGCCGAGTTGTCGTAGATCACGTTGCCGATGAACTTCGCGTCGCTCACGAGGCTCGGCACGATGTAGTCGCCGAGGGTCAGGGAGAACGTGAAGATCGAGCCCGCCACGACGGATGGGAAGACGATCGGCAGGATGACCCGGCGGAACGTCGTCCCGGCCTTCGCGCCGAGGTCCGCCGACGCCTCGAGCAGGGAGCTCGGGACGCGCTCGAGCCCGGCATAGATCGGCAGGATCATGTACGGCAGCCACAGGTAGCTGAAGACGACCCACGAGTTCGCGATCTCGTCGGTGCCCGGCCCGGCGATCCCGAACGGCGCGAGCATCCACGACAGGAACCCGTTGCCGAGGAAGATCGAGCGCCAGGCGAAGATCTTCACCAGGTACGAGGCCCACAGCGGCATGAGGATCGCCACGACGAGCAGGCGGCGCATCCGCGGGCTGGCGATCCTGGCCATGTAGTAGGCGATCGGGAACGCGAGCAGCGCATCGGTCACGGTGACGAGGATGGCCATCGTCACCGTGCGTGCGGCGATCGTCCGGTAGACGTCGTTGCCGATGATCTGCTCGAACGCGTCGAGGGTCCAGTCGAAGGGGATGACGTCGCCGGTGAACGAGTCGGTGGCCCAGAAGGCGTTCAGCAGCAGGAACGCCAGCGACCCGAGATAGACGATCCCGAGCCAGGCCAACGGGAGGGCGAGCAGCAGCCGGAGCTGGACGCGCGGCCTCGCATGCAGCCAGGTCGCAAGCCGTCGGGAGCGGCTCGAGGCCCGCTCCGATCTCAGCGCGGGTGCGTCAGCTGCCATCGGTCAATGGGGACGACGCTCCCCGGAGAGCGGACCCTCCGGGAGCGCATCGATCTCGCGCAAGGGACCTTGGGCCGGGAGCCTCAGTCCTGCCCGCGCAGGGTGGTCCACGCCTCGACCCAGCCGTCGTAGTCGACGCACGTCGTGTTGTCGTCGTCGTCGGCGCAGTCCTCTCGCGCGGTGCTCCAGTACCAGATGTCCTCCCAGTACGCCTCATCGGTCGCGTGGGTCTGCTCGCAGTGGCCCGGGGCGATCGTCTCGGCGTACTCGCAGGCCTGGTTGCTGGTCGGCGCCTCGCCGAAGTACACGGTCGCCTGACCGTTTGCCTCGGCCGACATCATGTGGTCCATCCACAGGTACATGCAGTTCGGGTGCGCGGCCTCGCTCGCGATCATCCACGTGTCCGACCAGCCGGTCGCGCCCTCTTCGGGCTTGATGGCCTCGATCGGAGCCTCCTCGGCAGCGAGGCTGTTCACCTGGTACTGCCAGGTCGTCCCGATCGTGATGTCACCGGCCGCGAAGGCGGTGATCTGGTCGGCGAACGTGCCGCCATCCCAGAACTGCGGGTTGTGACTGAACTGCTCTTGCAGCAGCGCGATCGCCGCGTCGAACTGCTCCTGGTTCAGCTGGTAGGGATTCGTGATCCCGAGGTCTTCCTGGGTCGCCATCAGATGCAGGGCCGCATCGGCGATGAAGTCCGGCGAGTCGAAGATGCTGAGCTTGCCCTCGTAGTTCGCCGCATCCTCCCAGAGGCCGACCTGCGACGTCTGCGGATCGACCTCCTCGGTGTTCCAGGCCAGGAGGTTCGGCCCGCGCCCGTGTGGCACGCCGTACGGGACGCCGTCCAGCGAGTTGTGGGGCTGGTTCTTCAGCCCCTCGAAGACGTTGTCGTAGTTCTCGAGCAGCTCGACGTTGACCGGGGCCACGTCACCACCGGCCATCAAGCGGTCGGTCGCGTTGCCTGAGAACGAGCCGCCGTCGAACTCACCCGACTGCAGCATCTGGACGCCGGTGGCCGAGTCGGCCTGGACCTGGGCGTTGACCTGGCAGCCGGTCTCTTCCTCGAACGGCGTCACCCAGTCGAATCCCTCGACTGCGCCCTCTTCGGCGTAGCCGGCCCAAATGACGAGGTCCAGCTCGCCCTCGGGGTCGCCGAGCTCCTGGAGCATCTCTCCGGAGCCGCCGCCGGTACACGCTGCAAGCAGCAGCGGGACCGCCGCGAGGACGGCTGAAACGCGCGCGTGTCTCATGTGGGTTCTTCCTCCGATGCCCCCATTCCTTCGCTGGTCGCGAGACTCAGCACGTGGCGGCGCTTCCAGATGAGCCGCACGGCGCGGCCCTGCGCGGAGAGCGCCTCCATCGACGATGTCTGCAGGTTCTGTTGCATGACGACGAGCTCGCTGCCGGTCTGGAGCGCGACGATGTATCGGGTGTCCGGCCCGATGTAGACCACCTCGCGCACCTGACCGAGGGCCGATCCCTCGTCGTCGGCGGGCACGTCGTCCGGCTCCCCGATCCGGATCTTCTCGGGACGGACGGTGAAGACGCCGTCGGTGCCGAGGACGACTCTTGCCGTCTCCCCGGCCAGCAGGTTCGACGTGCCGACGAAGCCGGCGACGAACGTCGTCTTGGGGTGCTCGTACACCTCGGCCGGCGCGCCGATCTGCTCGATGCGCCCGAGATTGAAGACGGCCAGGCGGTCGCTCATGGTGAGCGCCTCCTCCTGGTCGTGGGTCACGTAGATGAACGTGATCCCGACCTGTGCCTGGATCGCCTTGAGCTCGATCTGCATCTCCTCGCGGAGCTTCAGGTCGAGGGCCCCGAGCGGCTCGTCGAGCAGCAGGACGCGCGGGCGATTGACGAGTGCCCGGGCCAGCGCGACGCGCTGGCGCTGGCCACCCGAGAGCTGGGCCGGGCGGCGGCCCTCGTACCCGTCCAGGCGCACCATGCGCAGCGCATCGGTGACCCGCGACCGACGCTCCGGCTTGGCGACGCCGCTGACGACCAGGCCATAGGCGACGTTGTCGCCGACGGTCATGTGCGGGAACAGGGCGTAGTCCTGGAACACCGTGTTGACGTCGCGATCGAACGGCGGGACGCCGGTCACGTCGCGCCCGTGGAGCCAGATCGTTCCCTCGGTGGGAAGCTCGAAGCCGGCGATCATCCGCAGGGTCGTCGTCTTCCCGGAGCCCGATGGGCCCAGCATGCTGAAGAACTCGCCGTCGGCGATCTGGAGGTCGACGCCGTCGACCGCGTTGACGTCGCCGAACCGCTTCGTGATCCCCTCGAGCCGGACGGCCGAAGGCCCGTGCTCCCCCTCCACCGACGTCCGTCCGGACTGGTTGGATTCGACCGCCACGCGTACCTCGTCGCCCCGCGGCCAGCCCGCGCCGGCCCAGGACGGCGCTCGGGTGACCGCTGATCGGTTCCGCGCACTATCCGCAAGCCCGGCCGGAGTGTCAAGGCAGATTGCGCATTCCGCGGTTGCCGGCACCTCCCAATCCCGGATCGGTGCCCAACCAGCCTCGACCTCCACGAATCCGGGGCTTTCGGCCGGCCGCCGAGGGCGATGCGATACAGTCGGCCGCCCATGCAGTCGACCGGAATCCTCACCGGCCTCCTCGGCGCGCTGTCGTTCGGCGCCGGGGACTTCGCCGGTGCCTCGGCGGCCAGGCGCGCCGGTGCGCTGGTCGCGGTTGCCGGCGCGCACGGCGCCGGTCTGCTCGCCTTGCTGCTCGCGCTCGCGATCCTGCGGCCGCCGGTTCCCGGGCTGGACGCTCTCGGCGTCGGCATGGCCGCCGGCGTGGCGGGCATGGTCGGACTCGCCGCGCTGTATCGCGGCATGTCCGTCGGCAGCATGGGGATCACCACCGCGCTCGCCGGAGCCGGATCGCTCATCCTGCCGCTCGCGGTCGGCGCGCTGCGAGGTGAGCCCGTCGCGCCGCTCCAGGTCGTGGGCGTCGGGTGCGCGGCGGCAGCCGCCGCAGCGGCGGGCGGGGCGTCGCGCGACGAGGTCGGACGTCGGGCGCTCGCGCTCGCCGGGATTGCCGCTCTCGCGCTCGGCGCCTGGTACGTGCTCATCGACGTTGCGGCGACGGCCGGCGACTGGCTGTGGGCGCTCGTCTTCAGCCGCGGCGCCTCCGCGGGGCTCGCGGCGGCCATCGTCGCGACACGTGGCTTCGACCGCACGACGGCACCGTGGGCGATCGTCGCGGCCGCCGGGCTGCTCGACGTCGGCGGCAATGTCTTCTTCGTCCTCGCTCGGGACACGATCCCGATCGGGCTGGCGGCGGCGCTCGTTGGCCTCTACCCGATCGTGACGATGCTGATCGCGCGCATCGTGATCGGTGAGCGCCTGCCGCCGCTCGGCATCCTCGGGGTCGTGCTGGCGCTCATCGGCATCGTGCTGATCTCAGCCGGCGGCTGACGCCGGTAATCGCTTGGTAAGCGCCCGGTAATGGGCGGCGGAGTCCCATGGGCACGCGTCGGGACACGGGCACGGGGCTCGCCGTCCGGCGCGCATGAGGACTGCCAGCCATGGTCCCGCGTCGCGTACGCCGCCCGCTCACCTGGTCGCCGCTCGTGGCGATCGCCGGACTGCTGCTCTTCCCGGCCCTCTGCGCCGCAGCGACGGGCGGCGGTGACTTCCCCTCAGTTCGGGTCCTGTGGGCGATCCTGTGAGCCGCGGCGCTATCATGGACGCGCCCGAGCGCATCACGTTCACGCTCCCACAGCCGGACCCGCCGAATGACCTGGGATCGCGTCGCCATCGTCGAAAGCCAACTCGATACGTACCTCGCCGGCGCTCAGCCGGCCTCGGCTCGGCTCGAGCCCCACGCGGCCCTCCACCCCGGGACGACCTTGACCTCCGAACGCGCGCTCGGGATCTTCGAGGACCAGCTCGCGTCGCGCCAGGTCGATGTCGCGGCCCGCGAGCTGAAGAAGACCGGCCGCAGCTTCTACACGATCAGCTCGGCCGGGCACGAGGACAACGCCGTCATCGGTGCGCAGCTGCGCGTCGACGACCCCGCATTCCTCCACTACCGCTCGGGTGGGTTCGTGATGGCCCGCGCCCGGCAGCTCGGCGGCAGCACGCCGGTGCTCGACGCCCTGCTCGGTGTCGTTGCCTCCAGCGAGGACCCGATCGCCCAGGGCCGGCACAAGGTGTGGGGCAGTCGGGCGCTCTGGATCCCGCCACAGACGAGCACGATCGCCAGCCACCTGCCAAAGGCGATGGGCCTCGCGTTCAGCCTGGCGCGCGCCAAGCGCATCGGGGTCGGCATCGACCTTCCCGAGGATGCGGTCGTCGTCTGCTCGTTCGGCGACGCGAGCGCGAACCACGCGACCGCGCTCGCGGCGATCAACACGGCGCGCTACGCGGTGCGGATGGGCCTGCCGATGCCGCTGCTGCTGGTGTGCGAGGACAACGGCACGGGCATCAGCGTCCCGACCCCCGACGGCTGGATCGAGTCCACGTTCGGGGAGATGGCGCATCTGCGCTACGTGCCCGCGGGCGGAGAGCTCGACGAGATCTGGAGCGCGGTCGACACGGCCGTCGAGCACGTCCGGAGCACCCGCGAGCCGGCATTCCTGCACCTGCGCACGGTGCGGCTGTGGGGCCACGCCGGCAGCGATGCGGAGCAGACATACCGGTCGATCCCGCAGATCGAGGAGGTCGAGGGACGCGACCCACTCGTTCGCAACGCGCGTCGCCTGGTCGAGCTCGGCGCGGCGACGCCGGACGAGCTCCGCGACCTCGTGCGGGAGACGCGCGACCGGGTCATGGCGGTCGCCGAGGAGGCGGCACGACGGCCGAAGCTGCAGACGACCGCCGACGTCACGGCGCCGATGGCGCCCTACCACCCCGACAAGGTCCGCGCGCGCGGCGCCTCCCCGCTGACCACCGAAGAGGAGCGACTCGCCTCCTTCGGCGAGACGCTGCCGGAGGCCGCCACCGCCCCGAATGCGCGGACGCTGGCCGGGTCCATCAACGCCGCGCTGGCCGACGAGCTGCTGCGCCGGCCCGAGCTGCTCGTGTTCGGCGAGGACGTCGGTCGCAAGGGTGGCGTGTACAACGTCACGAACGGGCTGCAGCGGCGCTTCGGTGCCGCGCGCGTCTTCGACACCCTGCTCGACGAGACCAGCATCCTCGGCATCGCCCAGGGCGCGGCCCACATCGGCCTGCTGCCGGTGCCGGAGATCCAGTACCTCGCCTACGTCCACAACGCGCTGGACCAGCTGCGCGGCGAGGCCGCCACCCTCCAGTTCTTCAGCTCCGGCCAGTTCCGCAATCCGATGGTCGTCCGCGTGCCAGGGCTCGCCTACCAGAAGGGTTTCGGCGGCCACTTCCACAACGACAACAGCGTCGGCGCGCTGCGCGACATCCCCGGGCTCGTGCTCGCGGCGCCGGCCCGCGGCGACGACGCGGCCCGCATGCTGCGTGGCGCGATCGCGCTCGCAGCGGAGGACGGCCGAGTCGTCGTCTTCCTCGAGCCGATCGCGCTGTACCACGAGAAGGACCTCCACGCCGACGACGACGGCGGCTGGCTCTCGACCTATCCCCCGCCGCCGGAGCTGCTCCTGCCGGGCGAGGTCGGCCTGCATGGCGAGACCGATGGCGACGCCGATGTCCTCCTGGTGAGCTACGCGAACGGCCTGCGCCTCAGCCTCCAGGCGGCACGCCGCCTCGCCGAACAGCACGACCTGCGCGCTCGCGTCCTCGACCTTCGCTGGCTGAACCCCCTGCCGATGGAGGCCGTTCGGGCACAGGCCGGAGGGATCGGCACGGTGGTCGTCGTCGACGAGTGCCGTGCGACGGGGGGCGGCGTCGCCGACGCGATCGTCGCCGACCTGGCCGAGCACAAGGTCGCCAAGCGCCTCGGATCCGTCCGCGCCGTCGACTCGTTCGTGCCCCTGGGCCCGGCGACCGCGGCCGTCCTCGTCGGCGTCGACCAGATCGTCGCGGCCGCGGTGACGGCGGTCGGCGCCAAGCGACGCCAGGCCGCGGCCCGATCGTGACCCGGGCCGCGGTCGCCTTCCCGGGGCGCGGCTCGTACGGGCCCCCGTCCCTCGGCTCGCTGCCCGCCGGACATCCGTGGGTGCGCCGCGCCGACGAGCTGCGGTCGTCCGCCGGCCTCACGCCACTGAGCGAGGTCGATGGCGCCGATCGGTTCGACCCGGAGGTCCACCTGCGACCGACGAACGGCTGGCCGCTCGTCTTCCTCTGCAGCCTGCTGGACGCCGAGCGCATCGCGGATGACCACGAGGTCGTCGTGGTGGTCGCCAACTCGACCGGCTGGTACACGGCGCTCGCCGCCTCCGGTGCGCTCGGGTTCGACGACGCGTTCCGCCTCGTCCAGGAGATGGCGTCGGCCGCGGAGCAGCCGCTGGACGGCGACAAGCTCCCGGCCGAGCTCATCTACCCGCTCACCGACGACGCCTGGCAGCCAGCGCAGGGCCGCATCGACGGCCTGAACGACGCGCTCGACGAGGCGAACGGCGGCACCGCCCTGGCGATCGACCTCGGTGCCTTCGCCGTGATCGCAGGGACGTCGGACAGCATCGACTCGCTCGCCGGCCGGCTGCCGCCCGTGCGGGTCGCGGAGCGCGGCTACCCGCTGCGCCTGGCGAGCGCCGACGCATGGCACACCCCGCTGCGCGCCGCCGCGATCGAGGAGGCCGCCGAGCGACTCGGCGAGCTGCGCTGGGACCGGCCGAACGTGACCCTCGTCGACGGCCGCGGCGCCCGATTCACCCCGTGGTCCACCGATCCGGCCGAGCTTGCCGAGCACTCGCTGCGCGGCCAGGGCGCGGACACCTACGACTTCGCGACGAGCCTCCGCGTCGCGCTCCGCGAGTACGCTCCGGGCGTCGTGCTCCTGCCCGGGCCGGGCGGCTCGCTCGGTGCGGCCTGCGCGCAGATCGTCGTCGCCGAGGGCTATCGCGGCATGCGCAGCCGATCCGAGTTCGAGGCGACGCAGTCGGGATCGTCGCCGCTCCTCCTCTCGATGCGGCGGTGATCGAGCGCGAGCTCGACCTGCGGGCCCCGCTCGACCTCGCGAGCACCCTCGGCCCCCTGGCCCACGGGCGCGGCGACCGCACGATCCGCTTCGAGCGGGCAGCGGCATCGCTCGCGTTCCGCACGCCGGACGGACCGGCAACGCTCCAGCTGCGCCTCGTGTCCGCGTCGCGGCTCGGAGCGGCCGCGTGGGGGCCCGGCGCGGAGCGCGCGATCACCGGCGTCGAGGCCCTCATCGGCGAAGACGACCGGCCGGAGGCGTTCGTCGCCGTCCATCCGATCCTCCGCCGCCTGCAGCGGACCCACCCGGGGCTGCGCCTGCCGCGGAGCGGGCGAGTGTTCGACGCTCTCCTGCCATCGGTCCTGGAGCAGAAGGTGACAGGCACCGAGGCATTCCGCTCGTATGCGGCGCTGCTCCGCCGGTACGGCGAGGCCGCGCCGGGACCCGGCGACCTGCTGCTTCCGCCCGAGCCGGCAACGCTCGCCGGCTTGCCGTACCACGCCTTTCATCCGCTCGGCGTCGAGCGCCGGCGGGCCGACGTCATCCGGCGCGCCGCTGCTCGGGCCGCCTGGCTGGACGCATCCTCATCTGCCGCCGAGGCCACGGCACGCCTGCGCTCGCTGCGCGGCATCGGCCAGTGGACCGCGGCCGAGGTCGTGCGCTGCGCCTTCGGCGACCCGGACGCCGTGAGCGTGGGCGACTTCCACATCCCGGACACCGTCGCCTGGGCCCTCGCCGGCGAGCCGCGCGCCGACGACGAGCGAATGCTCGAGCTGCTCGAGCCGTACCGCGGTCAGCGCGGCCGGGTGCAGCGGCTGCTCGAGGTCGGTGGCATCGTCGCACCACGCCGGGGGCCCCGCTTCGCCCCCCGCAGCATCGCCGCCATCTGATTCATGCGGATCGCGATCGCCACCGTCGGCACCACCGGCGACGTCGCGCCGTTCGTTCCCCTCCTCCGGCGGCTCGTCGCCCGTCGCCACCAGGTCACCGCCATCAGCTGGCCGCTGCATCGGGCCGCGCTGTCGGTGCCCGGCGTGCGCGTCGAGGTGGCCGGACCGCACGCCGATCCCGGGCGGATCGCGGCGGTCGCCGCCGAGGCCGCGACCAGGCCGCCACTTGCACAGGTCGCCATCCTCCGCGACTTCCACCTCGCCGATGGCGAGGACCACTATCGGCGGCTGCGCGCCCTGCTCCCGGGCCACGACCTGGTCGTCGTCCATGGCATCCACGTCCTCGCCCATGCGGTCGTCCTCGACGAGGCCCTGGCGTTCGCCACGGCCGTGTTCGATCCGGTCCTGCTCCCCACCCGCAGCGCGCCACCGCCGGGGCTTCCGCCGCTGGGTCCGTTCAACCGCACCGCGTGGTGGATGCTCGACCGCATGCTCGCGCGCACCGCACGCCCGGTCGATGCGATCCTGGCGCGCGCGGGCAGTGCGCAGCGCGGCCTCCCGCTGTTCAGGGCGCGGTCGCGCCGGCTCCACCTCCTCGCCTGCTCGCCGGCGATCATCCGGATCCCGCCCGACCTGCCGGCCGGCACGCGCGTGACCGGCGCCTGGCTCGACGACGGACCCGTCGAACCGCTGCCGGCCGAGGTCGACGCGTTCCTTGCCGACGGAGCGGCTCCGATCGTCGTCGCCTTCGGCTCGATGGCCGGCGCGCCCGAGGCCGCGGTCGACGACGCCGTCCAGGCGATGCTCGCCGCCGGGCGCCGCGTCGTCGTGCAGGGAGACGTCGCCGGTGGGGTCTCCTCGCCGAGCCTCCTGCGCATCGGGGTCGTCGACCACCGCGCGCTGTTTCCGCGCGCCGCCCTCGTGGTCCATCACGGCGGCTCCGGGACGACGCATGCCGTCTGCGCGGCGGGCGTGCCCTCCCTCGTCATCCCGCACGTCGGCGACCAGCCCTACTGGGCGGACCGTCTGCATCGGCTCGGTGCGGCCCCGAAGGCGCAGCCGGCGTGGGGCCTCAGAGCAGAACGGCTGGCCGATGCGGCCCTGGCTGCCGCATCCGACCCGGCGCTGCGCGCATCAGCGCAGGAGCTCGCGAGATCGATGTCGTTCGAGAGCGGGCTCGACGACGCGGTGGCGGCCATCGAGCGGGCCGTCACGTAGCCGCGAGGACGGCGTGCATCCGATGACCGCGCACGCGGTCGTGATCGCCGGCGCCGGTCCGACCGGCCTGATGCTGGCGGGCGAGCTCGCGCTGGCGGGCGTGGACGTTGCCATCCTCGAGCGACGTGCGACCCAGGAGCTTGGCGGCTCGCGCGCGGGTGGCCTGCACGCGCGGACGATCGAGGTCTTCGACCAGCGCGGCATCGCCGATCGGTTCCTCGCGGAGGGGCAGATCGCCCAGGTGGCGGGGTTCGGTGGGACGTCGCTGACGATCGCCGACTTCCCGACCCGCCATCCGTACGGGCTCGGGCTCTGGCAGAGCCACATCGAGCGCATCCTCGCTGGCTGGGTCGACGAGCTGGGGGTGACGGTCCAGCGGGGGCGCGAGGTCATCGGGTTTGCGCAGGACACCACCGGTGTCGACGTGGAGCTCTCAGGCGGCGAGTCCATGCGGGCGGAGTATCTCGTCGGCTGCGACGGCGGACGCAGCCTGGTTCGGAAGACGGCGGGCATCGAGTTCTCCGGATCGGATCCCACGATCAGCCACCTGATCGCGGAGGTCGAGCTCGCCGAGGAGCCGGAGTTGGGCATGCGCCACGACGCGCACGGCCCGTATGGGTTGAGCCGCGTCCAGTACGAGGTCCGCGACGGACAGATCGTCTACGCCGATGCGGGACCGGTCCGCGTGATGATCACCGAGGAACGCGTCGAGGGCGCCGGCGAACCCACCCTGGAGGAGCTGCGCGAGGCGCTGGTGGCGCGCTACGGCACCGACTACGGCGTCCACGCTCCCACCTGGATCTCGCGGTTCAGTGACGCGACCCGGCAGGCCGAGGCCTACCGCAAGGGACGGGTGCTGCTCGCCGGCGACGCGGCGCACATTCACTACCCTGCCGGTGGCCAGGGCCTCAACATCGGCGTCCAGGATGCGGTGAATCTCGGCTGGAAGCTGGCCCAGGTCGTCAACGGCGTCTCGGACGAGGGCCTGCTCGACACCTACCACGCCGAACGCCATCCGGTCGCTGCCCGCGTCCTGCGCGACACGATGGCGCAGGTCGCCCTGGGTCGGACGGATGACCGCACGAACGCGCTGCGCGAGGTCGTCGCCGAGCTGCTCGCCCTGGACGAGCCGCGCACGCACGTCGCCGCCACGATGTCCGGCCTGGGGATCCGGTACGACCTGGGCGAGGGACACCCGCTGCTCGGACGCCGGATGCCTGACCTCGACATCGCCACCGCCAACGGGCCGATGCGGGTCTTCAGCCTGCTCCACCGCGCCCGGCCCGTGCTCCTCAACCTCAGTGCGCCCGGCAGCGTCGCCGTGTCGGGCTGGGACGATCGCGTGCAGTTGATCGACGCCACCTGCGACGGGCCATGGGAGCTCCCGGTCATCGGGACGGTGGCGGCGCCCAGCGCGGTCCTCATTCGCCCCGACGGGTATGTGGCCTGGGTCGGAGACGGGATCGACGCGGGGCTCGTCGAGGCGTTGACGAAGTGGTTCGGAGCCCCCGCCCGCTGACCGCCGATCACGGCCCGAGGCTACGGGCCAGGAGTTGGCAGCGGATCGCCGGGTGACGGCGCGTACGTGGACTGATTCAGCTGCTTGCCCGAGAGATAGTCGATCACGGCGGTCCGAAGCGCATCGCGTGTCTCGCAGGAGCTGCCGGCCGGACCGCAGATCTCGGCCACGAACCTGAACTGGACGCCCCACACCGCATGCTCCAGCTCATCGCCGCCAGCAGGTGCGGGCTGGATCTTCGGATTGGGCCTGTGCGCCATGGCGTCGAAGACCTCTTCATACGTACCTGCCATCGTCGCCCAAACCGTCGCGCCATCGGGCATCCACCGAGTCGCGGCGGCGATGGCTTGAGCCTCCGTCAGGCCGCCAGGCGGTAGCGAACTGGATGCGGCAGGGGGTTCAGTGACGACAGGCATCCGGCTACCGGTGGCGCCGCTCCCAGTCGCGGTGGCGCAGCCAACCAGGGCGGCGCACAGAATGATCGCGAAGGACATGCGCGGTGTCACCGGACCGGGACGCGCAGCGCGAACCGACGGTTCCCGCGGTCTCACAGCGCGGAGCCCGCACCTGCCTACGAAGGGCCGCCATTGCCGCCGACGGTGCATTCAGCTGCCCGGCTCACGCGCGAAGCACAACAATTGGCGTCCCCGGCAGGATTCGAACCTGCGACCGGCCGCTTAGAAGGCGGCTGCTCTGATCCACTGAGCTACGGGGACTCGCCCGACAGGATACTGCCCGCTCGGCCGACGAACCCATGGTCGGCGCCTATACTCGCGGTCCACCCCAGGAGGGCCGCGGTGCCAGATGGCCGGCGACCACGCATCAGCGTGGTGAACGACAGCCCCGACTTCCTCGAGCTGATGTCGGCGATCCTCGACGACGACGCCGGGTACGAGGTCAGCCTGTTCGACGGCGAGAACACCGCCATCGCCGAGCTCGCGGCATCGGATCCCGATCTCGTCATCGTCGACCTGCTGCTGGGGGGCGCATCGGGCTGGGAGATCGTGACCCTCGCTCGGGCCGACGAGCGCCTGGCGGCCGTCCCGCTCATCGTGTGCTCGGCCGACGTCACCGCCCTGCAAGATCGTGCGCCCGAGCTCGAACGAATCGGGAACGTGCATCTGCTGAACAAGCCCTTCACGATCGACGAGATGACCGGGATGGTCGAGTCGCTCGTCGGGCGCGCGGCGCCCGCGTCCGGCTAGACTGGCCTCGCCGATGGCCGACGACGACACGCTGATCACCCCGGTCCAGCTCCAGCGCACGCAGCTCGACGTCGATCGCGAGCTGCTCCGCGACGAGGATCTGCTGAACGAGGAGCACCTGCGCCGCATGGACCAGGTCCTCCTCAGGCGGAACCTCGACCACGCCCGGATCTTCAGCCGCAAGCTCAGCCTCGAGCTCCAGCAGTACGTCCACCTCTACACGCCAGAGGCGAACGAGCTCCGGCGGCGGATCGAGAAGTACATGGTCATGGAGCGCATGATCGAGCGGGAGATGGCTCGCCGCCACACGTACTGACCCGTGAAGAAGCCCCGACCCGCCGAGCTCGGGCCGGGGCTCCGGGGAGGTGGTTGATTCAGGCGCAGGGCGCGCTCAGGCGACGGCGACCTGCGCCTCGAGACGTGGTGTGGTGGAGCCGCGGTGGTCGTCGATCTCGCGCTGCTGCGGCATCCCGGCGAGGACGGCGCGTGCCCAGCCCGCGAGGCGGGGCATCTCCAGGAGCGTGAAGCTCACGCCGCGCTCTGCGAGCTGCGCGTGGTCCCAGCCATTGAACTCGCGACGTGCCGCGACCGCGCACATCTCGTCGTAGAGCTCGGGCCAGGATGCGCCTCTCCGGGCGTGACAGTAGCGGATGAAGGCGACGATGTCGGGAGTGGGCAGCTCCGCTGCTCCGGGGCTTTGGACGGCAACCCCGGACGCCAACGACCGCTGGGTCATTGCGATGGCACCCTCCGTGTGACGTGAAGTGGAGATTGATGATGACGGTGGCACTGTGCCTCGGTTGAGGATGCACGGCCGGGGCGGATCGTAGGCCCGTCGAGCCGCACTTCGATAGGGGAATGTCCACCAAGTTGTCCACATCTTGGTCAACACCGGTCCCCACCTGGTACCTCCGGCGCGCCCGGCCGCTCGGCAGGCGAGCGGATCATCCGAATCGATCGAGGCGGAAGAGGCCGATGTCGTGCCGCGTCTCCCCCTCGACCGCGAGGTCGGCGAGGATCTCCCCGATGACCGATGCGAACTTGTAGCCATGCCCCGACTCCCCGGCGAAGAGCGACACCTGCCGGGCCGCGGGCAGCGTGTCAAGCAGGAAGTGCTCGTCGGGCGAGTTCGTGAACATGCACGCCTTGAGCATCACGGTCGCGCCCGCACCGTCCGGGAAATAGCGCTCGGCGAAGGCCCGGAGCACGGCCTCGTCGGCCGGCCGCACGGTCCGGTCCGGGTCGTACGGGTCGATCGGCTCCTCGAGGTGGTGGTACTTGCCGAACTTGAAGCCGGGGACGTCGTGGATCGGGAAGCCGTAGAAGCTGCCCTCGTCGACGTCGATGAGGAAGACCGGGAACCGGTCGGGCTGAAACGCCTCGACCCGGGTCGGCTGAAGCCACGCGAGGACCTGGCGCTCGGGGACGGCCAGCCGATCCAGCTCGGGCACGAGCGCCCGTGCCCAGGCACCGGCGCAGACGACGAGCCGCTCCGCCTCGTAGGTCGCATGCGCCGTCTGGACGCGCACGCCATCGGCAATCGGCTCCCAGCGCAGGACCGGTTCACGGAAGCGCAGTTCCGCGCCCGCCGCGAGGGCGCCGTTCACGTGGGCGAGGATCGTGCGCTCGGCGAGCAGGAAGCCGCCGTCGGGCTGGTGGACGACGCGGGTGCGATCGTCGAAGCCGACGTATGCCGGGTATCGGCGGCGCATCTCGGCTGCGTCGAGCACCTCGTGCTCGAGGTCGTGGAGCTCGGCCGCCTCCAGCGCCCCCCGGAACGTCGACCCGTCCTCGGGTCCGCCCTCGAGCGAGCCGGTGGTGATGAGCAGCCGCTCGCCGGCCCCGGCCTCCAGGTCGTGCCAGAGCTCGTACGCCCGACGCAGCAGCGGCACGTAGGAAGGATGCTCGTGATACGCGAGCCGAATGATTCGGGTGACCCCGTGGGACGAGCCGAGGTCGTGGAGCAGGTCGAACTGCTCCAGCCCGAGCACGCGCCGGCCACGGCGCGCGAGGTGGTACGCGGTCGCCGATCCCATGCCGCCGAGACCGATGACGATCGCGTCGTATCGAGTGGCCAGGGCAGTCTCCTCGATGAGTTTCGGGCGAGACGGCCATCCTATGGGTAACCACACGACGCCTGCACCGAGGAACTGCCCATGCCAGCCCCGATTCCCGGCTTCCACGGCGAGCTGATCGGTCCGGGTGACGACGGATACGACGGACACCGAGAGGTGTGGAACGCGATGGTCGACCGCCGGCCGGCGCTCATCGCGCGCTGCACGAGCGCCGGCGACGTCTCGGCCGCGATCCGCCACGCTCGCGCCGAAGGGCTCGAGATCGGCGTCCGGTGCGGCGGTCACAGCGTCCTCGGCCACTCGGTGCCGGACGGTGGGCTGATGATCGACCTGTCGCCGATGTCGGACGTGACGGTCGACCCCGACGCGCGGCGCGCGCGCGTCGCCGGCGGGGCGCTCCTGCGCTTCCTGGACCGCGCGTCCCTCGCCCACGGCCTGGCGACGACCGCCGGCAACGTGTCACACACCGGGGTCGGCGGCCTGACGCTGGGGGGTGGGATGGGATGGCTCGCCAGGCAGGCCGGGATGGCCTGCGACAACGTCGAGTCGTACACGCTGGTGACCGCTGACGGCGAGACCGTCCGAGCCACCGCGACCGAGGAGCCGGAGCTGTTCTGGGGCCTGCGCGGCGGGGGCGGAAACTTCGGCGTCGTCACCGAGTTCGTGTTCCGCCTGCATCCGACGACCGGGCGCGCTCTCGTCGCCGAGCTGTCGTTCCCGGCGGCGGACGCGGTCGAGCCGATGCGTCGCTGGCGCGACCTGCTGCCCGACGCGCCGCGTGAGGCGACGTTGACGGCCGATGCCTTCACGGAGAACGGCCGGCCGACAGTCGTCATCGGCTACGTCTGGGTCGGCGACCCGGAGGACGGGCGTGCCTACCTGCCGGCCATGCGCGGAATCGGCACGCCGACCGAGGAGCGCGTCGACGAGATGAGCTACCTCGCGCTGCAGTCGATCGGCGACGCGAATCATCACCACGGGAAGCGGCGATACGCGAACGGCCACGTCCTCGCCGAGCTCAGCGACGCGGCGATCGACGCGTTCCTCACCCGCGGCGTGGACGGCGACGACGGCGTGGACTGGTCCAGGGTGGCCAACGGCGGCTTCCAGGCGTATGGCGGGGCGATCGCCGACGTGGCGCGCGAGGATGCCGCCTTCGTCCATCGCGACGCACTCGTCGAGTTCTTCGGCGGCCAGACCTGGACGGATCCGGCAGAGGATGCCGAGCGCATGGGCTCGGCCCGCGCCTACGGCGCCGCGGTCGCTCCCTTCTCGACCGGCGCCTACGTCAACGCCCTGGGCGACGACGACGCGGCCAGCGTTCGGCATGCCTACGGCGAGACCCACCTGCGGCGCCTGTCCCAGCTCAAAGGGCAATGGGACCCCGGGAACACCTTCCACCTGAACCAGAACATCGAGCCGGCGCCGTGAGGGGCGCCGGACGCGTGGCGGTATCGTGTGCGCGATGGAACGCGAGGACCTCGTCCGCCTTCGGCGGGCGCGGGACCAGATGGACCGCGAGTACGCACGGCCCCTCGACGTGGAGACCCTCGCCCGGACGGCCCTGATGTCGTCGGGCCACTTCTCGCGAAGCTTTCGCGCGGCGTATGGCGAGACGCCCTACAGCTACCTCATGACCCGGCGCATCGAGCGCGCAATGACGCTGCTCCGCCGCGGCGACCTGTCGGTCACCGAGGTGTGCTTCGAGGTCGGCTGCCAGTCCCTCGGGACCTTCAGCACGCGCTTCACCGAGCTCGTCGGCGAGTCGCCGAGCGCGTATCGGGCACGCGACCACTCGTGGACGGAGGCCCTTCCCGCCTGCCTCGTGCGGGCGGCGACGCGACCGGTCAGGAATCGAGAAGCGGAACCGGTGGCCGGCGGGTAGGCTCGGGCCATGGACCTGAAACTGCTGAACTGCTTCCTGGCCGTCGACGATCACGACAGGGCGATCGAGTTCTACCGGGACGCGCTGGGATTCGAGGTCCGAAACGACGTCCGCGCCTATGGCATGCGCTGGACGACGGTCGGACCGCCGTCCCAGCCCGACATCAACATCGTGCTGGAGCCGCCGGCCGCCGATCCGGGCATCTCGGAGTCGGACCGCGAGGCCCTCGGCGACCTGCTCGCCAAGGGACTGCTCCGGGGCGTGAACCTCGCGACGGCCGACCTGGAGGCGACCTTCGACCGCGTCCAGGCGACCGGCGCGGAAGTCGTTCAGGAGCCGATGGACCAGTCCTACGGCCGCGACTGCGCCTTCCGCGACCCGGCCGGAAACATGATCCGGATCATCCAGTCCCCCGACTGACCCCCCATCCTCGCTTCGACCCCGGTCGACGCTGCCGCGCGCCGTGTGCCTGGGTGCCGGCCGCCACTCAAACAACAGGAGGACACCGGTGAAGATCAAGCTGACGCACATCTACGTCGACGACCAGGAGAAGGCGCTGCGCTTCTACACCGCCGTCGTCGGCTTCGTGAAGAAGACCGACGTGACGAACGGCCCGTACCGATGGCTCACCGTGGCCTCCGCCGAGGAGCCGGACGGAGCGGAGCTCCAGCTTGCGCCCGACGACAACCCGGCGGGCAAGGCCTATCAGCAGGCGCTGTTCGAGCAGGGGCAGCCGGCCGCGATGTTCTACGTCGACGACGTGCAGTCCGAGTACGACCGCATGACCGCGGCCGGTGCGGAGTTCACGCTGCCGCCGACGAAGGTCACCGGCTCGACGATCGCGACGGTCAACGACACCGTCGGCAACCTCATCCAGCTCGTCGCCCTCGACCGCTGGCAGTCGTGACGGTGGCGGCCCGGCTCGGTCACCGGAGGTCGGCCACGCCCAGGAGGGTCCAGGGGCGGACCGGATCCGAGCGGCCCTTCACGACGACGTCGCCGAGGCACCTCATCCGGTAGTCCGCTCCAAGCCGCGCTGCCGTGCTGGGACCGATGACGACCTCGCCGGGGTCGGCCAGGGCCTGGAAGCGCTGGGCCATGTTGGTCGTGTCACCGATGGCCGTGAAGCTGCGGAAGTCGTCGCTGCCGATATTGCCGACGAGCGCCGGGCCGGAGTTCAGCCCGATCCGGAATCGCGGCCACGCCTCGTGAGAGCGGGCGAGCTCCTGGCTGCGCCGCTGGATCTCCAGCGCCGCGCGCGCGGCACGCTGCGCGTGATCCGGCGCCGGGCGCGGGGCACCGAACACGGCCATCACCGCGTCGCCGGGCATCTGCATCGGTGTCCCGCCCTGGGCCAGGATCGGCGGCACGGCTGCCGAGAACAGCGCATTGAGGAGCTCGACGACGTCCGCCGGCTCGCGGTCGTGCGCGTACGTCGAGTAGCCGCCGACATCGGCGAACAGGATCGTGACGTCGGCGGTCTCGCCGCCGAGCTCCTGGCGCTTCGGGTCGGCCAGGATCGCCTGCGCCACGTCGGGCGAGAAGTACCGATGCACGAGGCCGTGCATCGCCGCCAGTGAGCCTTCGCGGCCGCCCGCCGACGCGTCGAGCAGCGCCAGCGTGATACCACCGACGGCGACCACGTTGAGGACGAAGAACGTGATGACCATCGAGCCGGGCAGGCCGATCGAGACGCGGGTCACCGGCTGCGCGACGGCGCTGAGGGCGAACGCCAGCGCGAAGACGATGAACAACGCGAGCGCGGCCCGACGATGTCCGAGCATGCGCGCACCGAGCGGCGCGATCCACGCCCAGAGCGCCACCGCGCTGCCGCTCACGATGCCGCCCAACGCCCACATCAGCGCGAACGGAAGCGTGATGTAGAGCGCGAACTGGCTGACCGCCAACCACGGGTAGCTCCGGGTCAGCGCGAATCCGAGCAGACCGATGGCGGTCAGTGGCAGATAGGCCCAGGGCACGAACGCCGCCAGGCGCTCGCCGAACGACCAGTAGATCGTGCCCCACACCGCGGCCGCCGGCACGACCATCAGCACAGCGGCCATCACCAGCGCCTTGCGCAGGCGCAGGCTCTCGTCGTCATCCGGATCCGCGCCGATCCGCAGGAGCGCCGGCAACAGCCCTCTCATCGAGCCAGAGGATAGCGAGCGCTTGGTCAGCCCTGAAGGAAGTCGATCACCTCGCGGTCGAACGCCGCCGGCTTCTCCCACATCGGGTTGTGGCCCGCGCCCTTGATGACCACCAGGCGTGCGCCGGGGACGGCAGCCACGATCGCCTCGCCGATCCGTGGGTTGCAGATGCGGTCGTGCTGGCCCCAGACGACAAGCGTCGGCGCGGTGATCGCCGGCAGCTTGTCGCGCCAGTCCTGGCGCAGGACCTGGGCCGTGGCCTTGGCCATCCGCACGGGCCCCGAGCGCAGCGTGTCGCGCACGAGCGTGGGGATGATCGTCGGCGCCGTCCACGGCAGGGTCCGCAGCGGCCCCGTGATCCGATGCCGCCAGGTGGGGTCGAGTGACAGGAAGCCGGCGTCGACCAGCACGAGCCGATCAACGCGCTCGGGATGATCCGCCGCGAGGGCAGCGGCCACGAGGCCGCCCATCGAGTGGCCCACGACGTGGGCGCGTTCGAGTCCCAGCTCGCCGAGCAGTCCGGCGAGCTGCGCCGGCACCTCGTCCAGGATGAGCCGCGCGTCCGGGTGGCTCGTGCCGAATCCCGGCAGGTCGATCGCCATGACCCGGAACTCGGCCGACAGTGCGGGCAGATTGCGCGTCCACCACGCGCCCGAGCCGGCCAGGCCGTGGAGCAGGACGAGCGGCGGACCCGACTCGCCGGCCTGCAGGGCGACGACGGGGCCGTGTCCGGGCCGGCGCACGTTCGCCGTCGTCAGCTCCCCGCGGGGGTGAGGAAGACGCGAGCGCGCCCGGGTAGGGTCGGATCGTCGACGATCGGCTCATCGGCCATCCAGTGCCGGACCACGTTCGCCAGCTGCTCGGGATGCGAATAGTTGATCGCGTGGGCGGCACCGTGAATCGTCAGCGCGGTGACGTGCGGGAGGCCGACGGCCCGTCGCTTCACCCACCGCTCGCTCACGAACGGGTCGCGACTGCCGAGCACGACGAGCGTCGGGATCGTCAGCTCGGCGATGCGCTCGGTGGTCGGGTACGCGAGCATCGAGCGGATGAGGTTGAACGTCGCGACCGGGCCGTAGTGGAGGTAGTCGGAGACGACGAACTTCGCCATGCCCGGCGGCTCGCGCAGCGTGTCGACGATGAGCTGGGAGAGGCCCTTGGGCAGTGGCTGGTTGTACAGCCCTCCAGCGGGCGACACGAAGATCACGCGTTCGACCCGATCGGGGAAGTGGTCGAGAAACTCGCCGATGATCGGGCAGCCGAGCGAGTTGCCGAGCAGCGTCGCGCGCTCGACGCCGACGGCATCCAGGAAACGCGCCAGCGCATCGGCCAGCTCGGGGATGCCGTACGGATGCGGCGGGCGCTCGCTGCGTCCGAAGCCGGGCAGGTCGGGAACGTACGTGCGGAAATCGCGCGCCAGCCGGTAGGCCGTCGGCATCAGATAGCGCCCGGAGATCGCGAAGCCGTGGATGTGGATGAGCGCGGGGGCGTCCGCAGGAGGTGGCTCGGCGTTCGCGCGGTACAGGAGGCGCCGACCGTCGACGTCGATCCACGCCTCCCTCAGGCTGATGGGATCACCACTCATGGGCCCGAGCGTAGCGGATCGGACGGCTAGCGGCCGGTGGCGGCCTCGACCATCTCAGCGGACCAGCGCGGCATAGGCGTTGATGGCCGGCTGCCCGCCAAGGTGCGCATACAGCACATTCGACGAACTGTCGATCTCGCCTCGGCTCACGAGGTCGATGAGGCCCGCCATCGACTTCCCCTCGTAGACCGGGTCGGTGATCATCGCCTCGAGGCGGGCCGCCACGCGCATCGCCGAGAGCGTCGACTGGTCGGGGATGCCATACGTGCCGGCGTGATAGCGGTCGTCCAGAATGACCTCGTC
Source organism: uncultured bacterium (assembly GCA_965652075.1). GTDB lineage: Bacteria > Chloroflexota > Limnocylindria > QHBO01 > QHBO01 > JACDBZ01. Next base: position 48,154 of record CBFGTN010000008.1, read on the forward strand.
ATCGCGCAGATCGCGGTCGATCCCGATCGCCTTCGCCGTGAACCGCGCGATCCGCGCGACCTGGGCCCTGGTCTCTTCGGGCTTGGCCGAGGCGTCGATGCCGATGACACGTCGCTCGCGGGCCCGATCGGCGAAGCCGGCGATCATGCCGGCCTGGGTCGAGCCGGTGACCGAACAGACGATGACCGTGTCGAAAAAGATGCCGGTCTCGGCCTCCTGGGCCTCGACCTCGCGCGCCCACGAGGCGAATCCGAGGCCTCCAAGCGGGTGATCGGATGCCCCGGCGGGGATCGCGTAGGGCTTGCCGCCGTTCGCCTCGATCTCCGCGAGCGCCTGCTCCCAGCTCTCCTTGAAGCCGATCCCAAAGTCGGCGTTCACGAGGCGGACATCGGCCCCCATGAGTCGCGAGAGGAGGATGTTGCCGACCCGATCGTAGGTGACGTCCGGCCAGTCGACCCAGCTCTCCTGGACGAGGACGCACTTCATTCCGGCCACCGCGGCGGCGGCCGCAACCTGACGGGTGTGGTTCGACTGGACGCCCCCAATCGAGACCAGGGTATCGCATCCCAACGCGAGGGCGTCGGCGACCAAGTACTCGAGTTTGCGCGCCTTGTTCCCGCCGAACGCGTGGCCCGAGTTGCAGTCTTCACGCTTCGCCCACAGCGAAGCGCCGCCGAGGTGCTTCGTCAGTCGATCCAACCGTTGGATCGGCGACGGCCCGAAGAGCAGCGGATAGCGCGGGTAGTCCTCGAGCCTGGTGGCGGCTGGGGTCGGTCGCGCCTCAAGCGTCGTCATCATCAGCTCCTTCCGAATCAAAGAGGTCGAGCAGGTTGGTCCAGATCCGAGTCGTGATCGCCACCGCGGTATCCACGTCCCGGTCCTCGCACGCCTCGATCAGCTGGCCATGCCTGGCGATGGAGCTTCGGCCCAACAGCGAACCGAAGCGCAGCCGCTCGAGCCTGCGGATCAAGGGCAGCTCACGCTCGATCGTCGTGGCGAGCGCCCGATTGCCCACTACCGCGACCGGGACGTCGTGCAGAGCGTCGTCGGCATCGATCGCACCATCGACGTCGCCCGCCTCAAGCGCTGCGGCGAACCGGCGATTGGCCGCGCGCATCACCTCGTGGTGCTTTTCGGTCATCAGGGGGACGGCCAGCCGGACCGCTAGCTCGTGCATCGCCCGCACGACAATGAGCGCGTCCCGAACCTCGCGCAGCGAGAGGGGTGACACCCGGGTCCAGGCGTGTGCCTTGGTCTCGACCAGGCCCTCATCGGCCAGCCGGGTCAGCGCCTCGCGAACCGGCGTCCTCGACATCCCGACGCGCTCCGCCAGCTCGGCATCGCGAATCACCGCTCCAGGCGCGAGCTCTCCGTTGACGATCGCATCGCGCAGCATCCGGAACGCCCGATCACGCCACAGGGTCCGCTCCACTCGCCTGAGGGTCGTTGGCATGCAATATATTGGATATCATTGGTCTCGTCCTGTCAAGTCCTAGAAGGAGCTGCTGAACGCCGGCCGCAGGTGAGAGAGCAGCCCGATCCCAGCTTGGAGATTCGTCGCGGACGATGGGGGCAAGAAGTGACCCGATCTGGACTCAGACCGGGTCGAGGTGGCGGGTCTGGTACCGCATACCGGAATCGCGGCAAACGTCCGGTGGGCTCCGGCTGAATACGGTTGTTACGGTGG